>NZ_NEHZ01000014.1:0-190313 GCF_002112565.1 Pseudomonas sp. R25(2017)
CGGGTCGAGGTTGTTCATCAGCATGCGCAGCGGCGCTTCGGTCAGCCAGCTCTTGGCGGTCAGCTGGTTGCCGCGGGGGGCGCGGATTTCGACGTCGCGAAAACGGGTTGGCTTGCTCACCGTGAATCCTCTTGAATCGGCAGTCGTGCCGTTTTGTTGTTGTGGATTGGAGTAAATACAAACATGTATATACAGGCTCAATCAAGCGAAATTTGACGACCTGTGCGTTACCTGTCGCTTAGGGTGAAAGGAATAGGCTAACGATGGAAAACGAGCGGCCGGACGGCCGCTCAAAAGGCTGGAACGTTACTTCAGGTTGCCGCTGAGGAACTGCTGCAGGCGCTCGCTCTTGGGGTTGCCCAGCACATCCTCGGGCGCGCCCTGCTCTTCCACCCGCCCTTGATGCAGGAACAGCACCTGGTTCGATACCTTGCGGGCGAAGCTCATTTCGTGGGTGACCATGATCATGGTGCGCCCCTCTTCGGCCAGCCCTTGGATCACCTTGAGCACCTCGCCCACCAGTTCCGGGTCCAGCGCTGAGGTCGGCTCATCGAACAGCATGATCTCCGGCTCCATGCTCAGGGCCCGGGCGATGGCGACCCGCTGCTGCTGGCCGCCGGAGAGAAACGCCGGGTACTGGTCCGCGACCCGCGCCGGCAGGCCGACCTTGTCCAGGTAGCGCCGGGCCCGCTCCTCGGCGTCCTTCTTGCTGACGCCCAGCACCCGGCGCGGGGCCAGGGTGATGTTCTCCAGCACGGTCATGTGGCTCCACAGATTGAAGTGCTGGAACACCATCGCCAAACGCGTGCGCAGGCGTTGCAGTTCGTCGGCGTCGGCCACGCGCATGCCGTGTCGGTCGTGGACCATGCGGATCGGCTGGTTGTCCAGGCTCATGGCGCCGTCGTTGGGCGTTTCCAGGAAGTTGATGCAGCGCAGGAACGTGCTCTTGCCCGAGCCGCTGGCGCCGATCAGGCTGATCACGTCGCCGGTCTTGGCGCTCAGCGAAACGCCCTTCAGGACTTCGTGGTTGCCGTAGCTTTTGTGCAGGTTTTCAACGGTCAGTTTGTACATGGCAAACCTCCTGAATTAATGGGCCGGGCCAAGGAAGGACAACCAGCGCCGTTCCGCCAGGCGGAACAGGCTGACCAGCGAGAACGTGACGGCCAGGTAGATCGCGGCCGCGATGCCGAAGGACTGGAAGGTCAGGAACGTCGCCGAGTTGGCGTCCCGCGCGACCTTGAGGATGTCCGGCACGGTGGCGGTGAACGCCACGGTGGTCGAGTGCAGCATCAGGATCACTTCATTGCTGTAGTACGGCAGCGAGCGGCGCAGGGCCGACGGAATGATCAGGTAGACATACAGCTTCCAGCCGCGCAGGCCGTAGGCCTTGGCGGCCTCGACTTCGCCGTGGTTCATGCTGCGGATCGCCCCGGCGAAGATCTCCGTGGTGTAGGCGCAGGTGTTCAGGGCGAAAGCCAGGATGGTGCAGTTCATCGCGTCGCGAAAGAACGCGTCAAGCATCGGCTGGGCGCGTACCGCCGCGATGCTGTAGATCCCCGTGTAGCAGATCAACAACTGTATATACAGCGGCGTGCCGCGGAACAGGTAGGTGTAGAACTGCACCGGCCAACGCACCAGGGCATTGGACGAGACCCGGGCGATGGACAGCGGCACCGACAGCACGAAACCGATGAAGATCGAGGCGCTGAGCAGCCACAGGGTCATGGCCAGGCCGGTGATGTGGTAGCCGTCGTGGAACAGGAACGGTTTCCAGTATTCCTGAAGGAGCTCGATCATCGTACGGCCTCCCGGGTGCCGGCGGCGTAGAAGATCTCCAGCCGGCGCAAGACATAGTTGGAGACGGTGGTGACCAGCAGGTAGATCAGGGCCGCCAGCAGCAGGAAGAAGAACAGCTGATACGAACTCTTGCCCGCGTCCTGGGCCACCTTGACCAGGTCGGCCAGGCCGATGATCGACACCAGCGCCGTGGCCTTGAGGATGACCATCCAGTTGTTGCCGATGCCCGGCAGAGCGAAACGCATCATCTGCGGGAACACCACCAGGCGAAAGCGCTGCATGCGGGTCAGGCCATAGGCGGTGGCGGCTTCCATCTGCCCGCGGGGCACAGCGAGGATGGCGCCGCGGAAGGTTTCGGTGAAGTACGCCCCGTAGATGAAGCCCAGGGTGATGACCCCGGCGCTGAACGGGTCGATCTCGATGTACTCCCAGCCCATCGCTTCGGTCAGGTTGGTCAGCCAGGTCTGCAGGCTGTAGAAGATCAGCAGCATCAGCACAAGGTCCGGCACGCCGCGGATCAGCGTGGTGTAGGCCTGCGCCGGCATGCGCAGCAGGGCCGTGCGCGACAGCTTGGCGCTGGCGCCGATCAGGCCCAGCAGCACGCTCACCAGCAGGCACAGAAAGGACAGTTTGACCGTCATCCAGGCGCCTTCCAGCAGCAACGGGCCGAAGCCTTTCAGGCTGAAGCCCGACAGCCCCAGCACCTGCAGCAGTTCATCGAACATCGCGCACCTCCAGGGCAGAGGCGCCAGGCACGCAGGGGGCTTGAGGGCAGCGTTGCGGGAAAGGCAGTGGAGCAAGGATCAGAAATGTTTTTTTCATTGTTATTTCCTGAAGACCGACAAGGGCGCTTGCGGCGCACGGGTACTGTTCATGGAACGCAGATGAGGCGATGACACGCAGACACCCCGACCCGGGTCTCGAACCGATCCGTGTGTCGAGGTGTGCGGCCGACTCTAATGCACCTATATTTACTTGTACAGACAGGCTTAAGCATTTGGTCGGTTTGTTCGTCATCCTGTCGGGAACCGTGCAAGGCACCCTCCCCGACAGGCCCGCTCGCGACCCGTCTTCCGTCGGATCAGCCGTTGTCGATATCGAAGTCGAAGTACTTCGCCCGGATCTTCTCGTAGGTGCCGTTGCGGCGGATCTCGGCCAGGGCGGCGTTGATGGCCTGCTTCAGCTCGGTGTCATCCTTGCGCAGGCCGATGGACGCGCCGACGCCCAGGGTCTGGGTGTCATGCACCGCCTCGCCGGCGAAGCCGAAGTCATGGCCTCGATCGGTTTTGAGGAACCCCATGTCCGACTGCACCGTGTCTTGCAGCGCGGCATCCAGTCGCCCCGAGAGCAGATCCTGATACACCAGGTCCTGATTCTGGTAGGACAACACGTCGACACCGTTCGGCGCCCAGTGGGCCTTGGCGTAGGCTTCCTGGGTCGAGCCCATCTCCACGCCGATGTGCTTGCCTTTGAGCGACTCGATCGCAGGCTTGATGTCCGAGCCTTTGCGGGCCACCAGGCTGGACGGGGTGTGGTAGATCTTGTCCGAGAAGTCGATCTGCTGAAGGCGCTTCTCGGTCACGCTCATCGACGACAGGATGCCGTCGAACTTTTTTGCCTTGAGCCCCGGAATCACACTGTCCCAAGGGCTTTCGACCCACACGCACTTAGCCTTGAGCTGCTCGCAGATGGCGTTGCCGATGTCGATGTCGAAGCCCACCAGCGTGCCGTCGGGCGCCTTCGATTCGAACGGCGCATAGCTGGGATCGACGCCGAAGCGGATGACGGTCCAGTCTTTGGCGTGGACGCCGCCGGCAGCCAGGAACAGGACGAGCGAGAGGATGATTTTGTTCATGTCGGTCTCCGAGGACACATTCGTTCAAAGCCGTGCTTTGAGGTAAGGCCAGCCTGGGTAGTTGGACTCATTGTCAGAGGCTGGTCGGGGGAAGCATCAGGTCAGGGCTGCGCCAGAAACCGCTCGACCAGGCGCGCCCAATAGGCGGCCCCGACCGGCAGGTTGCTGTCGTTGAAGTCGTAACCGGGGTTGTGCACCATGCAGCCGTCCGCGCCGACGCCGTTGCCCAGGCGCAGGAAGCAGCCAGGACGGGCCTGGAGCATGTAGGCGAAGTCTTCGCTGCCCATCAGCAGGTCGGTGTGCGGCACGACCCGGTCGGTGCCGAGCAGCTCTTGCGCCACCTCAATCGCGAAGTCGGTTTCGCGGTCGCTGTTGATCACCACCGGATAGCCCATGCGGTAGTCGATCTCGACTTCGGCGCCGTAGCTGGCGGCCTGCTGCTGCACCAGTTCGGTGATGCGCGACTTGAGCAAGGCACGCACCTGGGCGCTGAACGAACGCACGCTCAACTCAAGCCGGGCGGTGCCGGGGATGACGTTGTTGGCGGTGC
This sequence comes from Pseudomonas sp. R25(2017), assembly GCF_002112565.1. Lineage (NCBI taxonomy): Bacteria > Pseudomonadati > Pseudomonadota > Gammaproteobacteria > Pseudomonadales > Pseudomonadaceae > Pseudomonas > Pseudomonas sp. R25(2017). The sequence continues at coordinate 4,203 of NZ_NEHZ01000014.1, forward strand.
CGGCCTGCAATACGCCGACCGTCACCACCGCAGGTTGGGTGGGCTCGACGTTGCGCGCCACGACGGTCTGCAACGCCATCACGATGCTGGAGGCCACCACCACCGGATCCACCGTCAGATGGGGCCGCGCCGCATGGCCGCCGTTGCCCTTGACGGTGATGTAGACGTTGTCGCCCGCCGCCTGCAGCGGCCCGCGACGGAAAAGCATGGTGCCGGCCGGCGCGCCCGGATGGTTGTGCAGGCCGAACACCGCATCGCAGGGAAAACGCTCGAACAGGCCGTCCTTGATCATGCTCAGCGCGCCGCTGTCGATGCCGTGTTCCTCGGCCGGCTGGAAGTACAGGTGCACGGTGCCGGAGAAGTTGCGCGTCTGCGCCAGGTGACGGGCGGCGCCCAACAGCATGGTGGTGTGGCCGTCATGGCCGCAGGCGTGCATCTTGCCGTGATGCCGGCTGGCGTAGGGCAAGCCGGTCTGCTCCAGGATCGGCAAGGCGTCCATGTCGGCGCGGATGCCGATGCTGCGCGGGCCGTCGCCGACCTTCAGCGTACCGACCACGCCGGTTCTCCCGACGCCGGTGGTCACGGCGTAGCCCCACGCCTCCAGCTTCTTGGCCACCAGCCCGGCCGTCTCCAATTCCTCATAGGCCAGCTCGGGGTGCTGATGCAGGTGATGGCGTATCGCACGCAGATCGTCGGTCGATTCGGCAAGGTCGGCGACCTCGCAATAACGTCGGGTAGTGTCCATATCGCTTGGCTTCTCTTTGTGATTCCCCCCGTCTGACGGGGGTGTGAAGCCACAGTAGAGATTGCCGGGTGCGCTGAGAAGATGTAATTTTTTTGCCAATGATCAGCTTTATTTATCACCAGAAACCCGTGGAAGGCAGTGCCCATGAAGATCAACCAACTCCAGGTGTTCGTGACCGTCGCCGAAGAAAAGAGCCTGCGCGCCGCCGCCCGCTGCCTGAACCTGACGCAGCCCGCCGTCACCCGCAGCGTGCAGGAACTGGAAAGCGACCTGGGCGTGGTCCTGATGACCCGCAACGTGCAGGGCATCACGCTGACCGAATGCGGCAAGGCGTTGCAGATCCGCGCGCACCAGATCCTTGAGGATGTGCGGCGGGCCCGGGAAGAGCTCGACCAGATCACCCACAACATGCGCGGCAAGGTCACGGTCAGCGCCACCTCCACCATCGCGCTGAGCCTGCTGCCCAAGGCCCTGGAGCAATTCCAGAAGACGGCCCCCGATGCCGAAATGACGTTCATGGAGGTCAAGTTCCCGCTCGCGGCCCAGCACCTGCGCGACGGCTCGCTGGATTTCGTGGTCTCCCACGAACTGCCCGACATGCTCGGGGACGACCTGATCAGCCTGCCGCTGTTCTCGACCGACTTCGTCGTGATGGCGCGGGCCGGGCACCCGTTGGCGAACGCGCGCCACCTGCGCGAACTGACCGACGCGCAATGGCTGAGCACGGTGCCGTCCGGCGGTTTCCAGCACAGCGTGATGGAGACCATGTTCGGCCACGCCGGGCTGCCCCTGCCCCGGAGCATCGTCCATTGCTCATCGTTCGCCATCGCGCTGGGCCTGGTCACCGGCACGGATTCCCTGGTGCTGTTCTCGCGGCTGCTGGCCGACAGCATCGCCAGCTTCGGGCTGCAGCGGATTCCGCTGGAGCAGAAACTGCCGGCGCTGGAGATGAGCATCATCCTGCGCAAGGGCACCCTGCTCACACCGGTGGCCCAGCGTTTCATGGAGTGTTTGCGGGCCGTCGTCAAACACCGTTGAGGGCGGCCCCTCTTCAGGCCAAGCGCATCGACACCTCGATGTCATCGGCAAACGGCACCGAAACGTAACCGTTCTGCGGCGAGCGCACGTGGGCCACGAACTCGGGGCAGTAATCGGTGTTGTCCGCCACCACCAGCGCGCCTGGCCGCAGGTGTTTCTCCACCAGGCCCAGCACGTCACCGTACAGCGCCTTGGCGCCGTCGAGCAGCAGCAGGTCGACCGATCCGGGCAGGTTGCTCGCCAGGGTGACCAGCGCATCGCCTTCGCGGATCTCCACCAGGTCGCTGACGCCGCCTTCCTCGAAGTGATGCCGCGCCAAAGCGATCTTCGACGGCTCGAATTCGCTGCCGATCAGCACACCGCCGCCGTTGTCCCGCAGGGCCGCCGCCAGGTGCAGGGTGGACAGCCCGAACGAGGTGCCGAACTCGACGATGGCTTTGGCCTTCGTGCTGCGGGCGAGCATGTACAGCAGCTTGCCGGTGTCGCGGGACACCGGCAGCCACAGGTCCTTGAGCATGGCGTAGAGCTGGCGGTACTCGGTCTTGCTGTGCATCAGGCGCTCGCGCTCATCGCGCGACAACGTCTCCAGCACCGGGCTGGTGGCGGTGCTGGCCTGGGTGTAGAGGCGTTCGATCAGGGGCGCCAATGGCGCAGAGGTCAGGGTCGTCATGATTGCTTTCCGTCGGTTGCTTTGTGTGGGTTCGACGCTAGAGTTGCGAACCAAACGCGAGTGATTCATCGCATTCAAATGATGCGAGCGATTCGCGCCCGCCGCTATTCGCGTTCTCCACCCACCGTTGGGGCTCTCATGACAAACCGCCAGACCGCCCGTATTTCCTCACGCAAACAGCCGCAGCAGGTGCGCTCCACTGAGCTTGTGGGCGCCATCCTGGAGGCGGCTGTTCAGGTTTTGGCCAAGGAAGGCGCCGCCCGCTTCACCACCGCACGGGTGGCGGAAAAGGCCGGCGTGAGCATCGGCTCGCTGTACCAGTACTTTCCCAACAAGGCGGCGATCCTGTTCCGCCTGCAGAGCGACGAGTGGCAGCAGACCACTCAGATGCTGCAGCGGATCCTGGAAAGCCAGGCGCAGCCGCCGCTGGAGCGCCTGCGCGCCTTGGTGCATGCGTTCATCCGTTCGGAATGCGAGGAAGCGCAGATGCGCGGCGCCCTGAACGACGCCGCCCCGCTCTACCGCGACGCCCCCGAGGCTCAGGAAGTGCGCGCGGCCGGCAAACGGATCTTCGACGCCTTCATGCTGGAGCTGCTGCCCGACGCCGCAGAGGACGTCCGCGCCCAGGCCTGCGACCTGATGCTCAGGACGTTGAGTTCGGTGGGCAAGGACTTTTCCGGCACCCCGCGCAGCGAGGCGGACATCAGCGTGTGCGCCGACGGCATGGCGGACATGTTTTGCGCTTATGTCGGGCTGCTCAGGGCGCCGGCCTGAGCGGCAGGGAGCCGAACACTGCCATTTCGGCATAGCCCTTGTAGCCATCGGTTATCGACCATCGCGCCGGCCATTAGAAACCAGACCGCCGGTGCGAACTGGCCGCCCAATCACCTTGCGCGCAAGGCCGCGGCGACTATGCTCCCCAATGCTGCGCTAATGGCCATTGGCCTTGAAGCGCATGGCCTCCGGTTCCGCTGTCCGGGCACCGCAACGCTGATTGGCAGAGAGCCCTACGCCTGACGACGCAAGCGCGTCCGTGCGGGCGTTCCCCAAGGAGGGAGTCATGCCCGCACCCGGACAGTACCTGTCTGCAGTGCCTGCCTACGAACCCCTCGGCGACCCTCCCCTTGAAGGCTCGCTCTGTCTCCCCTTTATCGCTGAAAACAGAGCAACCCCGCCGGCCGGCGCGCACCCGCGTCCGGCCGGCATCACCCACAGGAACGGAGGGAAACACCATGGCCGCCGTACGCCAGGATGTCGCAAAACTCGGCTCTGGATGGAACAAGGACTTGCTGAACTACGCCCTTGCGATGCAAGCGATGGACGAACTGCCCATCCAGGATCGCAACAGCTGGAAGTTCCTGGGCGCCATGCATGGCTTTCATCCCCAGTTATGGAGAAACGAGCACCTCATCAAAGCGAACGCCCCGATCCCGACGGATCTGACCAACAACACCTTCGGCAACCAGTGCCAGCACGGCAGCTGGTATTTCCTGTCCTGGCACCGGGCCTACCTGTACGCGTTCGAGTCCATCGTCGCCGCCAAAGTGAAACAGCTGACCGGCGACGACTGGGCGCTTCCCTACTGGAACTACCTCGACAGCAGCAACCCGAAAGCGCTGAACCTGCCGGACGCCTTCGTGGCCAAGACGCTGCCCAACGGCAAGCCCAACCCGCTGAGGAAGTACCCGCGCCGCAACGGGATCACGGCGATCCAGGCCAGCCCCTGGCTGAGCCTTGCCGCGATGGAGGAGAACGATTTCCTGGTGGGCAACGACGGATCCCTGGGGTTCGGCGGCGGGATCTCCGATGATTTCGTGCAGTTCGAGGCCATGACCGGCGACCTGGAAAGCAACCCGCACAACACCGTCCACGGTCTGGTCGGCGGCTACATGGGCAACGCCCTGCTGGCCGGGCTCGACCCGATATTCTGGCTGCACCACTGCAACATCGACCGACTCTGGGAAGCGTGGATGAACACGCCGGGCAAGACGATGGTGCGTGACCCACGCTGGCTCAACGGCCCGGCGAACCGCCGGTTCATCATGCCGGTGCCCGGCGATAACGCGCCGGGTGTGACGTTCAGCGGCAAAGACACCCTCAAGGGTGGCAAATATCACCGGACCTACGATGATCTGAGCATCGGCACAGGCGTGAAGCCAGGAGTCCAGGCAGTGGCACGGGTCAACATGGGTTCGCCCACAACACAGAAGGTCCAGCCGATCGGCGCCAACGCCGACGTCGTCAAGGTCGGCGGTGCGCCGGTGCAGACCCGCATCGACCTGGAACCGACCGCCACCGCCAAAGGCATGGCCACCATGGGCGCAACGGCCACAGGCCAGGAAGTGACCCGGCTCTACCTGGCGCTGGATTCCGTGCGCGGTTCGGCGCCGTCTCCGCTCCTGCATGTCTACGTCAACCTGCCGCCGGACGCCGACCCGGCGCAGCACCCCGAACGGCAGGCCGGCAGCCTGACGCTGTTCGGGCTCAACGTTGCCTCGCAGGACGACGGCCCCCATGCGGGTGGCGGCCTGGGCTACACGATCGACATCACGGACCTGGCCCAGCGGCTGACCGACGCCGGCGACTTCGACCCCCAACACCTGCGTGTGACGCTGGTCCCGGGAGAACAGGTCTCCGACGACGAGCCGATCACGGTCGAGCGCATCAGCGTCCTGAAGCGTAGCGGTGTCGTGACTTGAGGATCGGTCCCATGCGGGTCGGCTCGGTTCTGCGCAGTTTCACCTATGCCCCCTGGCCGCTGCTGCTGGCCACGTCGGGGCTCGGCCTGGCCCTTTGCGTCTACAGCGAGGCGACCCGCGAGGGCCCGGCGTTCTGCGCGGCCGTCAACGGGGTGTCGGTGCTCACGCGCTGGCCCGCGGCATTGCAGGCGGAGCTGGCGTTGAACCCGCTCCCGCGGGTTCTGCAGGAATGGTTCCTGATGCTGCTGGCCATGATGCCGCCCCTGCTGGCGATGCCGCTCATGCACGTGTGGCGCTCCAGCCTGCCGCGCAGACGGGTACGGGCGACGGTCGTTTTTCTGCTCGGCTACGGCGCGCTGTGGATGGCGGCAGGCCCTGTGCTGCTGGCCCTGGCGCTGTTGCTGCAGATCGCCGCGCTCAAGGGGGCATTGATCGTGTCGCTGCTGATCGCGTTGCTGTGGAGCATGAGCCCGTGGCACCGGGCGGCGCTCAACCGCAGCCACCGCCGACGGCGCATCGGCCTGTTCGGCTGGGCGGCCGACCGGGACTGCCTGGCCTTCGGCGTGACGCATGGCGCCGGGTGCATCGCGTCGTGCTGGGCGTGGATGCTGGTGCCGCTGGTCAGCGGCGCCTGGCACCTGCCAGTGATGCTGGCCGCTGGCGTCGTCCTGCTGGCCGAACGCCTGTCCCCGCCCGGCCCTGCGCGTTGGCGCTGGAACCCCGGTGCTTCATCCATCCACCTTTTCTCGCTTCTCATCAAGCGCAACACGGAGCGTTCCCATGGATAGGCGTGCGTGTCTGGCAATCGGCGTGAGCACCGTGGTGCCCGTCGACAATCTGGCCCTGAATTTCGCGTACCTGGACGGCGCCGTCTTCGCGGCCCGCTCCCTGGGCGAGTGGGCCCTGAGCGCGGGCTTCGGCGCCGCGAACGTCCGGGTCGTCGACGACGAACCGGTTGACGCAACCCCCAACCCGGTCACCCGCGAGCGGGTACAAAAAGCTGTCGACGAGCTGTTTCCCCCAGGCGCCGCAGTGGTGGACCAGCTGATCCTGGCCTATTGCGGCCATGGGCTGACCGACGCGAACTTCGACTCGGTGTCATGGCTGTTCAGCGATTCGCTGCGCCAGAAGTACCGGGTGGTGGCCAATGCTTTCTATGCCGAACTGCTGCTGCACGGCGTCCGGCGCATCACGCTCATCAGCGATGCCTGCCGCGAGGCGCCCCAGGGCCTGGACCTGATGCGCCTCGACGGCGTGCGCGGAATCGTCGTGCAGGGGACGCAGGTCGACAGCCCGAAATTCGACCGTCTGACGTCCTGCCAGGACGGGCAGCTCGGTTACATGGTCTTCGACCCTGCGGCAGCGGCGCCGGGCAAATGCGTGTTCTCCGGCGTCATAACGGACGCGCTGTGGGGGCTGGAGCCGACGGCCATCGAGAAAGGCGTGATCACCACGACCACGTTGGGCAAGTGCGTGCGCTCCAGAACCACCGAGCGCGCCAGCCAATACCACCTCAGGCTCAATCCGCAATGCCAGGTCGACGTCGAATCGGCGGTGCTCTACGACACCGCCGAACCGCTGCAGGTGCCCGGCGACCTTCAGCCCTGGCCCGCCGGAACCAATGCCGCGGCCCTGGGTGCCTCACCGGCCGCCGAAGCGCCGCAGTCCGCCGACCACATTCTGGAGCGCGTGCACACCGACCCGGCGTTCAGGGACCAAGTGCTCGGCGCGGATTTCGGCCTCAAGCGCTTCAACCTGACCGTCCCCGACAGCCAGGCCATGACCATTCCCGATGACAGCAAGGACTTGCTCCGCGACCTGGTGGAACTGCGCCAACCCGCCACCTGGGTGCTCGGCAAGAAGCAACAGGTCCGGGCACTGGTCGAGCGGATCGAGACCGAGGCGGCCGCCGGAGAGCTGCGCCAGCGCCTCGGGCAGATCGGGGATCCCGGCGGCGCCAACCTATACGCTTGGGGTAACCGAGTGAAGCTGTGGTACGCCCACCCGATCGAGTCCCAGGCCGCCGCTGCGCCGTTCAACAGTTTTCGCATCGACGCCGATGACCGGGGCCTGCCGGTGCTGGTGGAGGTGACGCCGGGGCAGTTCTCGCCGGTCGTTCCCTACCAGGGGCTGTTTGCCGTCATCGCCCCCAACGCCGAAGGCGACATTTTCCAGGCCTACGGAGAACAAGGCTTCGCCGAGCGTTACCAGGAAGCCCTCAAGGCCATCGACGACTTCGCCGCCGGACGGCTCAGGCCGGACAGCCTCGACCGGCTGGCCGCCGACCTGCGCCGGGACAAGCACGCCGATCCGATGCTCGGCGTCATCTGCGCCTACCTCTACCGCGCGACCGCCGACTTCGACAACATCCGGCGCATGGCGTGCTTCTACGCCAAACGAGGCCAGGCGGTGCCCTACGACATCGCGCTGCTGGGCGCCATGCCGGTGACGAAGGCGGCGGACGGCGCCCTCATCGTGCAGGTGCCTGCGGTCAAGGCGCGCCAGTCCCCGGACGGCGGACCCGCCCTCCCCAACTATGCCGCCCAGGCCACGGACGCCGTCACCGCCCGGATCGGCGGGCGATGCCCATGGCTCGGGCTCGGCTGGGACTATGTCCAGGATCCCCGTCCGGAATGGGCCGCGCTCGTCGAGGGCCTGGCCGAGCATGCCGCCGAAGTCCGCCGCAGCGGTTCGACCCTGCTGCCCAAGGCCTCCGCCGATAAGCTCGCGCAGACCTGGGGGCTGACGCCGCGCTGACCGACGAGGAAGGCTCAGCGCAACGCGGCATCCGCCGCCTGCCGGTGATGCTTGGCGCTCACCCGCTGCGCCCGGTAGATGCCGGCATGCCCGGAAAACAGGTACGCCGTCACGCAGCCGACCGCCGCCAACGGCCCGATGCCGGCGCCGAACAGTTCCATCGCCATCAGCGTCGTGGCGATGGGCGTGTTGGCGGCGCCGGCGAACACCGCCACGAAGCCGATGCCCGCCATCAGGGCGAACGGCATGCCGAGCAGCGGCCCCAGCACGTTGCCGAGGGTCGCGCCGATGTAGAACAGCGGCGTCACTTCGCCGCCCTTGAAGCCGCTGCCCAGCGAGGCGACGGTGAAGGCCAGCTTGCCCGCGAAATCGTAGGCCGACATCGGTTCCTGGAACGAGCGGACGATGCCGTCGAGGCCCAGGCCGATGTAGGGCTGAGCGTTCAGGCCCCACACCGCCAGCGCGATGACGGTGCCGCCCAGCAGCGGGCGCAGCGGCGCGTAGGCGATCCGCCGTTTCATCAGCGCACCGAGCCAGTGGGTGGCGCCGGCGAAGAGCATGCCCACCAAGCCAAACACCACGCCCGCGATGACGACGGCCATGACGCTGCCGGCGCTGACCGGCACCAGGCCGCCGATGGCGTAAGGCGTGTGGTGCACGCCCCAGGCCAGGCAGACCCGGTCCGCCACCAGGCTGGCGGCGATGCAGGGAAACAGCGCGTCGTAGCGCAGGCGCCCGATGGCCAGCACCTCCAGGCCGAACACCGCCCCGGCCAACGGCGTGCCGAACACCGACGAGAACCCGGCGGCGATGCCGGCCATCAGCAGCACGCGCCGGTCGACGCGATCCAGCTTGAACAGGTGCGTGAGCTGATCGGCCAGCGCCCCGCCCATCTGCACCGCCGTGCCTTCACGGCCCACCGAGGCGCCGAACAGGTGCGAAACCACCGTGCCGCCCAGCACCAGCGGCACCATGCGCAGGGGGATCACGCGTTGGGGATCGTGGATCTCGTCGATGATCAGGTTGTTGCCGGCGTCGACGGCCTTGCCGAACCGGTGATAGATCAGGCCCACCGCGAAACCCGCCAGCGGCAGCAGCCAGATGATCCAGGGATGGCCCTCGCGCCAAGCCGTGGCCTGATCAAGCGATAGCAGGAAAAACGCCGACGCGCTGCCGGCCAGCACCGCCACGGCAGAGGCGATGGCCAGCCACTTGGCCAGGTAAGGCAGCATCCGGAACGGTTCGAAACGATTGAGGATTGGCATGGGTCATGAGCTCGAAAGGATTCGGGCTGACCGACGGAGGGGAACGTGACGCGAACGCCTACAGCCCCGACGTTGGTCAGGTATCTGTAGGCGTCATCAGCCGCGTGCGATGCGGCGGTTCAAGGAGGAACACCATCTCCTGCGGGCGATGCTAACCGGATCCTGGGGATGAGGCCACGGCTTTTTTGCGCCAGGGCGCCTCAGGTCTGCGGCCGTTCCTGCCACAAGCGCTTGGGCAGCACCGCCGGCGACGCATGGATGATCGACATCCGCACCACGTGGTTGAGCATCACGAAGGCCGGATCGAGCTTGAGCAGCAAGGCCGCCGCCGTCATCACCTCGACCCCGCCGGGCACCCAGGACATGAACAGCGCCAGGAACGGCCGCCCCGTCACCTGGCTGAACGCAGCGGCCACCAGCAGCGTGGCGCAGAACGTCAGGGTGGTGACCGCAAGGCCGGCGCGCACGTAACGCAGCACGTCCTTGAGGGTGATGTCCTTGAGGCGGATGCCGATCAGCCCGCCGAGCAGCACCAGAGCGACCACGGCCAGCGGATCCGGTACATGCAGCGCCGCCTGGGGGAACTCGACGTTGAACGCGGCGGTGTACAGCAGGCCGGTCAGCATGTACGGCGCCGGCATGTCCAGGCGTTCCAGCAGGTAGCCGGTGACGACGGCCGCGGATGCCGGCGCCAGCACCAAGAGGTAATCGTGCAGCGACCCGACCGTGGGCGCCGCGCCGCCGGGGTGCCCGCCGGCGATGAGCGTGACCACCAGCAGCAACGCCAGCAGACGGACGATGTGCACGAACGCAATGCGCCCGGAATCGGTTCCCTGCCCGCCCGTCACCGTCATGACCGCCGCCATGGCGCCGGGCACGGAGCCGAGCAGGCTTTCGACATGCCCCCATTTTTCCGCGCGCCGCAGCCAGTGGTAGCCGACCAGGATCTGCACGCTCATGCAGATGAGCAGACCGCCCAGGATGCTTACGTCGCCCAGCTCGCCGATCATCGAGACCGTGACGATGGAACCGACGCTGATCCCCAGCAGCAACTGCACGACGGCCACGAACGGATGCGGCATGCGCAGCGGCACGCCCAGCTTGCTCACGGCCGTGACGGTGCAGATCGCACCGATCAGCTCGCCGAGGGGCAGCCCGGTCAGGTGGCCGATCCAGGCCCCCAGCGCCGCCACCGGGATGGGCAACAGGCATTCGAACAGTGTTTTCATCAAGACTCCGGCGTATCGGTGGGCAAACGGGATTGAAGAGTGGCGTTGCCGGGCTTCCAGGACCGCTGGGCGATCAGCAGCGGCAACACTTGGAACAGCACGATCACGGCGGCGCATCCGGGCCAGCCCCAGCGCTCCCAGGCCGCGCCCGGCACAAAGGCTCCCAGGCTGCCGCCCAGGTAATAGCAGGTCAGGTACAGCCCCAGGGCTGCGGCCTTGTTGTGCCGAGCATTGGCGGTGATGAAGGCGTTGGCGGCGGCCTGGGCGAGGAACACCGCGGTGGAGCTCAACGCCAGGCCCGCCACGATCCAGCCCAGCGACGGCGACAGGGTCAGGGCCGTGCCCGCCACGCCCAGGCACGCGGCCACTTTCACCAGATCGACCTGGGGCCGGCCCTTGCCTAATCGTCCCGCCAGCGGCACCACCACCAGCGCCAGCAGGAACACCGCATAGATCGATCCGAGCGCTGCGCTGCCCAGCGAAAACGGCGCCCTTCCCAGGTGCAGGCCGATGTAGGTGAACATCGCCACTTGGGCGAACAGCACACAGAACCCCACCGCGCAGGCGCCCAGCAGCGGTGCGGAAAACAGGCTTGACCGGGCGGCCTGGACCGGCCGCTCCGGGGCTTTCGGATTGGCGGGCAATAACAAGGCAATCGCCAGCCCGGTCAACAGGCTCAGGCCCGCCAGCGAGGCCAGCCCCAGGCGCCAGTCGCCGACTTCCGTCAGCAGCCCGGTCAGGAAACGCCCGAGAAAGCCGCCCAGCACCGTGCCGGCGATGTACACGCTGGTGACCTCGGTGACGGCGCCGCCGCTCCAGCGCCCGCCGATGTAGGCGACGCTGGTGGCGAACACGAACGGAATCAGCAGCCCCTCGACCGAACGCCAGAACAGGAAAGCACCGAAACCGCCGGCCCACGCCGACATCGCCGCCGGCAGCGCCAGCAGCAGCGCGGCCACGACGATCACCTGCCGTTGCGGCCAACGGGCCGTCATCCGCCCTACAAACGGGGCGCACACCGCCACGGCCAGGGTGGTGGCCGTGATGCTCCAGCTGGCCTGCCGGGCAGAGATCCGGAAAGCGGCCGACAGCTGATCGAGCAGCCCCTGGGTGGCGTACAGGTTGAGGAACGCCGCGCAACCGCAGAGGAACAAGGCGATTTTCGGGCAATGCAGGCGTGGCTTCATGGGAATGTTCGTCAACGGACCGAACATTTTTATAAGATGGGCCGCCTTCAGGATCCAATACCGATTTCCGACCGATCGATACCAAGGACGAACATGCTCGACCTGCGCCGCCTGCGTTGCTTTCTGGTTGTCAGCGAAGAATTGCACTTCGGCCGCGCCGCGGCGCGCTTGCACCTGTCTCAGCCGCCATTGACCCGGCAGATCTCGGCGCTGGAAGCGGAACTGGGCTTTCGCCTGTTCGACCGCAGCTCGCGCAACGTCACGCTCACCGCCGAAGGCCGGCACTTTCTGCCCTACGCGCGGGCGTTGCTGGAACAGGTCGAGCGCACGGCCGCCATCGGCCACAAGCTGGCCGCCGGCAGCGTCGGCCATCTGGCCCTGGGCTTCGCCAGTTCCATCGCCCTGTCCGACCTGTTCAGCCAGGCCGTCCGGGATTTCTGCTCGGCCCACCCGCAGGTGCAACTGACGGTTGAGGAAGGCGCGTCCACCGCGCAGTGGTCGCAGATCGCCGAGGGACGCCTGGACGTCGGCCTGGGCCGCCTGCATCCGCCGGCCGACCGCTCGGACATCGAAGTGACGTGCCTGGGCCAGGAACCGCTGATCGCCGCCGTGGCCAGCGACAGCCCCCTCGCCGCGCAGAAACGGGTGTCGCTCAGCGAATTGAGCGAACACCCATTGATCGCATTCCCGACGGACTACGGCTCCGGGCTCAACGAAAGCATCGAAACGCTGTACCGCCGCCACGGGCTCACGCCCCGCCGGGCGCCGACCGGCAAGCAGATCACCTCGCTCATCGCCCTGGTGGCAGCGGGCCGGGGCGTCGCCGTCGTGCCGCAGTGCGTGCAGACCCTGGCGCGGCACGGCGTCACCTACCGCCCCCTGGCGGAAGCCCACGCCACCGTGCCGCTGCTGGCGATGACCCGCCGAGAGGAGCGCAGTCCGCTGGTGCGCGCCTTCGTCGAGATCCTGCGCCGGAACTGATCAGAGCATCGGGTAACGCTTGAACAGCGCGGTCTGCTCCAGGCGCTCGGCATGGGCCTTCAGGGCCGGAAAGTCAGCGGCCTTCACCACTTCCGGCAGCACCAACTGGATGAACGACCACGCCACGGCGCTGGTCAGTGCGGCCTGATCGGGCCGTTCGTGCACCGGCCGCACCGCCAGCCGGCGATCCAGCTCCGCGCAGGCTGCGAGCAACTGCCGGGTGACGCGCTCCACCCACGGCTGATGGCGCTTTTCGGCCGGCCGCAGATTGTCCTCGTACACCCGCTGGACGGCCTTCTCGCAGGCCGCCAGCGCCAGCCCCAACGTGCTCAGCACTTCCACCAGCGCCTGCGGGTTCTGCGGCAGGCACCGGAAGGCCGGCGCCACGAGGGATCTGCCGTACTCGATGATCAGCGTCGAATCCATCAGCACGGTGCCGTCGTCCAGCAGCAGTGTCGGTGCCTTGACCACCGGGTTGACCGCGGAAAACGTCTCGAAGGTGCGGAACACCGACAGCGGCTCATGTTCGAACGGCACCCCCAGCAGGTCCAGGCTGATCGCCACCCGCCGCACGTAAGGCGAGTCCAGCATCCCTATCAGTTTCATGGCGTTCGCTCCCTAGTAGACATTGATTTTCAGTAGCCGCGAACGCCAAGGGCGCCCATGGATCCGGCGCCCCGCCGAACGCAGCTGCAACAGCCCCTCGCCGTCGATCAGGGCAAGCCCGGCCGAGAGCTTCAATTGTTCGCCGGGGCCGATCAGGTAATCGACGCCGTCGGCGCTGATCCAGTGCGTGCCGCTGACCGCCTGGGTGTACAGCGCCCGGTCGGCCTGCACCGACAGCAGTTGAGATTTGGCCAGTGCGACCTGAAGCCATTGCCGTTCCATAGCGTTGTGCCTCCTTAGGGCTGATGGTTTACTGTCCCTTACAGTAGAGAAACCGATGGCGCCAAAAAATCGGTATTTATTACCAAAACGCGTAAGAAAAAGTGACATGTCGACCATTCCACCCATCACCTGCCTGCGCAGTTTCGAGGCCGTCGCACGGCTGGGCAGCGTCACGGCGGCCGCCAAGGAGCTGCACGTCACCCATTCGGCGATCAGCCAGCAGATCAAAGTGCTGGAGGAACTGCTCGGCGCCACCCTGCTGGTGCGCGAGGGGCGCGGCGTCAGGGTCAGCGAAGACGGGCGGCTTTACGCGTTGCAGATCCGCGAATCCCTGGGCGGCATCGCCGAGGCCACCCGGCAGATCAAGACCCAGCCCAAGGCTTCCGAGCTGGTGGTGGCGGTGGTGCCGTCATTCGGCTGCCATTGGCTGTTGCCGCGCCTGACTAGCTTTCGGCAGGCGCACCCGAACGTCAGCGTGCGCCTGCAAGCGAGCCTGGCGGTGTCGAACCTGAACCGGGAATCGGTGGACGTCGGCATCCGCATGGGCAAGGGCGATTGGGAAGGCCTGGACAGCCATCTGCTGTTCCACGACGAAACCGTGGTGGTGGCGGCGCCGCACTTCAACGCCGGCGCCCTGCCGCAATCCCCCGAAGAGATCGTCGGCAGCCGGATCATCTTCAACATGGAATCCTGGCAGCCCTGGTGCCAGGCGGCGGGCCTGGACATCGACGTGCCACGCTCGGGCCTGTGCAGCAACGATTCCAACCTGGTGCTGCAAGCGGTGCGCCTGGGCCAAGGCATCGCGCTGGAGCGGCGCAGCCTGGTGCATGACGCGATCCGCCGGGGGGAGTTGGTGCAGCTCAGCGAATACACGGCCCCCTACCCCTTCCCCTACTGGCTGGTGGTGCCGGGCCGCGAGCGCTCGCCGGCCCGGCGGCAGGCGTTCTGCGGGTGGCTTTGCGACGAGGTCGAGGCCTACCTGAACGAGCTGAACCCCGGTGCGGCGGACAGCGAACCTGGCCTGTGATTGTTCGCGATCCCTGGATGCACCATCCAGAAAAGCGGCGCTGATCCGCCCCCCAAGCCTCCCTATCCTGAGCGCTCTCAACCCAGCCATCAGGAGTACACCCATGCCCAACCACAGCATCCAGGACAAAGTCGTGCTGATCACCGGCGGCGCCAAGAACCTGGGCGGCCTGCTCGCCCGCGATCTCGCCGCCCACGGCGCCCGTGCCGTGGCCATCCACTACAACAGCGACGCCAGCCGGGCGGCCGCCGAAGACACCGTGCAAGCCATCCGCGCCGCCGGCGCCCAGGCTCTGGCGATCCAGGCCGACCTCAGCGGCGCCGCCGCCATGGAAAGGCTGTTCGCCGAGGTGGTCGCCACCTTCGGCCGGCCGGACATCGCCATCAACACCGTGGGCAAGGTGCTGAAGAAGCCGATCGCCGAAGTCAGCGAGGCCGAGTACGACGAGATGGCGGCGGTCAACGCCAAGTCGGCGTTCTTCTTCCTGCGCGAGGCCGGCCGCCAGCTCAACGACAACGGCAAGGTCTGCACCCTCGTCACCTCGTTGCTCGGGGCGTTCACGCCGTTCTATGCGGCCTACGCCGGCACCAAGGCGCCGGTGGAGCACTTCACCCGCGCCGCGGCCAAGGAATTCGGCGAACGCGGGATTTCGGTCACCGCCGTAGGGCCGGGCCCGATGGACACGCCGTTCTTCTACCCCGCCGAAGGCGCCGACGCCGTGGCCTACCACAAGACCGCTGCGGCGCTCTCGGCCCTGTCGAGCACCGGCCTGACCGACATCGGCGACGTCGTGCCCTTCATCCGCCACCTGGTCAGCGACGGCTGGTGGATCACCGGCCAGACGATCCTGATCAACGGCGGCTACACCACCAAGTGATGCCCTCCGGGGCCCGGCGCAACCTGCGCCGGGCCTTTTTCTTTTCTGGCCGCCCTATACTCGGCACCACCGCCACCCCAGGAACGACAGGGTATGGACAAGCTTGAGCGCTACAGGATCTTTGTCCGCGTGGCGGAAATGGGCAGCTTCATCAAGGCCGCCAACCTGCTGGAGTTGCCGCGGGCGACCGTCTCCGCCGCCGTGCAGCGGCTGGAGAGCGAACTCGGCGCCCGCCTGCTGCACCGCACCACCCGCAACGTGCAACTGACCGCCGCCGGCACGCAATTCTTCGAACGGGCCGTGGAACTGCTGACCAGCGCCGAGGCCATCGACCGGCTGTTCAAGGACCAGCAACGCCAGGTCAAGGGCCGCCTGCACGTCGACCTGCCCAGCCGCATCGCCCGCCGCGTGGTGGCCCCGGCGCTGCCGCAGCTGCTCGGCGAGTACCCCCATCTCCAATTGCTGCTCGGTTCCAGCGACCGCGCCGTGGATCTGGTGCGCGAAGGCATCGATTGCGTGCTGCGGGTCGGCCCGCTCACCGACAGCAGTCTGGCGGCCCGTCCGCTGGGGATGATCGAGCTGATCAACTGCGCCAGCCCCGACTACCTGCAACGCCACGGCACACCCGAAAGCGTGGAAGACCTGGCGCAGGGGCACCGGATGATCGGCTATGCCTCGCCGCTCTCCGGCCGGGAAATGCCCTGGGAACATGTCGATGCCCAGAGCCAGGCACACACGCTCACGTTGCCCAGCCAGGTGACGGTCAACAATGCCGAAAGCTACATCGCCTGTTGCCGGGCGGGCCTGGGGCTGATCCAGATCCCGCGCTACGACGTGCAGCACCTGCTCGATGCCGGCGACCTGTGCGAAGTGCTGACGGACGCGCGCCCGGCGCCGTTGCCGGCCACCCTGCTCTATCCGCACCGGCAGCAGCGTTCGGGGGTGTTGGAGGTGTTCGTGGACTGGTTGCAGGGGGTCTTGGCCCCCTGCTTGGTCAATCGGCAGCCAGGCCGCCGTCCATCGCCGTGAACGGTCGGCCCGGTGGCGGCGTCAGGCGCCGGGCGAGTGGTCGTCGGGTCGCTGGGGCAAGCCTTCGTACAGCGGCAGGCCGAACAGCAGCACGTCGGCCCGTTCCTCGCCGAAGCGCGCGATGTTCGGCAGGCGGGCCCACAGCACCGCGCCGATGGACTGCACGATCTGCTGGCTGGGCCGGTTGGCCGCCATGATCCACGCCACCAGGGTCTCCAGGCCGAACTGGCGGCCGAGGATCACCGTCGCATGGCCCAGGCGCACGCCGATGCCGCTGCCGTGGCGGTCGGCCCGCACGTAGATCGCGGTCTCGCCGGTGTGGCGGCAGGCCTGGGTGCCCCAGCTGAAGCGGTTGATCGACAGCCAGCCCACCACCTCGCCGCCGCGTTCGAGCACGTACACCGGCAGCCCGTCGCGCTTGTAGAGGTTGATGTAGAACGTCACCTCCTCCAGCGTCATCGGCCGGGTCACCGGCGAGTTGGCGCCGGTGCCGGCGGTTTCGTTGAAGATCTCCATCATCGCCGGCAGGTCGGCGTCGCAGGACTCGCGCACGCCGCGCGGCAGGGTCGCGGGCAAGGCCCGGCGGTTGAAACCGTTCATGCGCCGGCCTCCTCTGCGAAGACGCTCATCTTCAGTTGGCCCCGGGCCCGGGCCAGGCGCGAACGCACGGTGCCGATGGGCACCCCCAGCTGCACGGCGGCGTCCTGATAGCTGATGTCGGAATCAACCAGCAGGTCGATCACCGCGCGCATGTCCACCGACAACCCGTCGATGGCCTCCACCGCGCGGCTGAGCAGGCGCTGGTGTTCGCTGACGTGGCTAGGGTCGTGCCCGTGCTCCAGGCTTTCGATGCCCGACTCTTCCAGCACCGCGCATTGCGGGCGGCTGTACAGGCTCTTGAAATGGTTGCTGACCAGGTTGGAGGCGATGCCGAATAGCCAAGTCTCCGGCCGGGACGCGCCGGCGAACTTGTGCTGGTTGCGCCAGGCCTCCAGGTAAGTCATTTGCATCAGGTCATCGACATCGGCCTGGTTGAACACCCGCTTATTGATGAAGCAGCGCAGTTTGCGTTCGCTGCTGCGAGCCAGGCCTCCCAGGTCCAGCTTGATCGCGCCAATCACTTTCATGTCCGTTTGAACGGTATTCGAATCCACGCTTGATCCCTCATGTCTCACGCTATGCCGACAGTGGCGGGAGAGACAGAGAGCAGCGAACGTACCAACCTCGACGCATTTTCAAGCCATTGATTTAGAACGATTTAATTTTCGATAAACGCCGATTCGGGCAACTTGTTGCACTTTCGGAAAAATCCCCGTGCCAGTTCTTGCACGCCGTTTTCGGGCCAGGGAACGCCCAGGGAACCGGATGCCGCCGCGCGCCACTCAGAGCTCACCTGCACTGCGGTGGAAAGCGCGCCTCCATGAAAATCAATAGCTACAACGACGTCCTGCCCCTGGACCTGCCGGGCCGGTTTCCCTTCCCCGCCGACACGACCGTGGCCACGGCGAAAAACCCGCTGATCGACTCCATGGAAGAAGTCGCGCTCAAGTTCAGCGAAAGCGTCGAGCGGCACAGCAAGAGCCTGGACGAACGCCTGATCAGCGAATCGACGCGGGGCCAGCGGGTCGAGCGCATCGAGAAGCTCGCCGAGCTCTACCGCTTGCTCGACCACGGCGACCAACCGAGCCTGGAGCAACAGGCCCGGCGCATGCAGATGCAACTGCAGCAACAACCGTCGCTGCAGACCGCGCTGGGGCTGGCCGAGCAGGATCCGGCGCGGGCCGACATCCTGTTGCAGCAGGCCTTGCGCCTGTCCTTGCAGGAAGGCCGGGAGACCGATGCGCAATCCACCCGCAGCCTGATCGACGAGCTGCGCCAGCTGCACGGCGACCGGATCCGCGCCGGGTTCAACACCGCCGGGGCCATCGCTCTGTTCACCCGCGACCCGCAGCAGCGCGCCGCGATGCGCCAGCTCTACTACAAGGCCATCGTCGGCCAGCAGCCGTTGGCCAACCTGCTCGAAGGGCTGCTCGAACAGTTCAGCGAAGAGCAGTTCGGCCGGGGCCTGCGCACCTTGCAGCGGGCACTGGCCGACGACATCGCCGCCCTGTCGCCGTCCCTGCCCGGTGGCGTGCTGGGCTCGATGCTGCGCGGGCTGGGTTCCTGCGGGCGGCTCAACAGCCTGCTCCAGGCCTGCCAGGCGTTGCTGGAGCGCCTGGGCCAGCGGCACGGCGGCATGACCTCGCTGGGCATGAGCAAACGGCTGCTGCGCTTTTGCGGCAACGGTTTCTTCGCCCGGGACCTGACGCTGCTGGGCGATGACACGTTGGGGCCGGCCTCCGACCGTCAGGCGTGGTTCTTCAATGCCCTGTATCCGTTGCTGCAACAGCTGCCGCTGGTGCTGTGGAAAGACCTCAAGACCCGCCAGAACGGCCTGCGCCTGCTGCAGGGCCTGATGGAAGAGATGGCCCGCCAGGAGCGTCAGGCCCTGGGCCTGGACGATGGCCGGAGCCCGCGATGAACCGACTGATCCAAAGCCTCAACCGCCTGGCGCTGGCGGTGATGCGGCGCACCGAGATCGTCGGCGCGGTGATGGTCATGGCCATCGTGTTCATGATGATCCTGCCCTTGCCCACGCCGCTGGTTGACGTGCTGATCGCCCTGAACATCTGCATTTCCTCACTGCTGATCGTGCTGGCCATGTACCTGCCCCGGCCCTTGGCGTTTTCCACGTTTCCGGCGGTGCTGCTGCTGACCACCATGTTCCGCCTGTCGCTGTCGATCGCCACCACCCGCCTGATCCTGCTGCAGCAGGACGCCGGGCACATCGTCGAGGCGTTCGGCAGCTTCGTGGTCGGCGGCAACCTGGCGGTGGGCCTGGTGATCTTCCTGATCCTGACCATCGTCAACTTCCTGGTGATCACCAAGGGGTCGGAACGGGTGGCCGAAGTGGCGGCGCGCTTCACCCTGGACGCCATGCCCGGCAAGCAGATGTCCATCGACAGCGACCTGCGGGCCAACCTGATCACCGTCCGCGAGGCGCGCCAGCGGCGCGAGCAGCTGTCCAAGGAAAGCCAGCTGTTCGGCGCCATGGACGGGGCCATGAAGTTCGTCAAGGGCGATGCCATCGCCGGCCTGGTGATCGTGTTCATCAACCTGATCGGCGGGTTCTCCATCGGCGTCCTGCAGAACGGCATGGAAGCCGCGGACGCCATGCACCTGTACTCGGTGCTGACCATCGGCGACGGCCTGATCGCGCAGATTCCGGCGCTGCTGATTTCCCTCACCGCCGGCATGATCATCACCCGCGTGGCGCCGGACAGTCAGGCCGGCGACGCCAACATCGGCCACGAAATCGCCGAGCAGCTGACCAGCCAGCCCAAGGCCTGGGTGTTCTCCTCCATCGGCATGCTGGGTTTTGCGGCCATCCCCGGCATGCCGGGCCTGGTGTTCGTCAGCATCAGCCTGGTGTGCCTGTCCGGCGGGCTGTTCCAGCTGTGGCGCATCCGCCGCCGGCAACTGTTGCAGGAACATGCCGGCGCCGCCCGCAACGCCGCGCCCGAGCTCAACGGCCGCGAGGACATCCGCCGCTTCAACCCCTCGCGCCCTTACCTGCTGCAATTTCACCCCGCTAACCAGGGCAGCGCCGAGGTCGAGCGGCTGGTGTCCGGCATCCGTCAGCGGCGCAACACCCTGGTGCACCGGTTTGGCCTGACCCTGCCCTCGTTCGAGCTGGAGTTCACCGAGCGCTGCGCCGAGGACGAATTCTGCTTCTGCGTCTACGAGGTGCCGCTGATCCGCGCCACCTTCGACAGCCGCCGGGTGGCGGTGCCGGTGCATCAGGTGGGCGAACTGCATGACGGCGAACGCGGCTCGGCGGAGCGCGACGAAGGCCAGTGGGTCTGGCTCGAACCGGAACACACGCTGCTGCGCATGACCAGCGTGGAGCCGGCGAGCGCCGAAGAACTGATCCTGGAACGCATGAGCCGCGCCTTCCAGGCCACCGGCCCGCGCTTCATCGGTTTGCAGGAAAGCAAGGCGATCCTCGGCTGGCTGGAAAGCGAACAGCCGGAACTGGCCCAGGAGCTGCAGCGCACCCTGCCGCTGGCCCGCTTCGCGGCGGTGCTGCAACGGCTGTCGGCGGAACTGGTGTCGCTACGCGCCGTGCGGCCGATCGCCGAGACCCTGATCGAGCAGGGCCAGCACGAACGCGATCTGAGCGCCCTCACCGACTACGTGCGCATCGCCCTCAAGGCGCAGATCTGCCATCAGCACGCCGACCAGGGCGCGCTGAACGCCTGGCTGCTGAACCCTGAGACCGAAGTGCTGCTGCGCGACGCCCTGCGCCAGAGTCAGAGCGAAGCCTATTTCGCCCTGGAGCCCGAGCTCGGCGGCGCCCTGCTGGAGCAACTGCGCGACGCGTTCCCGCTGCGGGCCCGGCCGGCTCCGGTGCTGCTGGTGGCCCAAGACCTGCGCAGCCCGCTGCACGGCCTGCTCAACGAGGAATTCAACCACGTCCCGGTGCTGTCCTTCGCCGAACTGCTGTCCAGCGTGCAGGTGCAGGTGCTGGGGCGTATCGATCTGCAAGAGGCACAGGCCATGCTGGCCTGACGGAGTGCGACCATGAAACCCCAGATGCTCTATGAACTGCGCGTGCTCACGGGCCTGCACCGTGGCGCGGCCCTGCCGCTGACCGGCGACGAGTGGAGCATCGGCTCCTCCAACGGCGCTGACCTGGCGCTCTACGATCCCGGCATCAAGGACCGCCATTGCCTGCTGCGGCTGGTGGACGACACCTGGTCGCTGTCGCGCAAGGACGGCGCAGTGACCGACAGCGAAGGGCACAAGGTCGACGCCATCGACACCCTGGAGCCGGGCACGCCCTTCTCGCTCAACGGCGTCTGGCTGTCGGTGGTCAGCGCCAACACCGAATGGCCCGAGGACGAGGAGCCCGTCGCCGACGCCTTCGCGCCCGAGGCCTTGCCGCTGAACGCCGAACCGGATGACGCGCCCCGGCCGCAAGCGGTGGTGCAGTCCCGTCCGCTGCTCGGGCCGCTGCTGTTGCTGGGCGCGTTGGCGCTGTTCCTCGGGGCGCTGATCTGGGGGCTCAGCGCCGAGGATCCGGTGCCGCCGGTGCCGGTTGCGCCGGCCCGCACGCCGCTCAAGGATGCCGCCGCCGTGCGCGGGGTGCTGGAGGACATGCTCAAGGAACGGGAGCTGCAAAGCCGCATCAGCATCGTCGAGGAACAGGGCAAGCTGCTGCTCAAGGGCCGTTTCGAAGAGGACGACCTGCTGCAATCCACCGAACGCATGCTGCTGCGTTTCGAGCAACAGTACCGCAGCCCCCTGCCGGTGCAGAGCGCCCTGCCCCCGGCCACCGATGTCTTGCCGTTCACCGTGGTGCAGATCAGCAATGCGCGGTTGCCCAGCGTGCTGACCAGCGACGGCCGCCGGCTGTTCCTCGGTGACGAGGTCGCCGGGGTGCGGCTGGTGGACATCAGCGACCACACGGTGGTGTTCGAAGGCGACCAGCGCGTCGAGCTGAGCTGGTGATGCAGGCCGCGCTCGAACGCCTGGCCCAGTGGCAAGGCCAGCACCAGGCCCGCCTCGGGCACTGCGCGGCGGTGGAGATCCGCGGGCGCATCGTCGGGGTCAGCGGCATCCTGCTGCACAGCCGCATGCCCCGGGCGCGGATCGGCGACCTGTGCCGGATCCGCCGGGCCGACGGCGGCGAGGTGATGGCCGAGATCGTCGGCTTCGACCGCGACCACACCCTGCTGGCGGCCCTCGGCCCGCTGGACGGCATTGCCGTCGGTGCGCCGGTCACGCCGCTGTTCCAGCCCCATGGCCTGGTGGTCCGCGACCGGCTGCTCGGCACCGTGCTCGACGGCTTCGGCCGCGCCCTCGGCGGCGAAGGCCCGGAGGCCTTTGCGCCAGCCGGCACGCCCGGTGCCCTGCCGGTGATCCGCGATGCCCCGGCGGCCACCGAGCGACCGCGCATCGAGGCCCCGTTGCCCACCGGGCTGCGCGCCATCGACGGCCTGCTCACCCTGGGCGAAGGCCAGCGCGTCGGGGTGTTCGCCGGGGCCGGCTGCGGCAAGACCACCCTGCTCGCCGAACTGGCGCGCAACACGCCGTGCCAGGCCATCGTGTTCGGCCTGATCGGCGAACGGGGCCGCGAACTGCGTGAATTCCTCGACCATGAACTGGACGCCGAACTGCGCAGCCGCACCGTGCTGGTCTGCGCCACCTCGGACCGCAGCAGCATGGAGCGGGCCCGTGCCGCCTTCACCGCCACGGCCATCGCCGAGGGGTTCCGCGCACAGGGCCGCTCGACGCTGCTGATCATCGACTCGCTGACCCGCTTCGCCCGGGCCCAGCGCGAGATCGGCCTGGCGAGCGGCGAACCGGCCGGGCGCGGCGGCCTGCCGCCCTCGGTCTACAGCCTGCTGCCGCGCCTGGTGGAACGGGCCGGACGCACAAGCGACGGGGCGATCACCGCGCTGTACTCGGTGCTGATCGAACAGGACTCGATGAACGACCCGGTGGCCGACGAGGTGCGCTCGCTGCTGGACGGCCACATCGTGCTGTCCCGGCGCCTGGCCGAGCGCGGGCACTACCCGGCGGTGGACGTGCTCGCCAGCCTGAGCCGGACGATGGGCAACGTCACGGGAACCGAACAACTGCACGGCGCCACACAGTTGCGCCGGCTGATGGCGGCCTACCAGCAAGTGGAGATGCTCCTCAAGCTGGGCGAATACCAGCCGGGCAACGACCCGTTGACCGATTGCGCCGTGGATGCCCGGGCGCGGATCGACGCTTTTCTGCAGCAGTCGCTGCGCGAACCCGTGTCGCTCGACGACACCCTCGACCATCTCTTGCAGGTGACCGCCGATGTCCCACTCTGATTCCGACACCCTGTCGCCGGCCGGCGACGCGCTGCTGCCGACCCTCGACCTGCTGGCCCCGATCCGCCGCCACCGGCTGGCCATGGCCGAACAGGCCTGGCGCCGTCAGCGCGACGTGCTGGCGGCGTTGCAGACGCGCCTGACGCAAATGGCCGACGAGCTGCAACGGCTGCGCCAATGCCAGCAACAGGAGCGCCAGGAGCAGCGCGAGCAGCACAGCCACCGCCGCCTGCCGCTGCACGAAATGAACCGCTGGCTGGCCGGCGAGCAGCAGGCGATCCGCCGCATCGAGCGTTTCGAGCAGCACTACAAGGCCTTGCAGCAAGAGCACCGGCAACAGCAGCACTGGACCGACGACAGCCGCCAACAGCTGCGTCGGCGCCAGCGCGACCTGGAAAAGCTCGACTGCCTGCGCGACCTGTCCCGGGAGGCCTCATGAGCGCACGTCCTGCCTTGCTCAAGCCGCCGCCCCGGCCAGCGGAGCCGCCCCGTGCGCGCCAGGAGCCGCAAGCGCCCGGTGCCTGGCCGGCCCGGCACGGCGCCTCCCGTGAACTGCGCGGCGAAACCCACGACGACGGCGACCGCTTCGAACAACTGCTGGCAGGCATTGACGGCCCAAGTCCGGCAGACGTCGGCCAAGGTGCGGTGGCGGACTTCGGCGGCGGCGACCGCCAGCCCTCCGGCCAGGATCCGGAGCGATCCGCCGGCGCCCCCCTGCCCCCCGGGCCGTCGGCGGGCCTTTGGCAAACCCTGTTGGCGCGCCTGGAGGAACGGCTCCAAGCGCTCGACGCAGGACCGCTCGACGTCCAGTTGCACATGCCGACCCTCGGCACGGTGTCGGCGCGGATCAGCCAACAGGGCGACGCGTTGGAGATCGCCCTGGGTTTCGCCAAGGACAGCGCCCGGCGCTATTGCGACGCCCGGCGCCAGGCCAGCGCCGATTGGCTCGGCCGGCAGTTGGGCCGCCGCGTGCGCCTGACCCTGCACAGTGAGGCGCACTGACATGCCGGCCCATGCCCTGCGCCTGCCTCGCCTGCCCGCCGCCGACGCCCAGGCCCGCCTGCAATTGGGCGCCGGCCTGGACCTGCGGCTCGCCGCGCCGTCCTCCGCCACGTTGACCCTGCGCCTGGCCCCCGAGCCCTTCGTCCGCGCACCGGGCAACGCCCTCGAAACCGCCTGCGGGCGGCTGTGGCTGGACGATGCCCAGCCGTTGCTCAGCCGACTGTCGCAGTGCCCGGCGATCCTGGATCCGGTGCAACCGGCGTCAGACGACAACGACTGGTACTGGCCGCTGTACAACCATTACCTCGCTGCCGAACTCCAGCCGCTGCTCAGCCCGTTGCGGACGGTGGCGGCAGTGCCGGATGGGGGCATCGATTGCCTGCTGGGGCTGCACGAGGACAGCGCGACCGCCCTCGTCTGCCGTGCGCGGATACCCGCCGCCACGCTGCTGAACCTGATCCGTGGCGCGCCCTGGCAACGGCTATCGAGCCATGACGCAGCGCCGGACTGGCCGCTGCGCATCCCCCTGCCGCTGGGCCACTGCACGCTGAGCGCTGCGGAGCTGGCCAGCCTGCGGACGGGCGATGTGCTGCTCGCCGAACAGCCGCTGTTCACCCCCGAGGGCCTCGGCCACCTGCAACTCGGCGCCTGTCGCCTGCACCTGCGGCTCCTGCCTGCAACGGATCTGCGTTTTACCCTCACTGAACTGGAAGACCTGCCCATGAACGCCTCCCTTGACGCTTTCGCCCTGGCCGACAGCGAGCCGCTGTACGCCGCGTCCGAATCCTTCGACGCGCTGCCCGACCCGGGCCGTTTCGACGACCTGCCGCTGGCCCTGACCCTGCGCGCCGGCAGCGTGAGCCTGAGCCTGGGCCAGTTGCGTCACCTGAGCGTCGGTTCGGTGCTGGCCTTCAGCGGCTGCGCACCGGGCCAGGCCAGCCTGTTCCAGGGCGAACGCGCGCTGGCCCACGGCGACCTGGTGGACATCGATGGCCGGTTGGGCCTGCAGATCACCCGCCTGGAGCCGCGCCCGTGAACCTGCAGGATGTCGATCCGCTGACGCTCGCGCTGTTTCTCGGGGCGCTGTCGCTGGTGCCCCTGCTGATGATGATCTGCACCGCGTTCCTGAAGATCTCCATGGTGCTGCTGATCACCCGCAACGCCATCGGCGTCCAGCAGGCGCCGCCGAACATGGCGCTGTACGGCATCGCGTTGGCGGCGACGCTGTTCATCATGGCCCCGGTGTTCAGCGACATGGGCCAACGCTTCAGACAACTGCCCCAGCGCATGGCCGACTACCCCGCGATGGAGAGCGCCGCCGCCCAAGTGGCCGAACCGCTGCGCAAGTTCATGTCGCGCAACGTCGACCCGGACATCCAGACCCACCTGCTGGAAAACACCCAGCGCATGTGGCCGGCGGCGATGGCGGCCAAGGCCAGCCGCGACGACCTGCTGCTGGTCATCCCGGCGTTCGTGCTCTCGGAGTTGCAGGCGGGTTTCCAGATCGGTTTTCTGATCTACGTGCCGTTCATCGTCATCGACCTGATCGTCTCCAACATCCTGCTGGCCCTGGGCATGCAGATGGTGGCGCCGATGACCATCTCGCTGCCGCTCAAGATCCTGCTGTTCGTGCTGGTGGACGGCTGGACGCGGCTGCTCGACGGCCTGTTCTACAGCTACCTGTGAGGACGCCATGGAAACCTTGACCCTGTTCAAGCAGGCCATGTTGCTGGTGGTGGTGCTGTCGGCGCCGCCGCTGATCGTGGCGGTGATCGTCGGCGTGCTGACCTCGCTGCTTCAGGCGGTGATGCAGCTGCAGGACCAGACCCTGCCGTTCGCCGTGAAACTGGTGGCCGTGGGCATCGCCCTGGCGCTGACCGGGCGCTGGATCGGCGTGGAGCTGATCCAACTGGCGCAACTGGCCTTCGCCATGATCCCGCAGACGAGGGCCTGAGATGTTCCAGGCGGCCTTCAGCGACATCAGCGAATCGATCATCGCCCTGACCGTCGGCATGGCGCGCCTGTACCCGTGCCTGTTCCTGGTGCCGGCGTTCGCCTTCCGGGAGATCAAGGGCGCGCTGCGCCACGCGATCGTCCTGGCGCTGGCCCTGGTGCCGATGCCGGCGATCCGCACCAGCCTCGCCGGGCGCGACCTCGGCTGGCTCGACCTGAGCGGGCTGATGCTCAAGGAAAGCCTGATCGGCCTGCTGCTGGGGCTGTTGCTGGCGATGCCGTTCTGGCTGTTCGAGTCGGTCGGCTGCCTGTTCGACAACCAGCGCGGCGCCCTGATCGGCGGGCAGATCAACCCGGCGCTGGGGGACAACACCTCGGAGCTGGGGCACATGTTCAAGCAGGTGCTGATCCTGCTGCTGATCCTGGGCGGCGGCTACGCCAGCCTCACCCAGGTGATCTGGGACAGCTACGGCCTGTGGCCCGCCAGCCAGTGGCTGCCGATGCCCGCCGTGGACGGCTGGGGCCTGTACCTCAAGCTGCTGGCCAGCACCTTTCGCTTCATGGTGCTGTTCGCCGCGCCGCTGGTGGGCCTGTTGCTGCTGATCGAGTTCGGCATGGCGATCCTCAGCCTGTACAGCCCGCAGTTGCAGGTCTCGACCCTGGCGATGCCGGCCAAGAGCCTGATCGGCCTGGGCTTCCTGGTTCTCTATCTGCCGATGCTGTGCTGGCTGGGCAACGGCCGGCTGGCGGAACTGGCCGACCTCAGGCACCTGCTGCCCTTGCTGCTGCACCCTACCCCCTGACGCCTGCCCCCTGACCTCTCTGCCATGAAACCTGACGAGCACCGCCCGTGAGCGAAAAGACCGAACAGCCCACCCCCAAGAAACTCGCCGACGCCCGCAAGAAAGGCCAGGTCGGCCAGAGTCAGGACGTGCCCAAGCTGCTGATCTTCGCGGCGCTGCTGGAACTGATCCTGGGCCTGGCCGGCGGTGGCATCGGTAAGCTCGAAGGTCTGGTGATGCTGCCGCTGCGCCAACTGGACCGGCCCTTCGCCGCGGCGGTCGGCGAGGTGCTGACCAAGGCCGGCTGGGACCTGCTGCTGTTCATGCTGCCGGTGCTGGGCATCGCCGTGGCCATGCGCCTGGCCGGCGGCTGGGTGCAGTTCGGCCCGCTGTTCGCCACCGAGAGCCTGAAGCTCGATTTTGAGCGGCTCAACCCGCTGAACCAGTTCAAGCAGATGTTCTCCTCGCGCCAACTGTTCAACCTGCTCAACAGCTTGTGCAAGGCACTGCTGATCGGTGCGGTGCTGTATTGGGTGCTGCCGCCGGCCCTGAACGACCTGATCGGCTTGGCCAACACCGACCTGGACACCTACTGGCAGGCGATGATCGCCCTGTTCAGCCGGCTGTCGCGCACCTGTCTGGGCGTGCTGCTGGTGCTGGCGGTGGCCGACTTCGCCTTGCAGAAGTACTTCTTCATCAAGGGCCAGCGCATGAGCCACGAGGACGTGCGCAAGGAATACAAGGAGATGGAGGGCGACCCGCACATGAAGTCGCACCGCAAGTCCCTGGCCCGCGAACTCACCCAGCAGCCGGCCGGCGCCGCGCCGGCCAAGGCGCCGGTGGAAGACGCCGACCTGCTGCTGGTGAACCCGACCCACTACGCGGTCGCGCTGTTCTACCGCCCGCAGCAGACGCCGTTGCCGCGGATCATCTGCAAAGGGCACGACGCCGAGGCCCGGGCGCTGATCGAGCGTGCCCGCCAGGCCGGCGTGCCGGTGATCCGCTTCGTCTGGCTGGCGCGCACGCTGTACCGCAGCGAGGTGGGCCATTTCGTCCCGCGCGAGACCTTGCAGGCGGTGGCCCAGGTCTATCGCCTGCTGCGCGAGCTGGACGCCGCCGCCCACGGCGAACTGATCGAGATGCCCGGCGTGCCGTACTGACGCTCCGGGGCTGGAACCAGGGCGCGAGCGCTGCCACTCAGGGCAAAGGAATCTTTCCTGAACGCCCCCGGCGAGCCTAACGAACTCGCCCTGTCAGTCCATGACACGGAGAACAGCATGCCGTCACCGGTTCACGCCAACTTCAGCGCGGTCACTACCCCGATCACCGCTCCAGTCACCGCCCCCGCCGGGCAAAACCCCCAGGGCCTGGAACAGCGCCCCCAGGAGCCGACCCAACGCAGCGCCCATTCCTTGCGCCACATGGGCCAGCGGCTGATGCGCAACATCGGCCAACTGTCCCAGGACCTGCGGGCCCTGCCGCGCCCCTGGGGGCGCAGCCAGAACACGGCCCCGACGGGCAACCTGGCCCCGGCCACCGGCGCACCGCTACAGCGCGGGGCGGCGCCGGCGAGCGAGACGATCGAACTGCAGGAACACCCCAGCGAGGCCGCCGAGGCGTCCGGCTCCACCCCGCGCCTGAACCGCAGCAACGCCGGGCGCTTCGACAGCCACAGCGAACGCATCCAGCGCCAACCCACGCCCGAACCGCCCTCGGCGGGTATCCGCCTCGACGCCAAGGGCAAGCCCGAGTTCCAGCACTTCCAGCCGTCGGCGGTGGGCGACCTGCTGCAAAACGCATTGGGCCAGTCCGGCCAACGCTATCAGGCGCAACACAGCGCCGGCGACGGTCGGAACCATTTGCTGCTGGACCGCCAAGGCCACTTGCTGCACGTGAAACAGACCCCGACAGCCTTGGTCACGGTGCGCAGCAGCCGGGCCGAAGGGCCGGTGGCGGACAAAGCGGCGGCCGCGCCGGGCCTGACGCTTGAGGGCAACGCCGCCAAGGTCGGCGACGGCGCGCCGCTGCCCACCCTCGGGCGGGCGCAGTTGGGGCACCTCACCGGCATCCACGAGGACGACGCAGGCCAGACGCTGCGCCTGCACGACGGCAAACTGTATGAGCTCGACCGCGCCAGCGCGACCTGGCAGCAGCCGGCCACGGAGGCCGAGCCGGCGACGTTCAGCCAGCTCTCCCGGCAGGGCAACGGCCATCTCTACGGCCAGAGCGGCGACAACCTGGTGAACCTGACCGACCACGATGCCGTAACGCTCACGGTGGCGGACCTCAAGGCCT
Organism: Pseudomonas sp. R25(2017); assembly: GCF_002112565.1. Classification (NCBI taxonomy): domain Bacteria; kingdom Pseudomonadati; phylum Pseudomonadota; class Gammaproteobacteria; order Pseudomonadales; family Pseudomonadaceae; genus Pseudomonas; species Pseudomonas sp. R25(2017). The sequence goes on from NZ_NEHZ01000014.1 coordinate 33,535, forward strand.
TCTCCGTGAACAACGAGGGCATCGCCGCCAGCCTGAGCGGCGAAAAGAGCCAGACCCTGCAGTTCACGCAACTCGCGGACCACACCGCCAAGTCCATGACCCTGGAGCTGAACGGCGGCTCGGCCGAACCCAAGCACATCGGCCTGACAGAGGACCGGCTGTTCGTCAGCGACACCGAAGGCCGGCTGTACAGCGTCGGGCGCGGAGAGATCGACGACGACGCGACCACCCTCAAGCTCCAGCCCGACCGCCGCTTCCAGCCGCCGGGCGAACCCCTGGGCGGCAGCCGTCAGGTCAGCGGTTTCCTCCCTGGCGACGACGGCAGCCTGCATGTGCTGGTCGGCGACAAGGCCGGGCACGCCCATTCCCATCCCCTGGACGAGCAACACCCTGCGCTGGAGCACGGCTGGAACCTCAGCGACGCACTGGTGCTGGACAACCGCCGCGGCCTGCCCGGCGCCGAGGCGCCGACACCGGCCGCCACGTTCGACCTGGAGCGTTCGGGCCGGATCGGCCTGAGCGACGGCCGCGTGCAGAGCTGGGATTCGGCCCGCCAGGACTGGAAGGACACCGGCATCAAGGACGTCACGCAGCTGCAACGGGGCACTGACAGCAAGGCCTACCTGCTGCAGGACGGCAAGCTGCACAAGCTGGACGTCAGCGCCAAGTTCGAGTCGGTGGCGGTCAGCGACGGCCATGCGCTCAACCGGCCGCCGCGCAGCACCGACGTGGCCCTGGGCGATGCGCTGCCGGGCCTGACCGACCGCCACATCACCGCATTCGCCATGCTCAACGACAAGCAGTTCGTGGCGCTGGACGACCACAACCGCTTCACCGCCCACCACAAGAACGGCGAAACCAGCGAACTCAGCCGCCTGGATCTCGAAGGCACGGTGGCCTCGCTGGCGCTCGACGAGAACCACAACCTGCATGCCCTGACCACCGAAGGCAAACTGTTCACCCTGGCCAAGGACGACTGGCAGGCGCCCCCGGACAACCCGCGTCCGCAGGCCAAATGGAAACCCGTGGCGCTGCCCGAGGGCAAGACGCTGGCCAGCATCCGCACCTCCGACGACAACCGCTTGAGCGCCACCCTGCACGGCAGCCAGGATCACTCGCAGGTACAGCTCAAGGGCAACGCCTGGCAACCGCTGACGCCGCGCCCCGCCGACCACAACGCCCTGGACAATCTGTTCGACCGGCTCAAGGGCGGCGTCAAGACCGCGAAGATCCCCGGCACCGGCCTCACGGCCCGGTTCAACTACAACCTGATGGGCCGCGGCGCGATGGAAACGGGCAACCAGGCCAGCGTCGGCGACTACTTCCGCGCGCACATCTTCAAGCCGACCCTGGAAATGCCGCGGCCGCTGAAGAACGTCGGCTATCACCTCCAGCACCGCTATCAGGGGCGCGAAGGCCTGAGGCCGCTCTACGCCTCCGAAGGCCGCGAGTTCAAGCGCCTGGAACTGCTGAGCGAGAAACCGCCGCGGACCGGCGCCGGCCAGGATCTGCAGTCGCGCATCGCCGCGCTGGGCTCCCGCCCCGGCCTGCAGGGCACCGGACTGGTCGAGGCGCTGGAAGCGTTCCGCAAGGAGCTGGAAGACAACAGCCTGCGCGCCACCCAGCACCTGGGCCGGCACGCCGGCAAGTCAACGCTGCTGCAGCAGAAGGAAGGCCTGCTCAACGTCCACGGCGAGCTGTCGGCGCCCTCCAAGCGCAGTCAGTTGAGCCTGAAGCTGGACCGGCTTTCGCAGAACTTCAATTTCGCCAGCTCCGGCCATGATTTCCTCAAGGAACTGAACGGCGCCCTCGCGCATCTGGCGCCCTCGGCGCAGAACCGCACCGGCGCCCTGCTCACGGAACTGCGCAACAACGGCTTGCGGGTGTCCCACCAGAAAGCCGACATCCCCCTCGGCCAACAGCGCGACGCCAGCGACAGCCTGGGCCTGATCAAAGCGCGTCTGGCGCTGGACGTGGGCACGATGGAAGAGTTCGACCAGGTGCTCAAAGGCGCCGAGAAACTGGCCGGGGCCTCCAACACCGAGGCCGGGGTCGAGGCCTTGAAAAAGGAACTGGGCGAACTGAAGGACAAGAAATACGGCGAGCATCCGCTCAAGCAGATCACCGACATGGGCTTCGCCGACCACGCCAGCCTGGAAGGCGCCTACGACGGCATCAAGGGCTTCCTCAACGGCTTCAAGAAGGAAGACCACGCCACCAGCGTCAGCCTGCGCGCCGCCACCGGCAGCAAGACCCAGCCGGAGATGGCGCAGACCCTCAAAGAGGCGCTCAAGCAACTGCATCACCCCGACGACGAGATCGCCGTGCAGCGCGGCTACGGCATGAGCGTGAGCACGCCGTTCGTGTCCCTGGCCAACAAGGGCCTGGGGCCGTGGCCCAGCGGCGCCGTCAGCGGCGCACGCAACTACAGCTTCAGCGCCGAACGCGGCGAGAAAGGCGTGACTGTCTACCTGCAGCGCGAAGGCTCGGGCACCGCCAGCGGGGGCGTCGGCGGCGGCAAAGACTATTGGCCGGGGTTCTTCAGGGGCGAAGACGCCGACCGTTTCACCAAGGTCGACATCGGCAACGACCGCCGCCTGACCCCGGCCCTGCGCCTGGGGGCGGACGTCACCGGCACCGCCGCCACCACCTGGCGAGACGGCGTGGTGTTCACGTTGCCCGACGAGGAAATCGATCCGTTCATCGACAAGCTGGTCGACGGCAAGCTCGATCCGCTGGAACTGATGAAGAAAGGCGTCGACCACGAAGCCCAGAAGAGCCTGCGCTTCAACTTCGACCTCAATGCCAGCGCCACCGCGGAATTCCGGGTGGGGTTCGGCCTGACCGACAAGGACAGCACGCCGCTGTCGGCGGCGGCGCGGGTCGGCGTGGGCGGCACGGTCAACGTCAACCTGCTCAACTACAGCAACTATTCGCTCGAGCAGCACAGCAACAAGGGCGAGCTGCAGGAAAGCAGCCGCAACCGGCCCCGCCTGCTCAACAACTTCGGCGTGTCGGGATTCGCCCGTGCCCAGTTCGCCGGCAGCCGCACCCCGGCCTCGGACGCCGCGACGCCCGCCAACCAGGGCATCACCGCCCCGCTGGGCGTCAGCGCCGGCGTTTCGGTGGACAACAAGACCAGCAAGCGGATCAAGTTCACCTTCAAGGAGGCAGAACCGCTGACCGCCGAGAACCTGGACAAGCTCGGCAAAAGCCTGGGCAAGGCGTTCAAGGATCCGGAATCGGAGCGGGTGCTGGGCCGCCTGGCCGACGCCGACGACGCGCAGTACGCAGGCCTGGACGCCACAGAGCGGCTGCAGCGCCACCTGGAGGGCTTGCAGGCGCACTTCGCCAGCAAGCCCAAGGACAACGACGAGCAATACGCCGCCCTGCGCGCCCTCACCCGCGCCGGCGTCCAGCACCAGGCGGCCGAGGCCCGGCACAGCCTGCTCGACAGCGGCCGGTTCGAATCGACCTACACCAACCTCTCGCGCATCGACGGCAAAAGCGCGGTCGCCAGTGTCATGGCGAAAATCAATCCCCACCATTCGCCGAGCAACGCCGAACGCATCACCGCGCTGATCGAGCGGGATCCGGACCTCAAGGCCTTGGTCAAGCAACTGCAAGCCACCCCCGGCACCCAGGCGCGGGTGCGCCTGGAACTGAAGGACGATGTGCAGGACCTCATCGACCAGCGCAGCCGCGACGGCACCCTCTCGCAGAAGGAACTCGGCGCGCTGCTGTCGGACCGCAACAACATGCGGATCAAGGCGATCACCGTGTCCCACAGCGTCAACCAACCGGAAAACTTCACCTCGCCGCTGCCGGTGCTGAGCTACAGCAGCAACGCGTCGGTCAACCTCAGCAAGGCGTTGGGCAAGATCAACTTCAGCTACGGCCAGGATCAGGACACGCCCAAGAGCTACTTCCTCGACGGCATGATCGCCAAGCCGGGCGAAGCGTTGAAGGCCACGCTCGGCGCGCTGAAACAGGAGGGCCTGCAACTCAAGGGCTGACGCCCGCCCCACGGCCCCGTCCGCCCGGGCGGGGCCTTTACCCCCGACAAGGAGTTCACATGGATCCTGCCTTCTACCCGCTCGACACCTTCCCGGCCCTGGCCGCCCTGGCCGACCGCTGGACGGTGATGCGCCAGGAACTGCTGGCGCTGCACGCGCCGCTGCTGGACATCGACCGCACCGACAAGCCCCACCAAGCAGTGCACGACGAAGTCAGCGCCCATCTGCGACAGGGCGGCACCTACGGCTGGCTCAAGGGCTGGGGCGAATCGGGCGGCAATCGCGACTGGGTGCAATACCCGCTGCTGTTCCGGGATGAGCCCATCGCCCCGGCGCTGGCGGCCCTGCCCCAGACCCTGGCCATGCTCGGCGAAGTCGGCGGACTCAAGGTCGCGGCGCTCGCACGGTTGGCGCCCCAGGCGTTCCTGCCTCGCCACCGGCACCCGGAGATCCGCGCCGAAGGCCTGTTGCAGATGCACTTGACCCTCGATGCCGCGCACGAGCGCAACGATGCCTACCTGAACGTGGCCGGCGAATTCCATCGGCACCGCTGCGGTGCGGCGGCGGTGTTCGACGGCTCGCTGGACCATTTCGTGGTCAACGCCAGCGAGGCGCCGCGCACCCTGCTCTATCTGGAGTTCGACCGGGCGCGCCTCGCACGCCCGACGTGAGGCGCGCCGCCGGGCGCACAAAAAGAAACGGGCGCATGATGCATGCGCCCGTTTTTTATTTGTCCGGGTATGTCAGTGCAAGACCCGACCCAGCCCCGAGCGGGTCTCGCGTACCTGGGCGACGAAGCCGCCGACCACGTCGCTGAAGCTGTCCTCGTCCAGCCGGGCCAGTTCGCGCTGGGTGCACAGCCGCACATCGCCCTTGTCCAGGGCCAGCCAGCAACCGCGCAAGGCCGCGATGTCGAAGTTCATGGTCAGCAGGCGTTGCAGGTTGTCCGGGCCTGGCCGCAAGGCGCCGAGCCGGCAGTGGATGATCACGTTTTCGCTGTGTTCGGGCCACTCGATGACGGCAGCCTGGATCTGTTCGCGGTCGTACAGCGCGCAGACGCCGTTCTGCCAGGTCAAGGGGGTGCCCAACCGATCGGCCAGATGGGCGATGAAACGCTGGATGGCCGGTGTGGAGTTCGCCATTTGTTTTTCCTCTTAAGTTGAATGGCCTTGGGGTTGGCCGTTTCGCAACTTGAGTGGAAAAACAATGGCGAATAGTTCCAGCCGGAACAAATATTCCGGACTCAGTGCTTCAATCCCGCCAACGACAGGAGTTGTCCGAGCAAGGCCTGTAGTTGTTCGCCCTGATCGTCGTTGTGCAGTTCATGCCAGACCACGAAAGTGTGCTGGCTATCGAGACATATGTAGTAACCCTCATAGGATTCGACATTGTCGAAACGCCGCTTGAGAGTCTCGGAAAACAGATCCGGGCGCTGGGCCTGGCGCTGGATGTTCAGGGAAAGTCCCCAGCCCAGGCTCTCCTGGCGGCAGACGAATTCGACGCCCGGAGCCCACTGCCAGACGCTTGCCCGCTTCTGGGCGATGCGCTGGAGGAAGTCCTGCTGATCGGTGCTTTGAAAAATCGTTTCAGTCATTCAGAGGCACCGTACTGTATTGGCCACCGCCGTCACGCAGTGCCGGGGACCACCAGACGTTCAACTCGGAGTTGTTGGCGTCAAGTTGCTGACAATTCCCTATGTGACAGGAAGTTTCAGGTACTGACGTACAAGCGCTCAATATAAGTAAACACAACCACGCAATACCGGCACGACACCACTTCATCTCTTCACCTTCCTTGTCGGACTCTACAGATTATCGCCTCAAAGCCTAGCTGCTTAAGGGCACCGCGACAGGCAAAAGCCATGTCCAGTTGATTGAGTCTTCTCTTATAACCCGCGCGAAAGCGGGGGCAACATCGATACCCGTGCCGGCGCCGCCGCAGGCGACGCTGTCGCTGCGGGCCGCAAGGCCACGAACACCTCCGTTGATTCACCAGGTTGCAACAGGAACCGCGGTGCGGCCGTCACTGCCAATGTCGCGCCGCCGGAACAGGCCTCGGGGTTGAAACGCTGCGGTTTGACACCGACGTTCTTGACCACGCCGACCGCCACCGAGTAGTCCGTTGCGCTGAACCACTGCATCCGCCCGCGGTCCAGCGCGAACGGGCCGTCCACTTTACACAGGTCGCCCAAGGCCACACCAGATGATGTTCGTTTGATATCACCGGGTATCCGCCCGCGCACCAGCTCGGCGAAGGTAGCGCCGATCGATGCCCGCAACACCGCAGGCCCCCCCGGTTGGCGGCCGGACGCCAGGGCCTGGCCCAGCTGCGCGCGGTTTTCGCTGGCCACGTAGCGGGCCGGGTCGACCTGATCGCCGATCAGGCGCGGGGTCAGGATGAACAGGCGCTCGCGGCGCGACAGCTCGCGGCGGGTCGAGGAAAACATCGGCCCGACCCACGGCAGCTTGCCCAGCACCGGCACGCGGTCGCTCTGGTCGCCCTGCTCGTCCACGTGGAAACCGCCGATCACCAGCGAACGGTTTTCGCTGATCACCGCCTGGGTGCTGACCGTGCCGCGCTTGACCGTCGGCGTCTGCTGGTCACGCTGCTGCTCCAACTGGCCGTCCTCGATGTCGACGATCAACTGGAAGCGGTTGTTCGGCCCGCCTCCGATGGTGCGCGGCACCACTTGCAGGCTGGTGCCGGCGGTGACCGGCTGGATCGTCGCCACCCGCTCGCCCGTGGCGGTGATGAACTGGGTGCGGCTGAAGTCGATCACCGCCGGCTGGTTCTCCAGGGTCAGCACCGAGGGCCGGGCGATCATCGAGGCCATGCCCTGCCCCTCCAGCGCCTGGATCTCGGCGAAGAACCGCTCGAAGTCGCTGATGAACAGCGTCGATGAACCGCTGTTGAGCAACGAACTGCCGAAGCCGACTTTGCCCGCCCTCGCCGACCAGCGCGACTCCAGGTTGGCCAGTTGGCTGCGGTCGATGTCGAGGATGATCGCGTCGATCTCCACCAGATTGCCCGGCAGGTCCAACTGCTCGATCAGTTGCTGGTAGGTGGCGCGCTTGTCCGGGTTGTCGTAGATCAGCACGGCGTTGTTGCGCACGTCGGCCGCCACCCGGCGCTGGCCTGCGGCGGACTGGGGCCGGTGGCCGCTGCGCCCGGCGGTGCGTTCGCTGGCCAAGTTGAGGATCTTGCCCCGGGCCATGTCCGCCATGCCTTGCAGGGCGTCGATGTTGGCCTTGGGATCCTGGGGCGACGGCTGCGTCGGGCGCTGGCTGTCGAGCATGTCCTCCAGGATGCTGGCCACGCCGGGGATGCGCAGGCTCTGGTCGCGGTAATTGACCTGGCGGTCGGCCACCGCCGCGTAGCGCAGGGGGAACATCATCACCTGCTGCTTTTCGTCGGGCTTGGCCTTCTCCTTGCTGAACCCGCGGATCAGCTCGACGTAGCGCACAGGACCGCTGACCAGCACCACGCCTTCGTCGGGCAGCTCGCCCCAGCCGAAACGCTTGTCCAGCAGGCCGATGTCGGTCAACGCCTGCTTCAGGTCCGGCGCGGCGTCGGCGGACACCTCCAGCCGCTGCGAGACCTGGGCCGACTGCGGACTGACGTACAGCTTGCCGTTGTAGACGAACCACTGGAACTGATGCTCCAGCGCCAAGCGGTCGAGGAATTCCTCGGCCGTCGCCGCCCGCAGCTTGGCGTCCACCGTGCCGCTGACGCCGCTCAGGCTCAGGCCCACACCATAGGCGTTGGCAAAATCCTTGAGCACGGTCTCCAGCGGCGTGCGCGAGGCCTCGTAGGCGTAGGCCGATTGCCGCCAGTCATCGGGCACCACGGCCAGCGCCGGGCAGGACGCGGCCAACAGCAGGGTCAGGCCGCACAGTCGCTTAAACATAGGTTCTTCCCAGAGGCAGAGGACGGTTCACAGGGCGGGGCAAAGAACGGGAAACCGCGGCGCTGCGTTCAAGCATCGCCTCCCACACGTCCCGTTGGTTGGCCAGCGATTCGATGGCGGCGATCAGCGCCGGGATGCCCTGCAACGGCAGGTAGCGCATCAGGCACAGGCGACGCTCGGCCGGATCCAGCGCCAGCGCCCCGCCGAATCGCCCGAGGCTGGGGCCGGACAGGCGCAGCGCCGCTTCAAGGCTGGCGTCGTCGCCGCGCCAGGCTGCGCTGAGCATGGCCAGGCACAGCACGCCGCCGGGCCGCCGTTGCAGGCGCAGCGGCGCGCCGTCGATCAGCAGCCCCAGTTCGCCGTCGCCGCCGTCCAGCCAGCGTTGCGCGGCGAGCGCCAGTTCAGCGGATTTCATTGATGATCGCCTTGGCCAGGTTGTGCTTGACCACGATTTCCTGGTTCGCCGCCCAGCTGGCGGTGGAGGACTGGCGGATCGCCGAGTTGAAGGCATGCCAGTCGTCCGGGGAAAACGCATCCATGTCCAGCGCCGCGGCGTCCAGATCCTGTTGCGCGTTTTCGAAGTTGTTGTCCAGGCGGCGGCGCAGTGCATCGGGAGAAAGCATGGTGAGGCTCCAGGTCGATAACTGCCCATTGAGTGGCACGTTCCCGACGTTGGTTCCCTGCCCGCCTGCGCTCATTGCGCCAGCTTCATGGCTGCGCGCTGTCCGGCAGCGGCCCGAGCGCGCTGCCCAGGGCCTGCCAGTCGATCGCGAAGTCGCCGTGCTCGGTGCGCAGGCACAGGCTGTCCGGCGCCTGCTGCGGATCGGCGCGCAGGCTCCACACGGCCTGGGCCTGCTGCAGGTGGTTCGCGGCCAGATCCAGCCGGTCAGGGTGGCAATGCAGCACGCCGGGTTCGTCCGCCGGCCGGGCAGCGCTCAGCTGCCGGCACAGGGCGGCGATCCGTGCCGCATCGCCCTGCTCGCCCAGCAGTCGCTGCCAGGCTTGGCCCAACAGCGATTCGGCGCTCTGGAGAATGGCGTCCCACATCTGTTGGCGTTGCGCCTGCCATTGGGCGAGCAGCGCATCGGCCTGCTGCCAGACCTCGGCCAAGGCTTGTTCCTGCGCCGCTTGGCGCAGGCGCTCGGCCTCTTCGCGGGCGTCGGCCAGCAACGTGTCGGCCTGGGCGCGGGCATGCGCCAGCAGTTGCCCGGCCAGCAGGCTGTCTTCGAAGACTTCTCGGCGCAGGACGGGGCCGTCAGGCAACGCCTGGGGATGGCTCAGGCTCAGTCGGCGACGGGTCAGCATGGGGAGATCCTTGTGTAGTGAACGTGAGGGCGTACCAGCCGACCGCCTGCCAGAGTGAGGCCAGCCGTGCGTGGGGCAACCCCTGGAGCGGCGCGTCTTCGATGGATGTGCAGGCGAACTCCAGGCGCAGGCGTTGCCACACCGGTTCGCCGACCCAGGCCCGCAGCAGCCTCAGGCCTTGGCTCTGCGTGTCGCCCTCGCGCCAGCGGGCCGGCAGCCAATGGCCCGGCTGCAGCGCCCGGCCCAGGCGGCGGCACCAGCGCAGCCCCGCGTCATCGAGCCCCGGCGGCGGTTCGCCCTGGCTGCCGGCGCAGACCGCCACCGCCAGGCTCAGCACCTTCGCCCACTGCTGCGCGTCCAGCACCAGCAACGGCAACAGTCCGCCGTTGGGCGGCGCGGGCCGCGTGGCGCCCATGCCCGCATGACGGGCCCGCCACTCAGCCGGCCATGGGGTGTTCGATGGCGGAGCGGCGTCGGCCCACCAGCGCACCCAGGCAAGCGCCTGCGGCGGCGTGACCTCCTGGGGCTTCATGCCGGCCCGGACGGCGCGTTCTTGCCGCCGCCTGCCGCGTTGCCCAGGCGTTGGCGCCAGTGCGGATTGAGGGCGAACAGGCCGGCGACCAGCAGCACGCCGGCCACCGCGCACAGCCCCAGCAGCCATTGCCAGAACCGCCAGCGCTCGCGGGTCAGGGTGAACGGACCGACCGTCACCGTCTCCACGGTCTCGCGGTAACCCTGGGCCGGCACGAACACCACCGCGAGCTTCTTGTCGTCGGCGCCGCCGATCCCCGGAATGCTGCTGGCCACCATGCGTCGGATGCGCGGCAGCACGCTGTCCGGATCCAGCTCGGCGCGGTGCTTGATGAACACCGCCGCCGACGCCGGCTGCACCGGCTCGCCCGGCGCGATGCGTTCGGGCAGCACCACGTGCACCCGCGCCACCACCACGCCGTCGATCTGCGACAGGGTCTGCTCAAGTTCCTGGGACAGCGCATAGAGATAGCGCGCCCGTTCTTCCAGGGGCGATGAGATCACCCCTTCCTTGCGGAACACCTCGCCCAGGCTCGAACGCGAGCGCCGGGGCAAACCCACCGCCTCCAGCGCCCGCACCGCCCGGGAAATGTCGCGGTTGGCCACCAGCACCGCCACGCCGTTCTTGTCCAGACGCTTCTGCGCGTCGATGTCCTTGCCGGCCAGTTCCGCCAGCACTTCGTTGGCGTCCTGTTCAGAGAGGTCGCGGTGCAGTTCCATGCGCTCGCCGCAACCGGCCAGCAGCAGAACCGTCAGCACCGCCGCGAGCGGCCCGAATACCTTGGGATGCATGGCTGCGCCTCATTGAAGACTGGTGAGTTTTTCCACGCTCTGGGCGGCCTTGCTCACCAGTTTGGCGCTGAGCAGGCTTTGCAGATAAAACGACGACAGCGAACGGTTGGCCTGCAGCGCCTGCTGCGGGTCCACCGAGCGCGCGGCGCGCTGCAGTTCGCGGGTCGCCTTGTCGGCGTCTTTGTGCAACGCCGTCGAGGCCTGGGAAATCGCCGACACCGACGGTTCGTTGCCGGCGGCGCGCATCGCCGCCTGCTGCATCTGCGCATTGAACCAGGCGATGTCCGCCTCGGCAGGCGGCCTGGCCGGCAATGCCTCGGGCGCGGCTGCACCCGAATGCCCGGTTGTTACCCCTGTAATCGCCATTCACGCTCTCCTGCCAGGACGAAGGTTTACATTCAGCCGAAGAGGCTGCCGGTGCTTTGCTGCGTCAGCACCGAGAGCACGTTGCCGGCGGTGATCCGGGCATCGGTCTGCAGCGTGTTGCCGGCGCCGCCGTTGAGGAAGTTCTGCTCGGCGTTGGGGAACAGTCCGCCCATCGAGTGGCCCTGGGCACTGCCCTTGACCTCGCCCTTGATCATGTCGATCGCCTTCTGGAACTGCTTGCTCTCATCGCGGGACATGTATTGATCGCCCTCGGACAGCTCGCCCATCCAGTCCTTGGATTTGCCGTCCGGCTTGCCGAACTCTTCAGGGTGCATGTCCATGAAGCGTGCGATTTCCTTGAGCACGTCCTTGTCATCGTTGGAGAACGCCATCTCGCCGCGGGCATCGCGGGCCGGGTTGCCGGTGGGCTTGAGCAGGTTGTCGAGCTTCTCCTCGCCCAGGCTGCCCAGCAGCGACGACAGCAGGTCCTGCACGCCGCCACCGCCGCCGATGCCGCCGGGCATGGGGTTCCAGCCGCCCCCGCCGTTTCCGCCTGGCATCGGGTTCCAGCCTCCGCCGCCGTTGCCGCCCGGCATCGGGTTCCAGCCGCCGCCGTTGCCGCCGCCGAACTGGCCGCCGTTCTGCAGGCCGCCGCCCAGCATGTCCTTGATCATGCCTTCGAGGCCTTTGGTGAACGCCGCCTTCTCTTCGCTGTTGAGGTAGTTGTCCTCGGTCAGCTCGTCGCGCCAGCTGCGCACCTTGCCGTTGGCGTCGTCGGGCTTGCCGAACTTGCCGGGGTTCTTGTCCATGTAGTCGGCGATCATGCCCAGCAACGGGTTTTTCGCGTCGCGGATGTTGGCGCCGCTGCCGGATTTCTCGAACAGCGCCTGGCTCAACAGCTCGGCGATCTGCCCGGCGCTGTTGCCCGAGCCGCCCTGGGACCCGCCCATGCCCGGCAGGCTGAAGCCGCCCTGGAACGAGCCGCCTGGAGGGAGTGTCAACGCAGTGGAAAACATAAGGTGCTCCTTGCCTGGATTGCCCAAGTCACGGCCCTTCCGGCCAAGGCCGGAAGGGCCTGTGACCACTTAGTAGTTGATCGCCTTGCCGGTCTGCTGGGCGGCGTTCTGCGCCTTGGTGGCGGAGTCCTGGTAGGCGCTGGCGATACCGTTGACGGTATCGGTCATCATCTTGTTGGACTGAGCCTGGGCGTTCATGGTGGTGGTGGCTGCTGCAGTGGCGTCCATTTGTTGCATGGCAGCCATCGAAGCGCCAAGGGATGCGGTACCGGCCATAGTGTCTACTCCTGATAATCGATTGTTGTTTGAGCACCGGATGGTGTTCGAACAATGAGTGGTCGATTCTCGGCAGCGGTTCCATGGCGAACGCGAATTGGCCGGTGCGGCAGGTTCCGGGCGTCGGGGGACGGACCGCGGGCGTCAGAGTTCCGGGGAGTCGATGCTCAGGCTTTTCATGCGGTGATAGAGGGTTCGGCGCGGAATGCCCAGCTCGCTGACCACCGAGTCGATGCATTTGGCGTGGCGCGACAGGCAATCCATGATCAGGGTCTTTTCGAACAGGCGCAGGTGGCTCTTGAGCGGTGCGGCCTGCCGGCACGGGGGCGAAGGATCGTCGGTCTGCAAGGCCGGCATGCCCAGCACGAAGCGCTCGGCGGCGCACTTGAGTTCACGGATGTTGCCCGGCCAGCGGTGGTTGAGCAGGCACTTGAGCAGGTGCGGGTCAGGGGCCGGCATCGGCTGGCGGTGGCGTTCGGCGGCCTCGCAGACGAAGCGCTGGAACAGCGGCTGGATGTTTTGCAGGCGCGAACGCAGGGTCGGCAGCTGGATCTTGATCACATTGAGGCGAAAGAACAGGTCGCGGCGGAACTTGCCCTCGTCCACCAGTTTCTCCAGCGGCGTCTGGGTGGCGACGATCACCCGCAGGTCCAGCGGCACGAAACGGGTCGAGCCCAGGCGTTCGATGCCGCGCATCTCCAGCACCCGCAGCAGCTTGGCCTGCAGCAGCAAGGGCATGCTGTCGATCTCATCGAGGTAGAGGGTGCCGCGGTCGGACGCTTCGATGTAGCCGGCCCGGGACTTGGAGGCGCCGGTGTAGGCCCCGGCCATGACCCCGAACAGTTCGCTCTCGGCCAGCTGTTCCGGCACCGCCGCGCAGTTGAGGGCCACCAACTGACCTTCGCGTCCGGACAGTTCGTGGATGCGCCGGGCCAGGGTGTCCTTGCCGGTGCCGGTCTCCCCCTCCAGCACCATGTCGACCTTCAACGGTGCGGCCTTTCTGATAAACGCTTGCAAGGTGCCCACTGTGTCGAGAACTTCATGTTCCCATTGCACGGAGTGGTTGTTCGAAAAGCCCCCAGTCATCTTGTTCCCTCACGATGATGATCACTTCTGTCGGGATCGAGGAATACAGAAACGCCGCGCCTTCTTTCAATCCGAGCATCGGAAGGTCGATGGACGTCAGAAACTCAAGCGTATGCCTGCGACACCATTGTTTTTGTTCAGGGCGATATTGATAGCAGCAGATTTCCATCACCAGCCTGCGTTCATTCCCCCGATGGTTCAGTGCGATTTCCAAGGCCGGACGCCGCTGCGGGTGCGCCGGCCGCTCTCCTGCGGCAAGGCCGCAGTCTAGCGTCGCACAGGTGCGGGGCGAAATTGAAATTCGCCGCAAAGGCCATAGAAACGCTCAATTCCGGAACCGCGCCTCATGGCCGTCGCAAGGCGGCCCTCACCCCCTCGGCCATCGACTGCGCCTCTTCGCGCAGCGCCTGGCAGAACGCATCGGCGCTGACCGACGCCGGTCGGTGCTCCGGCCGGATCAGCATGACCCGGTACGGCAGCGACACCGCCAGCGGACGCATCACCAGGTCGCGCCCCGCCTCCGTCAATGCGGTCAGCGGGTTGATGATCGCCACCCCCAGGCCCTGCCTGACCATGGCGCAGACCGATGCGGCGTTGTCCGTTTCGATCACCGTGCGCCGGTCGACCTGCGCCTGGCGGAAACACTCGTCCAGGCGCTGGCGGTAAACGTCCAGGCTGGACAGGTTGATGAAGTCGACCCGGTGAAAGTCCGCCAGCGACAGCACCGGTTTGGCCAAAAGCGGATGCCCCGGCGCCAGGACGCAAATCATGTCTGCGCTGAACAGCGGCTCGCCCCGGGTGCCGCGCGGCACTTGCTCGACTTCGGTCAGGCCCAGATCGTGCTGCTGGGTGACCAGCGACTCTTCGAGCATCGGCGACTCCTGCGCCACGATGCTCACGCTGACGCCCGGTCGGGAGCGGTAGAAGCGCCGGCACACCCGGGGCAGCAGGGTCTGGGAAAACAGCGGCAAACAGGTCAGGGCCAGCCGGCCGTGCTCGAAATTGCGGATCGACTGCGCGCAGCGCTCGATGCGCTCAAGCCCTACATAACTGCGCTCGACCTCATCGAACAGCATCAGGGCCTGGTCCGTCGGCAGCAGGCGCCCGCCGGCGCGCTCGAACAGGCGCAGTCCGGAGACTTGTTCGAGCCGGGCCAGTTCGCGGCTGACCGTCGGCTGCGAGGTGAACAGCAACCGCGCCGCGCCCGTGACGCTGCCGGCCTGCATGATGGAACGGAACACTTCGATCTGACGCAGCGAGATCTTCACTGGGATTTTCCGGTGACAACAAGAAGGCCATATCAGATATGAATGGACAGCGAATAAAAAGCTATTTTTTCTGATGAGCGAGGCACGGCATGCTGCGCCGATCCTTTCGATGAGCATGCGCCATGTCCCCTACGCTTCCCTTCACCCTGTTGGCCGACAGCGCCCGTACCCACGGCACCCCGCTGTGGAGCTACGACGCCGCGACAATCCTTGAGCGCATCGGGCGCCTGCGCGCGTTCGACACCGTCCGCTACGCGCAGAAGGCCTGCTCCAACCTGCACATCCTGCGCCTGATGCGCGAGCACGGCCTGCACGTGGATGCCGTCTCCCTGGGCGAGATCGAACGCGCCCTGCTCGCCGGTTTCCAGGTCGGCGGCGCGCCGGCGGGCATCGTGTTCACCTGCGACCTGTTCGACCGCAAGACCCTTGAGCGCGTGGTCGAGCTGGGGGTGGAGGTCAACGCCGGTTCCATCGACATGCTGCGCCAACTGGGCGAGCGTTCGCCGGGGCACCGCGTATGGCTGCGGATCAACCCCGGTTTCGGTCACGGCCACAGCCGCAAGACCAACACCGGCGGCGAGAACAGCAAGCACGGCATCTGGCACGAAGACCTGCACGAGGCCCTGGCGGTGATCCGTGAGTTCGGCCTGAAACTGGTGGGCGTGCACATGCACATCGGCTCCGGCGTGGACTACTCGCACCTGGAAGAGGTGGCGCGGTCGATGGTGCAACTGATCGCTGGCCTGGGCCAGGACATCGAAGCCTTCTCCATCGGCGGCGGCCTCTCCACGCCCTACCGTCCGGGCGAGGCCGCCGTGGACGTCGAGCGCTATGCGCGCACCTGGGCGGTGGCCAGGAAGGAAATCGAAGCGCTGCTGGGCCATCCGGTGCACATGGAGATCGAACCGGGCCGCTTCCTGATGGCCGAGTCGGGCCGGCTGGTGAGCGAAGTGCGGGCAGTCAAGCGCATGGGCAACCGCCGCTACGTGCTGGTCGACGCCGGCTTCAACGACCTGATGCGCCCGGCCATGTACGGTGCCTACCACCACATGACGCTGCTGGACGCCGAAGGCCGCCCGGTGGACCGGCCGCTGGTGGACACCGTCGTCGGCGGCCCGTTGTGCGAGTCCGGCGACATCTTCACCCAGGACGACCAGGAACTGCGCCCGCAACCGCTGCCTGAAGCCAAGGTCGGCGACTTGCTGGTGTTCCATGACACCGGCGCCTACGGCGCGTCAATGTCGTCCAACTACAACAGCCGGCCGCTGCTGCCGGAGGTGCTGTTCAGCGACGGCCAGGCCCGCTTGATCCGCCGCCGGCAGACCCTGGACGCCCTGTTCGAGCAAGAACAGGAGCTCTGAGCCTCACGCACCCGGACCGAACGCGGCCCTGACGAACTCCATGAAGCTTTGCAGCTTGGGCGTCAGCCGCCGGTCCGGGGCGTACAGCAGGTTCATCGGCGAGACCGGCACCTTGTACTGCGGCAACAGCCGCACCAGCGTGCCTGCGCGCAAGGCGTCCTTGACCAGCTCCAGCGGCAGCATCACCACCCCCAGCCCGGCCACGGCGGCGGCCAGCAACGGGTCGCCCTGGTTGATCGTCAGCCGGCTCTTGATCGGCACATCGACGACGCCTTCCGGTCCCTCAAGGCGAATGTGCGAACGTCCGTCCGAATAGGCGAACGCCAGGCACTCATGGGCCTGCAGGTCCTGTGGCGTCGCGATGGCCGGGCGCCGGGCCAGGTACGCCGGCGCGGCGCACAGCACCATGGGGTACGGCTTGAGCGGCAAGGCCTTCATGCCGCTGTCGGCCAGTTCGCCGATTCGAAACACGGCGTCATAGCCGCCCTCCACCAGATCCACCAGTTCGTTCGACAGGGTCAGGTCCACCGACACCTGCGGAAAACGCACCATGTACTCCAGCAGGCGCGGCGACAATGTGCTCACGCCGAAGGTCACCGGCGCGTTGATCCGCAGCCGCCCGCTGGGCACGCCACGGGTGACGGCGGCCATTTCCTCGGCGGCGTCCACGTCGGCCAGGATCAGCTTGGCCCGCTCGTAGAAGGTGCGGCCGAAGTCGGTCAGGCTTTGCTTGCGGGTGGTGCGGTTGAGCAAGGAAACGCCCAAATGCTGTTCGAGCATTTTCACCTGCTTGCCGACCAGTTGCGGCGACAGGTTGAGCTCGTCGGCCACGGCGCTGAACGAACCCAGCTCCACCGAACGGACGAAAGTGGCCATCAACGTGAGGCGATCCATTGGAAACCCTGTGTTTCTAGTGTCGCGCCATCGTAGGGCTTTATCCGGCCCAGGCCAAAGACTAAATTGGGCGCCACGACACGCACGCACCGGGACTGCCCCGGTGCGTCGCTCCATTGATACAGCAGAGGTGCACATGGCCCGGATTGTCAGGATTCACGAATACGGCGACGCAAGCGTCTTGAAACTGGAAGCGGTGGACGTGCCCGCCCCCGCGCCCGGCGAGGTGCAGATCCAGGTCAAGGCCTTCGGCCTGAACCGCGCGGAAGTGATGTTCCGCAACCACGCCTACCTGCAGGAAGCCGAATTCCCTAGCCGTCTGGGCTACGAAGCGGCCGGCGTGGTGGCGGCGGTCGGCGAAGGCGTCAGCGGCTTCAATGTCGGCGACGCGGTCAGCCTGATCCCGCCGCTGGACATCGCCCGCTGGGGCACCTACGGCGAAGTGGCGAACGTGCCCGCTCACCTCACCGTCAAGCACCCGGCCAACCTGTCCTTCGTACAGGCCGCCGCGTCCTGGATGCAGTACGTCACCGCGTGGGGCGCGCTGATCGAGCAGGCGAAACTGACCCAGGGCGACGTGGTGCTGATCACCGCCGCCTCCAGCAGCGTCGGCCTGGCCGCGTTCCAGATCGCCCGCAGCGTTGGCGCGGTGCCGGTGGCCATCACCCGCACCCAGGCGAAAAAGCAGGCCCTGCTGGACGCCGGCGCCGCCCATGTGATCGTCAGCGACGAAGAAGACATCGTGGCGCGGGTCATGGCCCTCACCGACGGCCAGGGCGCCCGGGTGGTGTTCGACCCGGTCGGCGGCCCGGCCTTCGAAACGCTCACCCAGAGCATGGCCCGCGGCGGCATCCTGCTCGAATACGGCGCCCTGAGCCCGGAACCCACGCCGTTCCCGCTGTTCACCGTGCTGGGCAAATGCCTGACGCTCAAAGGCTACCTGTACGCCGAGATCGTCGCCGACCCGGCCGCGCTGGAACGGGCCAAGGCGTTCATCCTCGACGGCCTGGCCTCGGGCGCGCTCAAGCCGGTGATCGCCAAGACATTCGCGCTGGAAGAGATCCAGCAGGCCCACCGTTTCCTTGAGGCCAACCAGCAGATCGGCAAGATCGTCGTCACGGTCTGAGCCCTTCCCTCCCCACCCTTCCAGACCGCCGCCCGATGCCTGCATCGGGCGGCGCGCAAGGCTTCCACCATTTCTGGGATATCGCCTTGCGCTCTTCGCTATAACCTTAGAAGCGGCCGCGAATTAGACTGGCGCGAAAGCAGTTCGCACCGCGATTTAAGGAAGAAAGCATGCAAGACATTTTCAGCATCAACTGGTTGCTCTGGCTGTCGACCATGGTGCCGCTCACCCTCAGCGCAGGCCCCGGCAACCTGATGGTCGCCACCTCCGGCGCGCAAAGCGGCGTGCGCCGCTCGGTCTGGTTCATCGCCGGCCTCGACATCACCTATTTCCTGATCGCCGTGCTGGTGGGCCTGGGGCTCTACCACACGCTGATGAACCACCCGACGCTGGTCTGGGGCCTGCAAGTGGCGGGCAGCCTGTACATCCTGTGGCTGGGCGTGCGCCTGCTGCGCCGTCCGCTCAAGGCACCCGGCGACAAGACCCTGCACCTGCAGTTTCGCGACGGCATCTTCGTGCAGTTGGGCAACGTGCAAGGGATCGTCATGCTGCTGGTGATGTTCTCGACCTTCCTGCCCGCCGGCGACACCAGCAGCACCGTGGTGCTGGTCCTCAGCGCCGCACTGATTTCGCTGAACTTCTTCTCCCACGTCATCTGGGTCTCGATGGGCTCGACCGTGCAGAAGCTGATCCGCTCGCGTCCCCGCTTGCTGGTGGCCCAGAACGCCGCGTTCGGCCTGATGCTGATTGCGGTCGCCGTGTGGATCTTTCTGCGCATCGGCCCGCTGTAAGGACTGCCCATGACTCACGCCCACGCCATCGTCTTCACCACCCCCGGCGCACCGGACGTCCTGGAACTGCGCGAACTCAAGCTGCGCGCCCCCGGCGCCGGCGAGATCACCGTCGCCGTCGAGGCGGCCGGGGTCAACTTCATCGATCTGCACCGCCGCTCCGGCGCGCTGGACGACGGCTCGCCGTTCCCCCGGGGCCTGGGCATGGAAGGCGCCGGCCGCGTCCTCGAATGCGGGCCGCAGGTGCAGGGCCTCGCCCCCGGCGACCGGGTCGCGTTCGTCGACAGTTCGACGGGGAGCTACGCCAGCCACGCCGTGCTGCCGGCCTCGCGGGCCATCCGCCTGCCCGACGACATGCCCAGCGAAGTGGCCGCCGCCTTGATGTTCAAGGGGCTGACCGTCGAGTACCTGACGCACCGCTGCATACCCGTGGCACCCGGCGACTGGGTGGTTTGGCATGCCGCCGCCGGTGGCGTGGGCAGCATCGCCACGGCCTGGCTGAGCGCCCGGGGCCTGCACGTCATCGGCCTGGCGTCGAGCGAAGACAAACGACGTCAGGCGCTCGCCGCCGGCTGCGTGGCGGCCTTCGACGCCGAAGCGCCGGACACGCTCAGGCACATCCGCGAACTGACGGCGAACAAGGGCGTCCACACTGTGTTCGATTCCGTGGGGCGCGCGACGGTCGAACTGTCGCTGGCGTGCCTGCGCCAACGCGGGCATCTGGTGTCGTTCGGCAACGCCTCCGGCGACGTGACCGGATTCAACCTGTCCCGGTTGGGGCAGATGGGTTCGCTGCACGTGACCCGGCCGTCGCTCAAGCACTACATCGGCCAGGACAGCGAGCTCGCCGAGGCCGCTCAGCGGGTGCTGCGGGCTTTCTCCGACGGCGCCATCCGAGCGCCCGCCATCACCCGCCTGCCGCTGGCCGACGCCGCCGAAGCCCATCGCCGGGTGCAGGACCGGGAAACCCGCGGTTCCCTGATCCTCATGCCATGACCCGCCCGCAGAACGGCCGTCAGTGAATCGCGGCCGTTCTTTCGCTCAGCACTTGCGTCAGATAGTCCACCACCCGGTCGACACGGCCGATGCCCTGGGTCGCCTGGTTGCGCAGCAGCCAGACCTCGGAGCTGTGCGAAGGGCCGTCCGCCAACACCCGGCGCAAGCCTGACTGGTGCGCGACATAGACCGGCAACGCCGCGATGCCGAGATCCGCTTCGACGGCCTTGAGCTGACCGTTGAGGTTGGAGACGCGCATCCACGGTTTCTGTTCGCCGCTCATGTCGCTCAGCCACTGCGCGAGCGGCATGTACGCCATTTCCTCGGTCCAGCCGATCAGCCGGTGGCGCTTCAGGTCATCGACCGCCGCCGGCAGCCCGTGGGCGGCGGCATAGCCTTCGGAACAGAACAGCGCCTGGGTCAGCGTGCCGACCCGGCGCATGGTGAAGTTGCCGTTCTCGGGCCGGCGCAGGCGGACGATGATGTCGCTGTGGCTCTGGGTGAGCTTGGACGACACGGCCGAATTGAAGAAGTCGAAGCTGATCTCCGGGTACTGCTCACGGAACTGCGCCAGCGCGGGAATGATCAGGTGCGTGCCCATCAGTTCCGGGCAGTCGATGCGCACCTGCCCGGCCATCCGTTCCCCCGGCTGCGACATCTGCCGCTCGATGAGCTTGAAGCGCTCTTCCGTCTCCAGCGCCAGCGGCAGCAACGCCCGGCCGGCCTCGGTCAGGAAGTAGCCGTTGGTCTTCTTCAGGAACAGAGCGGCGCCGAGGGATTCCTCCAGCGCCGCGATTTTGCGGGACACCGTCGAAGCCGAAACCTTGAGCGAGGCGCCGGCCTCGGTCACGTTGTTCGATTTGGCGACGAAGATAAAAACTTTCAGATCATCCCAATCCATGTCGATGATTTACCCAAAAATGAAAAATCGATCCCCATGTATTTCTGTTCGAAATAACCAGAGGTCACGTTAAAGTTTTTTGCATGGAGCAAAACCCTAGAGGAAACATGGATGATACGTAACTCGATGCGCCCGCTTCCAGGGTTCATGCAGCCGTTCTTGAGTTGGCTGACCGCCAAGCCCCTGCCCGAGGACCTCGACCGGGTCCGGCCCCTCAAACCGATGCACCATATCATCGTCTCCGCCGGATTGATCGGCATCGGCGCGTCGCTGGCCGGCGCCGGCTACCTGCAAGGCAGCGTCTGGCTCTGGCTGCTGGGCTTCGTGCTGGCGACCGGCGGCATCAAACAGATGCAGGTGATGATCTGCCACAACTGCGCCCACGACATGGTCTTCAAGGACCGCGAGCGCAACCTGAAGGTCGGCCGGATCATTTCCGGCGTGCTGATGCTCAAGCCCTTCGACGTCTACAAGCATGAACACACGCTCCACCACAGTTCCAGGGCCCTTTTGACCGACGATGACGACACCCTGTCCTATCTCCAGGAAGTGGTGAAACTCAAGCCGTCCGACAGCATCTCCACCATGTGGACTAAGCTTGTGACCACCGCGCTGTCGCCGCTGGCCATCCTGCGGTCGTTCTGGGGCCGCGTGAAAGCCACCGCCGTGGCCGACAACCGCCGCGTCGCCCAATGGACGCTGATGTTCTGGGTCGCCCTCGCCCTGCTCTCCGCTGCCCTGGGGCATTTCGACCTGTTCGTCATGGCCTGGGTGGTGCCGGTGTTCGCCGGCTATCACATCAGCACCACGTTCCGCCTGGCCGCCGAGCACACCTGGCCCAGCGTGGACGTGCTGGAGCGCCGCGGCATCGACTTCATCTGCGAAAGCACCACCGGCGTGTTCATCGGCGAAGAACTGCGCCTGCCGCAAGACGCCGGTTTCATCCGCCGCCAGGCCCTGATCGCCCTGTGGCTGGTGAAGATGCTGTGCTTCCACCTGTTCGTGCGCCTGTTCGTGATGGTCGGCGACACGCCCTGCCATGACTTCCATCACCGCCGCCCGCGCTCCGCCGACTGGCCCAACTACATCACCGCCCGCGAGCGGGACATGCTTGAAGGCTCCAAGCCCTTCCCGACCAACTACAGCGAAAACTGGGGCTACATCAACGCGGTGACCGCCAACTTCCGCAACTTTCAACGAGCACTTCCGTACTACGCCAACAGGACTGCAACCCAAAAAGGACTTTAAGGATGATGTTCAACAAAACCGCTCTGCTCGCCACCGTACCTTCCGACTCCCACAGCTGGAACCTGGTGTTCATGGAATTCCTGCTCAACGACCTGGGCTACAAGGTCGAGAACCTGGGGCCCAACACGCCCATGGACGAGGTGATCGACCGCCTCAACCGCAAAGGCAACGCGATCGTCGTGGTCAGCACCGTCAACGGCCACGGCTACCTTGAGGGCGCGGAACTGGCCAAGCGCGTGCGCAGCGAGACCCGTCACCAGGGCGGGCTGTACATCGGCGGCAAGATCTGCACCGAGAACGACAGCCAGACCATCGCCCGGCACAGCGAAACCCTGCGCACGGCCGGTTTCGATGAAGTGTTCGACGACAGCGTGGCCAACAGCTTCGATACCTTTCAGGAACTGGTGACCGCGCAACTGAACTCGACGCACTTCCTGGAGAAACGGGTCGCCCGCTGACCCGTCCGCGCCACCTACCGGTTTGATGAAAAGGTTTACCGCATGATCGACTTCAACACGCATGTCCTTGAACGGTTCGCCGAGCAAGGTCCGGTGCTCCAGCCGCGCATGGGCTTCAGCGACCCGGCCCGGATGCAGGCGGGGCTTGAGGGCGTGGCCGCCAGCCGCGCCAACACCGTCTGCACCATCACCCTCGATGCGTTCACCCGGGTGAACAACCTCGCGGCGGCGCAGCGGGCCATCGACAGTGGGTCGATGCTCAACGGCTATCCGATCGTCAACCACCCCGGCGAAGACACCCGCGCGATGCTGGAGCAGATCTATGCCCGCCACCGCCTGCCGGTGCAGATCCGGCATGGCTCGCCCGATCCGCTGCACATTTTCGAGCGGATGGTCGAGATCGGCCTGCCCACCACCGAAGGCGGACCGATCTCTTACTGCCTGCCCTACAGCCGCACACCGCTGCGCGAGGCGTTCGGCCATTGGGAGAAAGCGTGCCGGGTGCTGGCCGACGGTGTGGAGCACAGCCACATCGAGAGCTTCGCCGGCTGCATGATGGGCCAGATGTGCGATCCGGCGATCCTGGTGGCGCTGAACATTCTCGAAGGCCTGTTCCTGCGCTCCCACGGCATCCAGACCCTGTCGTTCTCCTACGCACAAGGCACTTCGCCGGTACAGGACCGGGCAGCGGTGACGGCGTTGCAGCAGTTGGCCAGCGAGTACTTCGCGCCGGGCAGCTACCACTTTGTCGGCTATGTGTTCATGGGCTTCTTCCCGCGCTCGTTGGGCGGGTTCTGCCGGATCACCAGCGATGCGCTGGCGATGATCCGCGCCACCGGCGTGCAGCGGGTGATCATGAAGACCCCGGTGGAATCGCGCCGCATCCCCCGCATCGAGGAGAACATCGCGGCGCTGGAGTACGCCGACTTCTGCCTGAACACCGACGGCGAACTGCCGGACATCCCGTTCGATGCGCAAGAGCACGCCCGCGTCCTCGGCGCCGCCCGAAAGCTGATCGAAGGCACCCTCGCCCGCGACAGCGACCTGTCCGAGGCGATCCTAGATGCCTTCGCCGGCGGCTTCCTGTCGATCCCGTACTGCCTGCACCCGGACAACCGACGCAACGCCGGCACCGTGGTGACGGCCCAGAACTACTACCAAGGGTTCGACGGCGAGCGCGTCGAGAATGCGTTCTCGTTCCTGGCGGCGCTGCGGCACAACATCCAGACCTACGACCGCGTGGCCTGACGGCGCAGCGCTTTGCCTCCCCCACAAACGCCCGATGCCCGCATCGGGCGTTTTCTATTCGGGCAACCCGGCCAGGCGCAGCCCTTCGATGAAGAGGGCGACGTCTTCGGGGCGCTGGATCGGCAGCCACTCCTTGAGCCTGGACACCCGCAGGGTGGGATCCAACTCAAGCAGGCGCGCCATGACCGGCCCGGCCTTGTCCATCCGCCCGCCCAGCGCGTGGCTGGCGGCCATCAGCGCCACCGCCGGCAGCAGGCTGGGCAGATTGCCGACCGACTGTTCGGCATAACCGGCCGCGATCTCGAAGCGACCGGCGAAGAAGTGGGCGATGGCCATGCCCACCTGCATGCGGAACATCTCCGGATCCAAAGGGCTGAGGCGTACCGCGTGCTCCAGGTTCTGGATGGCGGCATCGGTCTCGCCGCGCATGGCCCGCAGGATCCCGCCCAGGTACCAGGCCGGCGCCAGGTTGGGATTGAGCAGCCGGGCCCGGTCGAGCAAGGCGATGCCGCCGTCGACGTCGCCGGTCAGGTGGGCCAGCGCGTGGCCGCTGCGGGTCAGGGCCACGGCGTCGTCGCGGCCCAGCTCCACCGCCATCCGCGCCAGCCGTGCGCCTTCGGCGATTTCCCGCGGCCGGTCGGTCATCCAACCGTTGAGCTTGCGCCAGAAGTGGCACCAGGCGGCCATGCCGTAGGCGGAGGCGAACTCCGGATCCAGTTCGATGGCGCGGTAGAACAGCGCGAGCGATTCGTCGATGGCCTCGCGGGTGGCGATGTGCAGTTTGGCCGTGGCGCGCAGGTAATAGTCGTAGGCATCGAGGCTGTCGGTGGGCTTGCGCTTGGCCCGTTCGATTTCCGCGCGCTCCAGTTGCGGCGCAATGGCGCCGACCACGCTTTCGGCGATCCGGTCCTGCAACTCGAAGATGTCGTCGAGCTGGCCCTCGAAGCGCTCGGCCCACAAATGCATGCCGCTGCTGGCGTCGATCAGCTGGCCGGTGATGCGCACCTTGTTGCCGCACTTGCGCACGCTGCCTTCGAGCACGTAGCGCACGCCCAGTTCCTGGCCGACGCTGCGGGTGTCCACCGCCCTGCCTTTGTAGGTGAAGCTGGAGTTGCGGGCGATGACGAACAGCCAGCGCAGGCGCGACAGCGCGGTGATGATGTCCTCGGCCATGCCGTCGGCGAAGTAGTCCTGTTCGGGGTCGCCGCTGAGGTTCTGGAACGGCAGCACGGTGATCGAAGGCTTGTCCGGCAGCAGGAGCGCCGGGCGCGGCGGCGCCGTCGGCTGCGTTGCGGCGGGAGGCTCGGGATCGTCGCTCGGTTGGACCTCGCCGACGAAACGGTAGCCCTTGCGCGGCACGGTGCGCACCAGGCGCTGGTGCTCGCCGGTGTCGCCGATGGCCTTGCGCACGGCGTTGATGTGGCTGGTGATGGTGGATTCGGAGACGACCCGGCCGCTCCACACGGTATCGAGCAGTTCGTCCTTGCTCACCACCCGGTCGCGGTGGCTGATCAGTTGCAGCAGCAGATCGAAGACTTGCGGCCCGACGGTCACGGTCTGGCCGCGTTGGGTCAGGTCCCGGCGCTCTGGGTCGAGCACGAAGTCTTCAAACTTGAATGGCACGCTGGCGGTTCCCTGATCGGACGCCCCCGGCGCGGAATCCGGGGTGGCAGTGGGTTGGGCCCTCAATGGTACGGCAGAGTGTGCGCCGCCGCACCGGTCTGTGCGCCGGCCACAGCAGTTTGGACGGTTTGGACGCAAATCCAAGCTCGGGCCAAGGCAAATCCAAGCCCCGGGCAAAGATTCGGATCCCCGCCGCAGGCATCCTCGAAGCACATCGACAGCAATGGTTGCGGTCGGCAAGCGGAGAGACGCCATGAAGATTGTCGTTATCGGAGGCACCGGCCTCATCGGATCGAAACTTGTGAAGAACCTGCGCGAGCGCGGCCATGATGCACTGGCGGCCTCGCCCAACACCGGCGTGAACAGCATCACCCGCGAAGGCCTCGCCGAAGCGATGGACGGCGCCCAGGTGGTGGTCGACGTGTCCAACGCGCCGTCCTGGGAAGACCAAGCGGTGCTGGAGTTCTTCGAGACCTCCACCCGCAACCTGCTGGCCGCCGAGGCCGCCGCCGGGGTCCGCCATCACGTGGCGCTGTCGGTGGTGGGCAGCGAGCGGCTGCCGGACAACGGCTACTTCCGCGCCAAAGTCGCCCAGGAAAACCTGATCAAGGCCTCCGGCATGCCCTACAGCCTGCTGCGGGCCACCCAGTTCTTCGAATTCGTCGGCGGCATCGCCCAGTCGGCCACGGTCGGCGACGAAGTGCGCCTGTCGCCTGCGCTGATCCAGCCCATGGCGTCGGACGACGTCGCCGCCGCGCTGACGGATGTGGCGCTGGCCGCGCCGAGCAACGGCACCCAGGAAGTCGCCGGCCCCGAGGCCTTGCCGCTGGATGAGCTGGTCCGGCGTTTCTTCCGCGTCACCGGCGACACCCGCAAGGTGATCCCGGACGTCCACGCCCGCTACTTCGGCGATGAACTGGACGACCAGTCGCTCACCCCCGGCAGCGCCAACCCGCGCCTGGGCCCGACCCGTTTCGAAGACTGGCTGGCGAAATCGACCGCGTCGGCTGCGCGCTGAACGCGCACTCACCCTCATCTATAGGAGCACTGCCATGTTTAGCCGAATCCTGTTGGCCGCCACCCTCGCGGCCGTGTCGGTCACCGCTGCCTCGACGGTCTCTGCGGCCGAGCCGCAGGCGGGCAAGGTCACCGTGGTGTTCGACCGCGCCCTGCCCAACGTGCCGGGCAAGACCATGAAGGGCGTGCTGGTGGAATACGCGCCGGGCGGGTCTTCGCCTGCGCACTTCCATCCGAAGTCGGCGTTCATCTACGCCACGGTGCTTGAAGGCGCCGTGCGCAGCAAGGTCGGCGATGCGCCGGAGAAGGTCTACAAGGCCGGGGAACACTTCGTCGAGCAGCCGGGCGACTTCCACGCCGTCAGCGCCAACGCCAGCACCACCGAGCCGTCCCGCCTGCTGGCGGTGTTCGTGCTCGACAGCACCGAGGGGGATCTGGTCCGGCCCGTGAAACCGTAACCGCCCCCTTCTACCGCCCGCCTCCGGCAGCCCCACGCTGCCGGAGGCGTTGGCCTTGCGCAGGATCCTGAACATGAACGCCCTCCAGCACGAAGTACCCGATAGCCAGGCCGGCGAACCCTCGCCGTCCGCCGTGCCGCGGCGCAAGCGCAAAGTGGCGGGCGTGCTGTTGTGCGCGGTGGCGGCCGTGGTGGCGGGCGGCGGTGTCCTGCTGTTCGGCGACGGCGGCGTCAGCACCGACAATGCCTATGTTCGCGGCGATGTCACATCGCTGGCGGCCAAGGTGGCCGGCTACGTGACCGCAGTCGAGGTGCAGGACAACCAACCGGTGCGCAGCGGCGACGTGCTGTTTCGCATCGATGACCAGGACTACCGCGCCCGTCTGGCGCTGGCGGAGGCCAATCTCCAGTCGGCGCAGGCGCGATTGAGCAACGTGGACGCCCAGACCGAACTGCAGCATGCCCAGATCCGTCAGGCCGAGGCTCAGCGGCGCTCGGCCGCCGCGCAGCTGAACCTGGCCAGCAAGACCCACGAACGCAACCGCAAGCTGATCGTCAGCAATGCGGTGAGCCAGGCGCTGGTCGATGAAACCGCCGCCGCCCAGACCCGGGCGTCCGCGACGGTGGAAGCGGCATCCGCATCGGTGCAAGCGCAACAGCAACGCATCGCCGTGCTGTCGGCCCAGCGCGCCGCGGCGCTGGCCAGCGTGGCCCAGGCCCAGGCTTCTCGGGACCTGGCCCGGATCGACCTCGACAGCACCGTGGTGCGCGCGCCGGTGAACGGCGTGGTCGGCAACCGTCAGGTGCGTGTCGGCCGCTTCGTCACGCCCGGGGGCGCCCTGCTCGACATCGTTCCGGTCCAGGACGTCTGGGTCGTGGCCAACTTCAAGGAAACCCAGCTCGAACGGATCAACCCCGGCCAACCGGTGCGCATCACGGTCGACGGCTACCCCGACGATGCCCTGCGCGGCGTGGTCGACAGTTTCGCCCCCGGCAGCGGTTCGGCCTTCAGCCTGTTGCCCACCGACAACGCCACCGGCAACTTCGTCCGGGTGGTGCAGCGGGTGCCGGTGAAGATCCGCCTGGCCCATAACCCGCTGCCCGGCCGCATCGTGCCCGGCCTGTCGGCCCGGGTCGACGTGGAGCCCGGGTCATGAAACGGCTGGCCGGCACGTGGAGCGGTGCCCTGCTCCTGGCCGGCGTCCTGCTGGCCAGCCTGACCGAAGCGATCGCCGGCAGCGCCCTGGTACTGGGACGCAACGGCATCATCGGCGACACCTACGCCACGCCCGACGAATTTGCCTGGCTGGACATCGGCTACACCGCGCTCAAGCTGATCGGCTTCATCAGCGCCTCGGCCTTGCTGACCCGCTTCGCACCCCGCACCGTGATCGTCGGCGCCACATTGGCCATGGGCCTGACCTGCGCCCTGGCCGCCGCCGGCACCCGGCTTGAGCTGCTGGTGCCGTTGCGCATGGTTCAGGGCTTCGCCGGCGGCACCCTGCTGGTGGCGGGCCAGGCCTTGATCTTCCGTGCCTTTGGGCGCGAACGGCAACCGTTGCTGCAGGCGCTGTTCGCCATCGGCGCCGTGGTTGCCTCCGCCACCTTGACCCCGGCCCTGCAAGGGTGGCTGGTGGACAGCCGCTCCTGGGGCTGGATTTTCTTCAGCGCCGTGCCGTTGGCGCTGGCGGGCTGCGGCCTGATGCTGTGGGCGGAGCTGCCCCGGCCGGCCAAGGCAGACCGACGGCCCTTCGACTGGATCGGCTGGGGGCTGATCAGCGCCGCCCTGCTGTGCTTCACCTACGTGCTCAGTCAGGGCGAGCGTTGGGACTGGTTCGAAGAGCCGCGCATCGTTTGGCTGACACTGGCGGGCACCGCCGCCCTGCTGGGGTTCCTGGCCAGGCAGTTGCTTTCCAGGCGCCCGCCGCTGCTGGACTTCGATCTGTTCGGATCGAGCGATTTCGCCTTTGCCTTCATCGTCAGTTTTGTCGCCGGGGCGGCGTTGTTCGGCAGCGCCTATCTGATACCGGCCTTCGCCGTGTCGGTGCTCGGCTTCACCCTCACTGAGGCCGGCCTGCTGCTGTTGCCCAGCGGCGCCGTGTTCATCGCCGCCCTGCTCGTTTCGGCCTGGCTGATGCAGGCGCGGGGCGTGGCGCCGTTCGCCACGGTGCCGCTCGGCATCGGGCTGATCGCCCTCGCCATGTGGATGCTGTCCGGCTCCACCCTCGAGAGCGGCAGCGACGACATGATGGCGGCGATCCTGCTGCGCGGTCTGGGCCTCGGTTTCCTGTTCCTGTCCATCACGCTGATCGCGTTCAGCCGCCTGACCAGCCGTCACCTGGCCGCCGGCATCGGCCTGTTCAACAACGGCCGGCAATTGGGCGGGCTGATCGGCGTGGCCGCGCTGCAGACGCTGATCGAACACGGCCATGCGCACAATGCCGTGGTCCTCGGCACCCATGTCACACCGGGCGGCCCGGCCGTCATCGAGCGGTTGGCGAAACTGTCGGCGATGCTGACCGACAAAGGCCTGGACGTGCCGGCAACCGGCCGCGCCGCAGCGAATCTGCTGGGCCGCACGGTTTCCGGGCAATCGATGGTGATCGCCTTCGACAGCGCCTTCATGGCGGTGGTCCTGCTGTTCGCGTTCGCCGCCCCGCTGCTGGTGGCGGTCAAGATCGCATTCGCCAGGCGCGCCAAAGCACAGGCAGCGACGGCCGGCACCCGTTAGCGGGTCCGGCCGTCCGGCGCCCTCTCAGACAGCCTCAGTAAGGGTTGCACTGTTGCGCCACCGCGGTGGCCTGGTCGACATAGGGCCGCGCCGGCTCCAGGTTCCACTCCGGCTTGTTGCGCACGGGCCTGCCGTCGAAGGTGGCCGCCAGGTGGCAAACCAATTGACGACGCAGCGAGCCGCCGTTGACGCTGTACTGGCGCCACTGGTCGTCGTTTTTGTGCTTGTTGTACAGCTCGGCGAACATCCGGTCGGTCTGGTCGTCCTTGATCGCACGGCCGCACGCGGTGGGCACCACCTGCAGCGACCAGGTGTCGGGGCCGAGCTTGGGATCTGGGCGCTTCACCCACGTGCTGGACTCGATGTACTTGTCGCAGTACTTGGGCTCAGACGTCGATGCGGTCTGGATGCAGGAGAACGTCGCCTTGGCCACCGGGGTTTTCGGGAAGTCGATCTTGATGATGTTGCGATCCTTGCCGGTCTTGTTCTTGTAATCCTTCTGATTGGCCAACGCATCGTTGAGGCCGCGCTGGTCGCTGTAGAAGAAGGCCAGGATCGGCAGTTCGTCGGTCTTCGGGTTACCCAGGCGCAGCTCGGTCTGTGTCTGGAACTCACGGCTGTTGATCACCCGCCGCGAGCCCATGAAGTTCTGGAACGCGGTGACCCGCTCCTGGCTGCTCATGGGGTTGCGCATGTTGAAGCCGCACTGCAGTTGATCCTGCTGGCGGTTGTTGTTGAACTGGGTGAAGTGCGCGACCCACGCATTGACGTTGCTGATCGGCGGCGCCATGGACTGGCACACTGCTTCGGTCTGGGTGGTGTTCTTGTTGTTGCCGCAGCCCCGGTCGTCGCGAAAATCGGTCCAGGCGTCGTTGGGGAACGCGCAGTAGATGTGCACCGGGTTCTCGGGGTCGCGCACCAGATCCACCGGCGTGATGAGGTAGCCGTTCTGGGTGCTCATGCCGGGGTCTTCGTAGCTGATGCCGTCGGCGCGCATCCACGACGCGGCGAAGGTGCCCAGTTCCTGGGCCTTGGGGCTGGGATTCCAGACATCCCACTGCTGCCCCTTCGCCGGATCCGCCCGGTGGGTGCCCCGGACCAGCAGCCCCGAACAGTCCGACGCCGGATCCCTGCCGCAACTGTCGACGGTGTTGTTGTACAGCGTTTCGACTTTCTTCAGCGTTTCCGCGCATGACTCGGCATAAGCCGAGGCCACGTGCAGGCATAGCGGCAACACGCACAGCGGCGCGATCCTGTTCCAGCGAGTCTTCATGACGACTGTCTCCTGCCTTCTTGCAAAACCTAGCGCGCCACCGGATTGCAGCCCGCCGCGCGGGTGTCGCTGTCCGACAGCGCGGGCCTGAACGGCTCAAGATTCCATGGCGTCTTGCTGCGGTAGTTGACCAGCACGCAGTTCAGTTGCCCGCGCATGCTGCCGGCGGACTTTTCGTTGTCGCGCCAGTTGCCGTCGCCGCCGCGCAGGGCGAACAGCTGGTCGTACAGGGCGCCGAGCTGGTCGGGGGGCAAGGCGCGCCCGGCCGCAGTCGGCACCACACTCAAGGTCCATTCGTCCTGGCGGGTGCCCGGGTCATAGCGTTTGACCCAATCGGCGGACGCGATGTACTGCACCGCTTTGGCCGGCACCGGATTGCACCCGGCCTTGGCCGCTTCCTGCGGCGTGACGACGGGGCGGAACGGTTCAAGGTTCCATTCGGTCTTGCCCGGGTAATGCTGCACCAGGCAACTCAGTTGCTGGCGCATGCTGCCGGCGGCCTTCTCGTTGTCGCGCCACTGGCGGTCGGTGCCGCGCAGCTCGAACAACTCCTTGTAGACCGCCTCCTGGTCGCTCGCCTGGCTCGCCTTGCCCTCGGCGGTGGGGACGACGTTGAGGGTCCATTCGTTTTTCCCGGTGCCGGGGTCATGGCGCTCGACCCAAGTGGCCGAGGCGATGTACCGGGCGGTCGGCGGCACCGGCGGCGGCTGGCCGTTGCCGGCCGCCGTCAGGTCGATCGCCTGGTCGGCGGCGACATAGCTGAAACGCTGCTCCGGCGGCTTGGTGAAATCCAGCCGCAGGATCGGCACGCTGTAGCCCTGGGCCTGAAGCTTTTTCTGGAAATTGCGGGCGCTGTTGAGGCCGTTCTCCGGCTTCGGCGGTGCCTGGTCGCCGCGGGTGGCGAAGTTCTGTGTGCTGTTGACGTTGTAGATGAAAGCGTCGATGTACTTCATGTTTTCGCTGCCGTCGTTGCTGGCCGAGGCGTTCTTCAACATGAATTCGTTGACCTGCGCGCTGAAGGCGAAAGGGTCCTTGTTGGTGGTCTTCACCCGCGATTCGTGGACGCGGATCATGGCGTTCCAGTCGTCGGGCCGTTCGGCGTTCCAGGAGCACTGGTCGTACTGGATCGGCCCCTTGAACAGGCCGGTGTAGCGGGCCGTCCACTGGGCGGCGGTGCTGACCCCGGCTTCGGCGCAGGTGCCGTAGGCCAGCGCCGCGTTGCGGTTGTCCATCGCGGCCTGGGCCTTGCGCGGCGGTTCCTTGCTGTCGAAGAAGCCGCAGCCGTACCACTTGCGCTCCGGCCCCGTGCCGCCGTCGAACGCGTAGATGCACGTCCAGCCCTGCTCCTTGACCGGCAGCTGCAAGGCCCGCGAATCGATGGGCGTGCGCAGGATGAACCCGGCCGGATGGATGAGGATGCGCGTGCTCAGATCCTTGCGGATCCACGAATAGGACGTCGCGCCGATCTTGATCGCGTAAGGGCTGTAGTCCCACGGGTTGAACGGCCCGTCGTTGACCATGCGCAAGGTCACGCCGCTGCAGTAGTAATGCCCGCGGGCGGCGCCGGTGTCGGGCTCCTGGCAGGCGTCCTTGAGGGTGTTGTAGTTGCGGTTGATGCGGTTCAGCGTCTCGACCGGATCGAGCACCGTCTGGGCCGCCGCACCGAAGGCCAGGGTAAGGGAACACACGAGAGCGAAAGACGAACGCAGAGCTGCGCGCATGGCCGACGACTCCTTGTCGTGGGAGGTGAAACGTCCTTGGGGATGAGCGTAGATAGGGCTGTGATTCCGGTCAAACCAGTGATCCGGAAATGCCGTCCACTATGGCTTTGCAGGAATTTCCTTTTCGCGCTCCTGCTCCACCAGAGCTTTGGTGTACGCCTTTATGGCCTGGTACTTGGGAAACAGCTTGTCCCGAAGCACCGTCTCCAGATCGGATCGCTGATGGTCGAAATAGAACACGAATTCGCTTCTGATCTCTCTCAGTTCGACAAGCATCAACCGGTAAGTATTCTTTTTGGTCTCGACCCCGAACAACGTGTCCATCGCCGTGATGACGGTCGTCGCAACGCCCAAGATCAGCAGCCAATTCACGGCCCGGGCAGCGGGTTCGGCATCAGTCCAGCCAGACACCAGCGTCACGGCGGATGCCACAAGGATCAGACAGATTCGGAATGAGTAATAGACCAGCCTATAGGTGTCAGCCTTGCTGTCGACCCTGTCTATGTCCTGTTGCAGTTGCGCATAGAACGCGTGGTCTATCGACGGATTTTTCATGTCTCAGGTCCTTTGATCAGTTTCGGCGCGGTGTCGAATCCAGCCCAGGCTGAAGCATAGGTCAGGTTTGAACCGTCTCTGCGCAGCGATCATCGATCAAATGGCTAATTGATGCTCGCGGTGCACGATCTGAGCGGAGGCTCGACGGCGCCTTCAAGAATCTGCCTGGCCTCGGCGTCTCCCTCGACCGCTGCCTTCACCAAATAGTTCTGGCTCTTGACCAGATCCTTGGTGACGTACTTTCCGTCCCTGTAAATCCGCGCCAGATAGACTCGGCTCTCATTGCTTCCCAGATCGGCGGCATCGTTCAGGTACTTCAGGCCGCGCGGAGTGTCTTGAGCAGTCAACTCTCCTGTGACATAAATCACCCCCAAGTTGAAACCTGCATTCGGTCGCCCACCAGCAAAGCCTTCCTCCAGCCAATGTAGGGCCCCCGGCACATCTTTGTTCACTTGATCGCCTTTCAACAGCGCCAGTCCGTAATCGACACTGGCGCACGGTTGCCCGTTCTTGGCGGAAAGCTCCAGCCAATGCATCGCCTTATTCGGATCCTGATAACGTGGGCTGCGGTAAATTTTGTGCATCCGGTACTGTGCCCATTTGTCATCTTTCTCAGCAAACTTCAGAACCGCAGCAACCGCCGCATCCTTCTCCGGCATGGATTCGAGCAGCAAGAAATTAGAATACTGAACATCTACGTCATAGGTTGGATCAGACGGATCAAGCTCCTTGGCCTTAACGTAATATCGGCTAGCCGCAGCCATGTCCGGAGAAACCGCTGTGCCTTCTTCATAGATTGTGCCTAAGACATTGGCTGCCTCAGCGCTTCCTAGACTGACTGCTTTTTCGAGCATTTCAATACCTTTGGCAGCACTTGAGTCTTCGAAGATAAAATACCCCGCAACAAAAGTCAGATGCGCATCCTGGGTGGCGACCCCTAGATCAACCCACTTACGGGCTTCGACCTTATCAACGGGCACCCCCAGGCCGTAACGGTAAATATTGAAGAGCCTTTCAATAGCGTATACGTCGTTATCCTTGGCAGCCTCGACATAGTACTCAATTGCCGTGCTGATATTTTTTGCGACCGCTACCCCTTGCTCATAGAGCATGCCAAGAGAAGACTTCGCTGATGCACTGCCAGCCTTGGCCGATTTCTCGAACCATTTGAGCGCTTCCGACTCATCTTTATTGCCTCCCCTACCGTACAGCAATGTCAGGCCATAGCTGTTCATTGCGTTCGGGCTGCCATA
The DNA here is from genome assembly GCF_002112565.1 of Pseudomonas sp. R25(2017). Classification (NCBI taxonomy): domain Bacteria; kingdom Pseudomonadati; phylum Pseudomonadota; class Gammaproteobacteria; order Pseudomonadales; family Pseudomonadaceae; genus Pseudomonas; species Pseudomonas sp. R25(2017). The sequence continues at coordinate 67,751 of NZ_NEHZ01000014.1, forward strand.
TTCCGCGCCGTTCTTGTAAAGACTCCGCGCTTTGGCCAAGTCCTTCGGATATCCCTCAGCGCCCAGTTCGTAATAGGTTCCGAGCAGACCAAACGACTCTGGATTAGTGTCCACCAGCGAGTCCTCAAGCAGATGCCTTGCCTTCTCGTTATCACGAGGCACCAGCGATCCTGCACGATACACAATCGACAACTCGGTTTGCGCTTCCGGCCGACGACGCCCTGCGGACTGGGTGAGATAGTCCAGGTATTTTCCATCATCCTCACTCTGATACGACTGCGCCAACAAATACAATGCAAAGCTATTCCCGAGCCCCGCAGCTTTCCTCAGCCAGATTCTTGCAATTTCCTTGTTGCCCTCGACCCCCTCTCCATCGAGATACATTGATCCCAAAAAATTGTAGGCGCGTTGATAGCCTCGATCAGCGGAAAACTTGATGAACTGAAATGCCTTTTTCTGATCCGCACCGACAAACACACCTGTGTCGTACATTTCTCCCAAGTAAAAGCATGCCGCCACCACTTGACTCTCATCGCACCATTTCTGCAACGCCGGAAATGATTTCTGCGCAAGACCAACAGCCCGGGCGGTATCCTTCCTGACACCGGCATCGTTGAAAAGCCTGTCGCTCAGATAAGCTTCCGCGAATGGATTCTCATCCTTAACCAGTTCATCGAGCAGACTGTATATCTTCTCGGAGTCCCGCCCGGTGTAGTGGAGACGTTCAACTTGCTTTAGCCGTTCATCTTCGGAAAACGCCTTGATCCTGGCTGACGGGTCATTGGTTCCATCCGGTTTTGCATTGTTCGCATAAACACTCACCAACCACGCGACAATCCCTGCAACCGCCACCGCCCCGACCCAGTTCACGACCAGACGCAGCAAGCGAAACACTTGCATCGGACGCATCACCCGGATCAAGCCACTCGATATCAACTTCATCAGAACAAACAGAAAAACAACGACTGCAATGCCGCCGATACCGGCGGTCTTTCCGACCGCCTCGAACACTTCCGCATTAATATCCATGGCGATACCTGCGCCGCATTTTTCAGGGATACAGCCCCACACCGACTATAGTTCACACCTGAGACGCCGGAGCGCAGCCCCTAGAACATGCCCCACTCCAGCACAACGACGGATCGCTAAGGCTCACACCATCAGGAACCCCACGATGAAGGACGCATCAACGGATCTTGGCAAACAAATCGACACCGCGATGAAACTGCTGTCCCTGTCGGCCAAAGTCGGCCTGCTGGTCGGCGGCGGTTCGATCGTGGGTTATCTGCTGATGAACGGACACTACCCGCAAGGCGTCTCCCTGGGCGATGGATTGCTGTTTCTGGTGTCGGCGTTTTCCTTCGGAATCGTCTGCCTGTACTTCTCGATCTCCATCACGGCGGTCGGGATTCTGCTGTCGCCGATCCTCGCGCCCGCCGTAAGGCTGGCCGTCCGGGTCGTGAACCGATTCAAGGAACAGAAGATCGCTTCGCCCGTCACGCAGCAGAAGATCGGTTTCCCGGCGGTGTTCTTCGGGATCTGCGGACTGGCCATCATCTATTTGCTGGCGCGCAGAAGCCTGATCGATCACCTGCCCCTGATCGTGCTGCCGGTGTTCCAATACGTCATGTATGCGGCGCTCGTGGAGCAGAACGAGAAGATGCGGCTGGCAAAGCTTCAGGCCGAGTCCGATCCGCAAGAAACCACCGACTTGCACCCCATCAGAAAGTCCAGGGCCATCCTGGCGGGCATCATTCTGATCGTCCCGATTTTGATGGGCGGCGTGACATCCGATCTGTTGCAGCTGGCCATGAGCTTCGCAAAAATCCGCATCGACCACGCGACCATCCTGGTGAAGGCGCCCTACGCCAACCTGCTGCCGAACCCAAAGGAATCCAAGATCGACAACTTCAAGACCTTCGAAAAGGCCACCGTGATTTTCAGGGGCGTGGGCAACACGACGCTCATCGAAATGCGTACCCCCGACACGGCGACCCGGCTGGAGATCCCGAACGACTCGATCATCATCGAACGCACGGCGAAGATCGCGCCGGACGCCAAAATCGCTGAAGGCAATCTCTAGCGCTCAAGAATCCGGCAAAGCGCCCTTTCCTACCCTGCCGATGCCAGCCCCTGATAGGAATAGGCAACCCTCAAAGACGAACCGGCATAGGTCGACCCGGCCTGATTCCCTACCATGGGCTCCACGCCAACACACCGGAGCCCACCATGCCAGCCACCAAAACCCTCTTCATCACCGGCGCCAGCAGCGGCTTCGGCCAGGCCCTGGCCAAGGAAGCGCTCGCCGCCGGCCACCGTGTCATCGGCACCGTGCGCCGCGAGGCGGACTTGCAGGCCTTCGAGGCTCTGTCGCCGGGCAATGCCCATGGCGTGATCCTGGATGTCACCGACTTCGACCGGATCGACGCCGCCGTCGCCGAAACCGAGGCCGCTTTCGGCCCGGTCGATGTGTTGGTCAACAACGCCGGCTACGGCCACGAAGGCGTCTTCGAGGAGTCGCCGCTGGAGGAGATGCGCCGTCAGTTCGACGTCAACGTGTTCGGCGCCGTGGCCGTGACCAAGGCATTCCTGCCCTACTTCCGCCAACGCCGCGCCGGGCACATCCTCAACGTCACCTCCATGGGCGGCACGATCACGATGCCGGGCATCGCCTATTACTGCGCCAGCAAGTTTGCGCTCGAAGGCATCTCCGATACCCTGAGCCAGGAACTGCGCCCGTTCGGCATCTTCGTCACTGCCGTGGCGCCCGGTTCGTTCCGCACGGACTGGGCCGGCCGCTCGATGCAGCGCACCCCGCGCAGCATCGCCGACTACGACGCCAGCTTCGACCCGATCCGCAAGGCCCGCGAGGACAAAAGCGGCAAGCAGCTCGGCGACCCGCAGAAGGCCGCGCAAGCGATGTTGCAGGTCATCGCCGACCCGACGCCGCCGGCCCACCTGCTGCTGGGCAGCGACGCCCTGAACCTGGTGCGCGACAAGCTCAAGCGCACCGCCGACGAGATCGACCGATGGGAAGCCCTGACCCGCTCCACCGACCATTGAACCCACAGCGGGAGGTGCGCCCATGAACCCGCACGATGCAGACACCCGGCGCATGGTGCGACTCATGGAGAAGCTGGCCCCGGTGGAGGGCTACAACCTCAGCGCGTTGGATGACGTGCGCTTCCTGCGCTCGAACCGGCCGCTGACCCGCACCCCGGTGCTGTACGACCCCGGCATCGTGATCCTGTGCCAGGGGCGCAAGCGCGGGTATCTGGGCGACGAGGTGTATGTCTACGACGCCAGCCACTACCTGGTCGTGTCCGTGCCGGTGCCCTTCACCATGGAGACCGACGCCAGCGAAGAGGAATCGATGCTGGCGGTCTACATGCGCCTGGACCTGCGCCTGGCCAGCGAGCTGATGCAGCAGGTGGACGAGGTGCATGGCCCGAGCCAGGCGCCACCCAAAGGCATGTACGCCTCACCGATGGACGACTCGCTGCGTGCCTCGACGCTGCGTTTCCTGGAGGCCATGAGCGTCCCGGGCGAGGCGCAGATCCTGGGGCCGTCGCTGATGCGGGAGATCTACTACCGCATCCTCACCGGTGCCCAAGGCGGCTCGATGCGGGCGGCGCTCGATCGGCAGGGGCATTTCGGCAAGGTGACCCGTGCGCTCCGCATGATCCACACCTGCTACCCACAGCCTCTGGACGTTGAGCAGCTCGCCCGGGAAGCGAGCATGAGCGTGCCCAACTTCCACTTGCACTTTCGCAACGTCACGGACGCCTCGCCCATGCAGTACCTCAAGTCCACGCGCCTGCATCAGGCACGGCTGCTGATGCTGCGCCACAGCATGACCGCGTCGGCGGCGGCGTTCGCCGTCGGCTACGAAAGCGCCTCGCAGTTCAGCCGCGAGTTCAAGCGCTTCTTCGGCAGGACGCCGCTGGCCGAGATCGAATGGATGAAAGCGACGTATGCGCTGCCGGCGCCCGCATCGCCTTCGATCTATGTGTCGTCGCATTAGCGACCGGATCCGCGAAATGCCTGCCTGCGCGCGCAACGGACTTGCAACCTCGCCGGATTCTCATCAAGGTGGAGCGTCCGGCAATCAGGCAGTTTCGCGATGACCTCTTCCACCCACGACCCGACCGCCAACGACTGGATCAACATCCGTCGCGACCGGGACACCGGCATCGAAAGCGTGCATGCGCACTTTCAGGGCCACGCCTACGAGCCCCACGATCATGACGAGATGCTGGTGGGCGTCACCCAGCAAGGCGTGCAGCGTTTCAGTTGCCACCGTTCGCTGCACACCAGCACGCCGGGACGTTCGATCCTCATCGAGCCGGGCGCGGTGCATGACGGCCATGCGCCGGAGCCGGAAGGCTTCACCTACGCGATGCTGTACCTGCCGCAGACGTGGGTCGCGGGCATGACCGACCGCCTCGGATTGGGCGATGCGTCGGCGCTGGAGGCGGCGTTCCGCAGCACCCTGGCGGACGACTCGCAGCTCAGCGCCTCGATCCAGCAAGCGTTCCTCGCCATCCACAACGAGGAAGGCCGGCTGGCCCGGGACCAAAGCCTGGATCACCTGATCGGCATGCTGGCCCGGCACATCTACCGGCCGACGCCTTCCGGCAAGGCCGACGCCGACTTCGAAATGCAGCGGGCCCGGGAATACCTGCACGCCCATCTGTCCGACGACATTGGCCTGGATGACTTGGCGATGCATTCGGGGATCGACCGTTTCCGCCTCACCCGCCAGTTCAAGCGCGCCTTCGGCCAGACGCCCCACGCCTACCTGGTGCGGCTGCGCCTGCGGGCCGCGCGCATTCTCCTGGCCAGCGGCCAGGCGCCGGTGGACGTGGCCGCCGCCGTGGGCTTCGCTGACCAAAGCCATTTGGGGCTGTGGTTCCGCCGCGCCTACCGGCTCACCCCGGCCGGCTATCAGCGACAGTGCACAAACCTTACAGACCGGGAAACCGCCCGCCTTCCATGATGCAGGCTCCAGACTGACGGAGCCTTCCACTCATGTTCGATACCAAAATCGTCTTCATCGTGCGCAACGACCTGGCCACCTGGCAGCGGATGAACGTCGTGGCGTTTCTCGCCACCGGCATTGCCTCGACTGCCCCCGACATCATGGGCGAGCCCTACATCGACGCCAACGGCCACCGCTACGGCAACATGGCCGGCCAGCCGATGCTGGTGTTCGAAGGGGATCTGGCCGGCCTGCAAAAGGCCCACCGGATCGGCCTTGAGCGCGAACTCACCCTGCTCCCCTACGTATTCCCGATGTTCTCCACCGGTTTCGACGAAGCCAACCGCGAGGTGTTCCGGGCACAGGATCCGGACAACCTGGACTTGGTCGGGATCGTCCTGCGCGGCTCGAAAAAGGCCGTGGACAAGGCAACCAAAGGCCTGTCGCTGCACGCGTGAGCCCTTCCCTTCCCACCTTTCAAGCGGTGTTCGACGATGTTCGATTCTTTTGTTGCGGCGGGCCGACGCTCCGCCTCCTTCAACCCCTGCCGACAGGGTGCACACCGATGAGCGCCTCGACCCTGCTCGGTTTCTGGGCCTTTGCCCTGGTGTTCGTGATCGTGCCCGGCGCCGACTGGGCCTATGCGATTTCCGCCGGGGTGCGCGGCCAAGGCGTCATTCCCGCCGTACTCGGCCTCCTGACCGGCTACACCGTGCTGACCGTGGTGGTGGCCGCCGGCCTGGGCGTGCTGGTGGCAGCCAACCCCAGCCTGCTGATGGGCCTGTCCATCGCCGGCGCCCTGTACCTGTGCTGGCTGGGGGTCGGCATGCTGCGCAGCCCGCCGGCGTCGATCAAGGCGGACGACGCGACCGACGCACTGCGCGGGATGGACTGGTACGTCAAAGGCACGTTGGTCAGCGGCCTCAATCCCAAAGGCCTGCTGTTCTTCGTCGCGTTCCTGCCGCCGTGGACGTCCGCCCAGGCCAGTTGGGGCATCCCCGCGCAGTTGCTGGCCCTGGGCCTGGTCTACACCGCCAGTTGCTCGGTCATCTACACGCTGGTGGGGTTGGGCGCGGAACGCACGCTGCGGACGCGGCCCAATGCGGCGCGGCTGATCGGCCGGGTGTCCGGGGTAATCATGCTGGTGCTGGCCGCTTCGCTGCTGTACCGGGAGCTGCCGATGGGCTGATCGCGATCCTTGTGCGACCTGTCCGGCCGACCGCTGGTCAGGCCCGCCCGCTGCGCCCGTCGGGCGGGTCGCTTTTTTGCCCGCCGGTGTTGGCAGCCGTCCGTTCCGGATCTATACCAGCCAATGAGCGAGGGCCCTTGCAATTTGTGCGATGACCCTCCATCTGGGGGTGGTTGCTTGCTCGTCGAGCTTCTAAGATCGAGCAACCGGTATCCCATGAACATTGTTTCGAGGAGAACACCATGGCACGCACGACCCCCATCAACCGCTACCGCAACCTGGGCATCGTCGCCCACGTTGACGCGGGCAAGACCACCACCACAGAGCGGATCCTGTTCTACACGGGTCTGAGCCACAAGATGGGTGAGGTGCACGACGGTGCCGCCACCACCGACTGGATGGTGCAGGAACAGGAACGCGGCATCACCATCACGTCCGCCGCCGTGACCACGTTCTGGAAAGGTTCGCGCGGCCAGTACGACAACTACCGCGTCAACATCATCGACACCCCCGGCCACGTGGACTTCACCATCGAAGTGGAGCGTTCGCTGCGGGTGCTCGACGGCGCGGTCGTGGTGTTCTGCGGCACCTCCGGCGTCGAGCCGCAATCCGAGACCGTGTGGCGCCAGGCCAACAAGTACCACGTGCCCCGTGTGGTCTACGTGAACAAGATGGATCGCGCCGGCGCGGACTTCCTGCGCGTCGTCGCCCAGATCAAGAACCGCCTGGGCCACACCCCGGTGCCGGTGCAGCTGGCCATCGGCGCGGAAGAGAACTTCCAGGGCCAGATCGACCTGATCAAGATGAAGGCCATCTACTGGAACGATGACGACAAGGGCACCACCTACCGCGAGGAAGAGATTCCGGCCGACCTGCTGGCGCTGGCCAACGAGTGGCGCAACAACATGGTCGAGGCCGCCGCCGAAGCCAACGAAGAGCTGATGAACAAGTACCTGGACGAAGGCGACCTGTCCCCCGAGGAGATCAAGGCCGGCCTGCGCGCCCGTACCCTGGCCAGCGAAATCGTGCCGGCGGTCTGCGGCTCGTCGTTCAAGAACAAGGGCGTTCCGCTGGTGCTCGACGCGGTGATCGACTATTTGCCGGCGCCCATCGAGATTCCGTCGATCAAGGGCCATCACCCGGACAGCACCGACGACAACGAGATCATCGACGAACGCCACGCGGACGACGACGAGCCGTTCTCGGCGCTGGCGTTCAAGATCGCCACCGACCCGTTCGTGGGCACGCTGACGTTCGTGCGGGTCTACTCGGGCTTCTTGAGTTCGGGCGACTCGGTGATCAACTCGGTCAAGGGCAAGAAAGAACGCGTGGGCCGGATGGTGCAGATGCACGCCAACCAGCGCGACGAGATCAAGGAAGTGCGCGCCGGCGACATCGCCGCGCTGATCGGCATGAAGGACGTCACCACCGGGGACACCCTGTGCGACATCGACAAGCCGATCATCCTGGAGCGCATGGACTTCCCTGAGCCGGTGATTTCCGTGGCCGTGGAGCCCAAGACCAAGCAGGATCAGGAAAAGATGGGCATCGCCCTGGGCAAGCTGGCCCAGGAAGACCCGTCCTTCCGCGTCAAGACCGACGAAGAGACCGGCCAGACGATCATCTCCGGCATGGGCGAGCTGCACCTGGACATCCTCGTCGACCGCATGAAGCGCGAGTTCAACGTCGAGGCCAACATCGGCAAGCCGCAGGTGTCGTACCGCGAGAAGATCACCAAGAACAACGTCGAGATCGAAGGCAAGTTCGTCCGCCAATCCGGCGGCCGCGGTCAGTTCGGTCACTGCTGGATCCGCTTCTCGCAGCCGGACGTGGACGAGAAAGGCAACATCACCGAAGGCCTGGCGTTCACCAACGAGGTGGTCGGCGGCGTGGTGCCGAAGGAGTACATCCCGGCGATCCAGAAAGGCATCGAGGAGCAGATGAAGAACGGCGTCGTTGCCGGCTATCCGCTGATCGGCCTGAAGGCCACCGTGTTCGACGGCTCTTACCACGACGTCGACTCCAACGAGATGGCGTTCAAGGTCGCGGCCTCCATGGCCACCAAGCAACTGGCCCAGAAAGGCGGCGGCGTGGTGCTGGAGCCGATCATGAAGGTGGAGGTGGTCACCCCCGAGGACTACATGGGTGACGTGATGGGCGACCTGAACCGCCGCCGCGGCCTGATCCAGGGCATGGAAGACTCGGTGTCCGGCAAGATCATCCGCGCCGAGGTGCCGCTGGGCGAGATGTTCGGCTATGCGACGGACGTGCGCTCGATGTCCCAGGGGCGTGCGAGCTACTCGATGGAGTTCTCCAAGTACGCCGAAGCGCCGCCGAACATCGTCGAAACGCTGGTGAAGAAACAAGGCGGAGCCTGATGTGACCGAAGCCGGAGCCTCCTGAAAGGGAGCTCCGGCTTTTTCATGCCCGGCCGTCCCTCACGGCTCGGCGAACGCCTGCTCGATGAACGCCTCCAGTTCCCTCTCCTCCAGCAGCTCAATCGAAAACTGCCCGAAGCGTTTCGGCAGCCAAAGGATCCGCGTCCCGCTCGGCGACTGGAGGTTGTCGCGGGTCAGCGGCCGGCCGTTCTCGTCTTCCGGCTGCACGCCGCTGGCCACCAGTTCGTCGTAGGCCGCCTCGATGTCCGGCGTGGAATAGCAATGGCGGTAGATCGTGCCTTCGCCCTTGGCGTCCATCAGGTCCTTGAGGTTGCCGGCGAACGGCTGCACCAGCATCAGGCGTTCACTGCCGAACCGCACGACCGCATAACGCACGTGCAGGCCGCCGCGCTGCCAGTCGAGGGTCTTGGAGATGCGGGCGTTGAAGACCTTGGCGTAATAGCGGCAGGCTTCGTCGAGGTCGGCGACGAGCACATCGATGTGGCTGAACGTAAGGTCCAAGGGCTGCTCCCTGCGCAGTGGCGTGAAGCTGACGTTGTACACAATCCCGGCGCACGGATCCACGGTCCGGCGCAACAGCCACTATGCTCACAGAACCCCACCCCGCATGGACGCCGTCAGCCTCTCGCCCCAGGAGCAGGCCGTCCATGAACACCGCCACTCTGCTGACCCTGTTCGCCGTCACGCTCGCGCTGGCCGCCGGCTGCTCCGACAAGAAGGCCAACATTCGCTACGCCGCCGCCCAGACCGGCTCCAACTGCTACGCCAAGGCCCTGCCCACACTGGGCGAAGGCGGTCTGGCCTGGGGCGACACCTTGAGTGCGGCCCGGCAGAAATCCATGGCCAACTGCATGCGCTACGCCGGCCGCTCCGGCGGCACGCCGGACACCTGCCAAGTGGTGCTGGCCGGGTGCAAGGACTGAACGCCCGCGCCATCTGACCGAAAAAGCAAAATCCCCATGTGTTTCCTTCGTTGTTAAGGGCGTCGCACTGTTCCCTGCCCGTTCGTCTTGCCTGGAGTTGCCCCGATGCCCTCGCCCAAATCCCTGCCCACCGCTTTGCTGGGCCTGGCCCTCGTCTGTCCGGCCATGGCCGACGCCGAGGGGCTGGAACTGGGCCAGGTGGTGATCGGCGCCGAAGACCGCAGCGGCGAGGACCAATCGGTGGAGGACGCCAAGGCCCGGCTGGCCGAGGTGCCCGGCGGCACCAACGTCATCGATGCGCGGCGCCCGTTGCAGGGCCGGGTGGCCAGCAACCAGGACGTGCTGGCCTACCAGCCGGGGATCTACGCCCAGTCTTCGGGCAACGAAGGGGTCAAGGTGTCGATCCGCGGCTCCGGCATCAACCGCGCACCGGGGGCCCATGCCTCGGGGCTGTACGCGATGCTCGACGGCCTGCCGCTGACCGGCCCCGGCGGCACGCCCTATGAGTTGCTGGAACCGCTGTGGCTCGATCATGTGGAAGTGCTGCGCGGCGCCAACGGGTTCGACCGGGGCGCCCTGGCGCTGGGCGGCGCCATCGATTACGTCAGCCACACCGGCTACGACTCGCCGCTGCTGCAGGTGCGCTACGCCATGGGCAGCCATGGCTACATCCAGCGCCAGGTCAGCTCTGGGCAGGTGCTGGGTAACCTCGATTACTACATGGCGGTGACCGGCGCGCAGTCCGACGGCTACCAGGACCACACCGCCAGCAAGAGCCAGGGTGTCATCGCCAACGTCGGCTACCGGTTCAACCCGAACCTGGAAACCCGCTTCTACCTGCGCCACCGCGAGACCGACAACGACCTCGCCGGACGGGTGACCAAGCATTCCATCGAACACGACCCGCGCGCCGCCAACCCGGCCTACGTGACCCGCAACGACAGCCGCGACGAGCCCGGCAGCACGTTCTTCGGCAACAAGACCACGTGGTACATCGACGACGATTCGAGCCTGCAGACCGGCCTGGCCTACCACGACTACCCGATGGACCTGCGCGAAGGCCCCAACCGCCTGAAGGTGGCGTACACCGACGTCAGCGGCACCCTGGACTACAAGCGCCGCGACACCCTCTGGGGCCTGGAAAGCCGCAGCAACGTGGGCCTGCGCGTGACCAAGCACCTGCCCAACGCCGGTGCCACTGAGCTGGTGCGCATCCCCACCGGCATCACCGCCGGCTACGCGCCGGGCACTCACATCCGCGACTTCACCTACCAAGGCTCGGACACCGTGCTGCACGCCGGCAACGACCTGGAGATCGCCGACGACCTGTGGCTGACCACGGGCCTGGCCGCCATCTACACCCGCCGCGAAAGCGCCGTGACCTACCCCGACGGCGGCGGCAAGACCAGCCTCGGCGACTGGGACTACGCCCCGCGCATCGGCCTGCGCTACCAGCTGACGCCGGATCTGCAACTGTTCGGCAACCTCAGCCGCTCGGTCGAGGCACCGCACCCGTGGTCGCTGATCTACAGCTCCAACGTGCGTTTCCCCGCCGGCAGCGGCGTGGCCACCGGCGCCCAGCGCGACCCGATCAAGCTGCAGAACCAGACCGCCACCACCCTGGAACTGGGCGGCCGGGGCGACGCCGCCATCGGCCAGTGGAGCCTGGCCTGGTACTACGCCCAGGTGCGTCATGAATTGCTGTCGGTGCTCCCGGACGCCAACGCCACCACCCCGTACGAACTCAACGCCAGCCCCACCGTGCACCAAGGGGTGGAAGCCGGCCTGCTGAGCGACCTGTGGACCGCCACCGACGGTGGCCGCTTGAGCCTGCGCCAGAGCTACACCTTCAGCGACTTCCACTACCGCGACGACGACCGCTTCGGCGACAACCGCCTGCCGGGCCTGCCGATGCACTTCTACCAGGGCGAGCTGCGCTACGACTGGCCCCAGGGCTTCTTCGCCGGCGTCAACACCCAGTGGGCCTCGAAGGTCGCCGTGGACTACGCCAACAGCTATTACGCCGACCCTTACGCGATCTTCGGCGCCACCGTGGGCTACAACGCGCCCAAGGGCGACTGGCAGACCTGGCTGGACCTGCGCAACCTGACCGACAAGCGCTACGCCGCCACCGTCACGCCGGGTTACGACGACAAGGGGCTGGACGTGGCGCGCTCCACGCCGGGCGAAGGGATGGCGATGTACGTCGGGGTGTCGTGGAGCCTGCGCTGAGGTTCGGTGGGGCCCCGCAATGCCTAGGGCTAGCGGCTCGCCGCCGCACAACCCGCGGGCTCGAAGCGCTCCGAGGTGTCCATGCGGACATTGCGCAAGGGCGCCGTGGCGAGGTCTGACGCGTAGAGGCCTTCGGCGCAATAGCCGATCAACAGCGTGCGGCGACGTCCGCCGACAACGTTCAGGCTGCCGGCGTGCACCAAATCGGCATCGAACAGCAGAATGTCGCCGGCGCTGCCGCACAGCTGCACGGATCGCGACTCGTCGCTGAAGTCGAACGGCGCCTCGCCCGGCGAGGGCCGGTGGCTGCCGGGGACGATCCGGGTCGCACCGTTCTCCTGCCCGTAGTCATCCAGGAAGGCCAGCGCGTTCACCCGATCCCCCGGCCTCTGCGCCGACAGGTCGCGGTGCAGCACTTGGTGGCCGCCGCCGGCCAGCGGCTCGCGCCCCTCCACCTGCGAAATGAAGAACCGCTCGGCGATCAACGCCCCCGCCGCCGCCAGCACCGACGGCAAGCGGCACACGGCCAGAACCGTCGGATCGTTATCGAGCAGCGAATGCCGCCAGTCCCAGCCTCGGGGCACGGGCCATTGGTCCGAGGGTTTCACCTGAGCGTCGAAGGTCGCGCGCAGTCCATCCAGCCATTGGGCGGGGATCGCCCGACGGAGCAGCACAAAACCATTTTGGTGGAGTTGCTCGCGGTCGGTCATGGCGTGCTCGAATCCTTTCGCTCAATGGGTTCAATGAACCAGAGTAGCTGTGCCATCCCTCACGTCGAGCGCCAGCCTATGCCAGCAGTTCGGTAATCCAGCGCGCCTGCCGCTCGATTTCCCCGGTCTTCTCTTCGGGCACCGACTGGCGGGCCCGGGCGAAGTGGCTCAGGGTCTGCTGACGGCGGCGCAGCGTGCGCTGCCATTTGTCGAGGAAGGCCGGGCTGCGGGCCTGCATCTGCAACGGGCCGAAGTACAGTTCCCGGTCGCTGTAGACCGGCGCCTCGCCGCGTTCGGCGACGATGATCTCGTAGTCGAAGCGGTTTTCCCGCAGCACTTCTTCGTGAAGGATCCGGTAGCCGTTTTCCATCAGCCACAGGCGCAACGGCTCTTCGCCGCCGTTGGGCTGCAGGATCAGGCGCTCCCGGCCGTTCAGGCGCGCCTTGCCGCTGTCGAGGATGTCGCGGATCGTCTCCCCGCCCATGCCGCACAGGCTGACTGCGGTGATGCCGTCGTCCGGCTCGATGGCCTCCAGGCCGTTGGCCAGGCGCACGGTGATGGATTCGTCCAGGCCGTTGTCGCGCACCGTGCGCTCGGCGGCATGGAACGGCGTGCGCGCCACTTCGCCGGCCACCGCCGCCGCAATCGCGCCACGGCGCATCAGCGCCACCGGCAGGTAGCCGTGGTCCGAGCCGATGTCAGCCAAGCGTGCGCCTTGCGGCACTTGGGCGGCGACGCGCTCAAGGCGCATGGACAATGTCTGTTCGTTCAACGGCGGTTCCTGTTCACCAGCGGAATCGGCCCGGCGGCCGGATCGGGACGCGATTGTGTCGGGCTGCGTCGCACATTTCAAATCCCGGCGACGGAACCGTGCCCCGGCTGGGCTACACTCGCCAACGTCAGGACTTTTCCAAGGAGCGTGCCCGATGTCGATCAACAAGACCCTGCTGGCCATCGTCGCCGGCCTCACCTTCGCGGCCACCGCCCCGGCCCTGTTGGCCGATCCGGGCAACGGCAAGGGCAATGGCAAGGGCCACGACAAGGGCGCCCAGCACGGCAACCAGGCCCACGGCGGGTACGGCCAGCCCAGTGTCGACATCGGCGGCGTGCGGGTGATTCTCAACGACAACCGCGGCTACTGGAGCCCCGGCCCGTCGCTGCCGCCGGGCATCCAGAAAAACCTGGCCCGGGGCAAGCCGCTGCCGCCGGGCATCGCCAAGAAACTCGACAGCCGCTTAAGCGGCCGCCTGCCCCACTACGAAGGCTATGAATGGCAACAGGCAGGCACCGACCTGCTGCTGGTGACGATTGCCACGGGGCTGATCTACGAGGTGCTGCACGACGTGCTGGACTGAGCGTCGGCCACAAAAAGGCTTATGGCTGCGGATCGGCCATCGCATTTGCAATGCCTGTGCTCCCCTTCGCGCACATGACAACGCATTCGCGATGGCCCTTTTCATTGAACCCCCGCGCTTTTTCTGCACAATGGCAGGCATTCGAAACACCACCGAGACTCCTGATGTCCCTGACTCCTCACGACGAACGACTCATCAAGGCGCTGGCACTGGCCATCGTCGATCGCCCGCGGGCGACGCTCAAGGAGCTGGCCGAGGCCGCTGGCGTCAGCAAGGCCACCCTGCACCGCTTCTGCGGCACCCGCGACAACCTGGTGCTGATCATGGAAAACCACGGCGAGACAGTGCTCAACCAGATCGTCGGCACCACGGACCTGGTGCACGGCGAGCCCCTGGCGGCGCTGCGCAGCCTGATCAACGAACACCTGGCCCATCGCGAGATGCTGGCGTTCCTGCTGTTCCAGTACCGCCCCGATACCCTCAACGGCGGCGACGAGCGCTGGCAGCCCTACGCTGACGCGCTGGATGCGTTTTTCCTGCGCGGCCAGCAACTGGGCGCGTTCCGCATCGACGTCACGGCGGCGGTGTTCACCGAACTGTTCCTGACCATGATCTTCGGCATGGTCGACGCCGAACGACGCGGGCGCGCCGCCAGCGCCAACTCGGCCCATGTGATGGAACTGATGTTCCTGCAAGGCGCCGCCGCCACCCCCCGCCCGGAATAACCCGCCCGCCGCCGACGCCGCGCATAAAAAAGCCCCGCGGCCCAAAGGGCGCGGGGCGAGCGGGTCGAAGCTTCCAACCCAAGGAGCACGCAACGTGCGTTTACCGGTTGGCGAGCTTCTCGCCCGGCCAGCCGCCGCCCAACGAGCGGAACAGGTCCACCAGCGCGATCTGGCGCTGGGTGCCGACTTCGATCAGCGCCGATTCATCGACGAAACTGCTGCGCTGGGCATCGAGGTAGCGTAAATGACTGTCGATCCCGCCTTCGTAGCGGGCCTTGGCCAGGGTGAGGGTCTCGCGGCTGGTGTCGGCCAGCGCACGTTGGGCCTGTTCCTCGCGGCGCAGGGTGTCGGTGGCCGACAAGGCGTCCGCCACCTCACGGAACGCCGTCTGGATCGTGCCTTCGTACGCGGCCACCGCCGAATCCTTGCGCGCCTCCGCCAGGCTCAGCCCGGCGCGGTTGCGGCCGCCGTCGAACAGCGGCAGCGACAGGGTCGGCACGAAGCTCCAACTGCGCGACCCGCCGTCGAACAGGCCGGACATCTGCGCGCTCGACGTGCCGAAGCTGCCGGTCAGGGTGATGCGCGGGAAGAACGCCGCCCGCGCCGCGCCGATATCGGCGTTGCGTGCCTGCAAGCGGTGCTCGGCGGCCAGGATGTCCGGACGGCGCTCGATCAGCGACGACGGCGTGCCCGGCGCGATGTCCTGCACCAGCATCGGTGAGTCCTGCGCGGTCTTCGGGATCGACTTCGCCGCATCCGGCGTGCCGAGCAGCAGCACCAGGGCGTTGAACGCCTGCTGCTTCTGGCGCAGGTTGCGTTCCTGTTCGGCGCGGGACTGCTCCACCAGCCCCAGCGCTTCCTGGTAGTCCAGGGCGCTGGCGGTGCCGACCGAACGGCGTTGGCTGATCAGGGCGAAGGAGTATTCGCGGCTGATCAGGGTCTGCTGGGTCAACGTCAGACGGCGTTGGGCGCCGTCGTGCACCAGGTACGCCTGGCTGACCTCGGCGATCAGGGCGATCCGCGCGGCGCGGGCCGCCTCCTCCGTGGCCAGGAATTCCTGGAGCGCAGAGTCGCTGAGGCTCTTCACCCGGCCAAACAGGTCCAGCTCGTACTCGGGCAGCGCCAGGCCGACCTGATACTGGCTGGCGACTTCGGAGCGGCCGCTGTTGGACAGGTCCGCCGGCTGCCGCTGGCGGTTGCCCGAGGCGCCGGCGTTGAGGCCCGGCACCCGGTCGGCGCGCTGGATGCGGTACTGCGCGCGGGCCTGTTCGATGTCCAGCAGGGTCTGGCGCAGCGAGCGGTTGTTGTCCAGGGCCGTGGTGATCAGGCCCCGCAGCTGCGGGTCGACGATGAACGTCTGCCAGGACAGTTCATTGATGGCCGTGCCGGCCTGGGCCGACTGGCCGCGCCAGTGGTCGGCCACCGGCGCGTCGGGCCGCTCGTAGGTCGGCGCCATGGAGCAGCCGCCCAGGGCCAGGGCGATCAACAGCGAGGAAATGGCTGAAAGACGCATGGGATCACTCCTGGGCCAAGGCCGGTTTTTCGGAAGGCTCGGACGGTTCGATCGGAGCCGGTTTGCGGCGCAGCACTGTCAGCACCCAGACAAAGCAGATCGGCACGAACAGCACGCCCAGCAGCGTGGCGCTGAGCATCCCGCCAATGACGCCAGTGCCGATGGCGCGCTGGCTCATGGCGCCTGCGCCGGTGGCCAGGGCCAGCGGCACCACGCCGAGGATGAACGCCATCGAGGTCATCACGATCGGGCGGAAGCGCAGGCGCGCGGCTTCCAGCGCGGCGTCGCGCAGGCTGTAGCCCTTCTCCCACAGTTCCTTGGCGAACTCGACGATCAGGATCGCGTTCTTCGCCGCCAGGCCGATGATGGTGATCAGGCCCACCTTGAAGTACACGTCGTTGGGCATGCCGGTGACCATCACCGCCAGCACCGCACCGATGGCGCCGATGGGCACGATCAGCATCACCGTCAACGGGATCGCCCAGCTTTCGTACAGCGCCACCAGCAGCAGGAACACCACCAGGATCGCCAGGGCGAACAGTTGCGTCGCCTGGCCGCTGGACACCTTCTCCTGGTACGACAGGCCGGTCCACTCGTAGCTGAAGCCCGCCGGCAACTGCGCAGCCAGGCGTTCCATCTCGGCCATGGCCTCGCCGGTGCTGGAACCCGGCGCGGCGTCGCCGACGATGCGGATCGATGGATAACCGTTGTAGCGCACCAGTTGCACCGGGCCTTCTTCCCAGTGAGTGGTGACGAACGCGCTGAGCGGCACCAGATTGCCCGCGCTGTTGTGCACGTACAGCTTGAGCACGCTTTCCGGGGTCATCCGGTCGCCCTGCTCGGCCTGCACCACCACCCGCTGCTGACGGCCGGCGTTGGTGAAGTCGTTGATCACCTCGGAACCGAACGCCGCCGACAAGGCGCCGCTGACCGATTCGAAGCTCACGCCCAGGGTGCGCGCCTTGTCGCGGTCGATCACCACGCGCAGCTGCGGCGACTCGGCCAGGCCTTCCATCATCGCGTAGAGGATTTTCGGGTTGCCGTTGGCCTGGCCCAGCAATTGGTCACGGGCGGCGATCAGGGCCTCACGGCCGAGGCCGGCGCGGTCCTGCAGACGCAAGGCGAAACCGCCGGAGTTGCCCAGACCGTCAATCGGTGGCGGCGGCACCGCCATCACTGCGCCGTCGCGGGGCACGGCGAACTGCCCGTTCAAGGCGTTGATTTCCGCCAGGGCCGATTGCTCTTCGTTGCGCAGCGACCAGTCCTTGAAGGTCGGGAACACCAGCGCCGCGTTGTCGCCCATGCCGGAGAAGCTGAAGCCCGACACCAGGAACGTCGAAGCCACGGCCTCGCGGGTGGCGAGGTAGCGCTCAAGCTCCGCACCAGCCGCGTCGGTACGGGTGCGGGTGGCGCCCGGCGGCAGTTGGATGTCGACGATCATGTAGCCCTGGTCTTCCACCGGCACGAAGGACTCCGGCAGGCGCACATAGAAGTAGCCGAGCATGGCGATGATGCCGACGTACACCAGCATCATGCGGCCGGCACGCATCACCAGAGCGTTGTTGAGCAGCGAATAGCGCTCGGTGAGCCGGGCGAAGCCACGGTTGAACGCGCCGAAGAAACCGCGCTTCTCATGGTGCCCATGGGGGATCGGCTTGAGCAGCGTGGCGCACAGCGCCGGGGTGAAGGTCAGCGCCAGGAAGCCCGAGAACAGGATCGACACCGCCAGCGACACCGAGAACTGCTGGTAGATCACGCCGACCGAGCCGGACATGAACGCCAGCGGCATGAACACCGCCGACAGCACCAGGGTGATGCCGACGATGGCGCCCGACACCTGCCCCATCGCCTTGATCGTGGCGTCCACCGGCGACAGCCCTTCCTCGGCCATGAGCCGTTCGACGTTCTCCACCACCACGATGGCGTCGTCCACCAGGATGCCGATGGCCAGCACCATGCCGAACATGGTCATCATGTTCACCGAGAAGCCGAGCAGGTACATCATCAGCAGCGTACCGGCCAGGCACACCGGCACCACGATCGACGGGATCAGGGTGTAGCGCACGTTCTGCAGGAACAGGTACATCACCAGGAACACCAGCACCATCGCTTCGATCAGGGTGTGGATCACCTTCTCGATGGCGACGTCGACGAACCGCGAGGTGTCGTAAGGGACGGAGTATTCCACGTCAGCCGGGAAGTACTGCGACAGCTCGGCCAGACGCTCCTTCACCGACGCGGCGGTCTGCAGCGCGTTGGCGCCCGGCGACAGCTGGATCGCCGCCGCCACCGCCGGCCGGCCGTTGAGGCGCGAGGAGAAGTTGTAGCTTTCCTGGCCGATTTCCACCCGCGCGACATCCGCGAGCTTGACGGTCGAGCCGTCTTCGTTGGCGCGCAGGACGATCTGGCCGAACTCCTGCGGGTTGTCCAGCGTGCCTTTCACCGCCAGGGTGGCGGTCAGCTCCTGCTGGCTGCTGCCCGGCACGCTGCCGAAACTGCCCGCCGGCACCTGCACGTTCTGCCCGCTGATGGCGGCGCTCACGTCGTCGATGGACAGACCGTAGCCCACCAGTTTCTGTGGGTCGATCCAGACCCGCATGGCCGCTTCGGAGGAGAAGAACTGCAGCTTGCCGACACCCGGCACACGGCGCAGTTCGTTGTTGATGTTGCGCGCGGCGAAGTCGCCCAGCGCGGTCGCGTCGGCGTGCTGCGCGCCTTCTTTGTAGTAGAGCGCGTAGATCAGCAGGAAACCGGCGCTGGTCTGCTCCACCTCAAGGCCCTGGGTCAGCACGGCCGGCGGCATGCGCGCCTCGGCCTTCTTCAGGCGGTTCTGCACGTCCACCTGGGCCAGCTGCGGGTCGGTACCCGGCTGGAACGTCACCACGATCTCGGCGATACCGTTGGAGTTGTTGGTGGACTCGAAGTACAGCAGGTTGCGGGCGCCGTTGAGCGACTCCTCGATCACGCTGGTGACCGAGTCCACCAGCACTTTGGCGGAGGCGCCGGGATAGGTCGCCGTCACCTTGATCTGCGGCGGCGCGACGTTGGGGTACTGCGCCACCGGCAGCATCGGGATGACCAGCAACCCGGCCAGGGAGATGAACAACGCCACCACCCAGGCGAAGTTCGGGCGTTTGATGAAAAATCGGGACATCGGAAAATCCTCGCGGCCACCGGGCCTTACTGATGGGCGCCGGACAACTGTGCTTGAGCTTGTGCTTGAGCCTGGCTGGCCGTGACCTTGGCGCCCGGCTGCAGGCCGGCCATGCCGCCGACGATCACCTGGTCACCGGCCTTCAGGCCTTCGCTGATTTGCCAGCGCGAACCTTGCATCGCGCCGGTCTGCACGCTGCGGGCCTCGACCCGCTCGTCCGCGCCGACCACCAGCACCGTCGCGCCGCCGTCGCTGCCGCGCTGCACCGCGCGTTGCGGCACCAGAATGGCTTGGCCGTCGGTGCCTTGAGGCGTGCGCACCCGCACGTACATGCCCGGCAGCAGCACGCCGTCGGTGTTGGCGAACTTGCCGCGCAGCGACACCTGACCGGTGCCGCGGTCCACCGCCACGTCGGTGAACATCAGGGCACCCTGGCGCTCGTAAGCCGTGCCTTCGACCCGGATCGACAAGGCGCTGTTGCCGTTGGCCGAGAGCTTGCCGTCCTTGAGCGACTCACGCAGGCGCAGCGCGTCGGCCGCCGGTTGGGTGAAGTCGACATACACCGGATCCAGCTGCTGGATCCGCGCCATCAGCGTGGCGTCGCCCTGCCCGACCAGCGCGCCTTCGGTCACGAGCGCGCGGCCGACCCGGCCGGAAATCGGTGCGGTGACCGAGGCATAACCGAGGTTGAGACGGGCGGTTTCCACATCGGCCTGGGCCGTGCGTGCAGCCGCTTCGGCGCCGCGCAGTTGGGCGGTGGCGCTGTCGAAGTCCTGCTGGCTGACCGCTTCGATCTTCACCAGCGGCTCGTAGCGCTTGAGCCGCGCCTGCGCCTCCTGCTGCGCCGAGCGGGCCCGGGCCAGTTCGCCTTCGGCACGGGACAGCGCGGCCTTGAGCGGTGCCGGGTCGATCTGGAACAGCAGGTCGCCGGCCTTCACGTCCGCGCCTTCCTCAAACCGCTTGTGCAGGACGATGCCCGACACCCGTGCGCGCACTTCCGCCACGCGCATCGGCTCGACCCGGCCCGGCAGCTCCGAGCTCAACGCCAACGGTTCGGTGACCACCGGCACCACCTCGACCGGCCGCGGAACCTCAGCCACGTTCTGCTGATCGTCCGCCGCCCCGCACCCGGCCAGCGCAATGGCCATCGCCAATGAACTCGCCATCCCTATTGCACGCAAATTACCCATGAGACACCCAAGGCTTGATCAAGAATGGCGCGAATGCTACTTTCAGATTCGTTATGAGTCAAATGTGTCTCATATGAATGTTTTTTGTCATTCCCTTGAACCCGACCCTGGTCTGCGCCATGCCCCCAACAGAAATGCCTGCTTCCGCCACCGCTCCACCTGCCCCGGACTGGACGCATCCGCCGACGCCCCACGACGAGCATCTGTTCAAGCGCCTGACGGCGGCGTTCGTCAGCCGGCCCCGGGCAACCATGAAGGAACTGGCGCAGATGGCCGGCCTGAGCAAGGCCACCCTGCACCGTTTCTGCGGGACGCGGGACAACCTGTTGAACCGGCTGGAGCTGCATGCCGAGAACATGCTCAGGATGATCATCGCCAATGCCCGGCTCGACCCGGCCGATGCCCAGGAAGCCCTGCGTCGCCTGATCCGGGAGCACCTGACCCACCGCGAGCTGATGGCGTTCCTGATGGTCCAGTACCGGCCCGACTCGCTGGACTTCGACCAGCCGGACGCACGCTGGAAACTCTATTTCGATGCGCTGGACCGGTTCTTTCTCGGCGGCCAGCAACTGGGCGTCATCCGGATCGACATCACGGCGGCCGTGCTCACCGAACTGTTCATCTCGCTGATGTACGGCATCGTCGACGCCGAACAGCGCGGGCGTGCGGCGCCGGCCGACTCGGCCCGAGCGGTGGAGCAGATGTTCCTGCACGGCGCCGTGGGCCGCGAACAGACCGCGGCGGCCCATTGACCGCGGCGGCCGGACAGGCAGTCGCGCAAAGTCAAAAACCAGTCATGCAAAGCCAATCAATCGGCGCAGGACTGGCCAAGAATCCAGGTGCTCTCTTCGCAATCATTCGAGACCTGCACCAATGGAATTCGACTACATCATCGTGGGCGCCGGCTCCGCCGGCTGTGTGTGGGTCAAGTGGAACTGATGACCTTCCACACCGACCTGCAAGCCGACATCTAGGCGTTCGCCAAGGTCCAGGACGAGTATTTCCCCGACCGCTACCCGGCGTGGAGCGCCCTGGGCATCTCGCAGCTGTCGTTGCCGCAGTTGCGGGTGGAGATCCGCGCCGTGGCCGTGGTCGGCAGCGGCCGGGCCGGGTGCTTTCCCCCGATAATTTTCCTATAGTGCGGGACTGGATCACTTGCGCAACGACTGCGCCCGGAGCTCAGCCATTCCCATGCCCAACGCCCCTCGCCCCGCCCCTGCCGACACGCCCGGCCCGCTCCTCGACGGCCAACCCGAACCGCGCGCCCGCCGTGGCCGCCCGGTGGGCAACCATGAGGAAAAACGCACCGGGCTACTCAAAGCGGTGATGTCGGTGATCGCCCGCGAAGGCTATGCCGACACGTCGATGCGTAAGGTCGCGCAGCAGGCCGGCTGCACCACCGGCGCGGTCACCTACTACTTCGCCAACAAAGAGGAAATGGTCACCGCCGCCGCCCGCCACCTGTTCGACGAATTCGACATCCTGCTCCGCGGCGGCAGCGACCTGGACATCGGCGCTTTGATCAAGGAATGGCTGAACCTGGCCAAGACCGAGGAGGCGGACGCCTGGCTGGCCCTGTTCCAACTGATGGCCCACGCCCGGCACGAGCCGGCCTTCGTCAAAGTCTTCGAGGAGCGCTATGCGCGCTTTCGCGAAGCGTTCAGTTCGGTCCTGACCAGGGGGCAGCGTGACGGCACGATCCGCGAGGACGTGGAGGCCACCGTGCTCGCCGACCTCATCTGCGCCATGGGCGACGGCTGGATGATGGCCAAGCCCATCGAGCCCGAACGGTTCACCGACGCCCGCAAGGAAGCCTTGCTTGCGGCGGTGCTGACCCTGATCGCGCCACCGCCCGCACGCTGAACCGACGGCGGGCTGTGCCGGCGCCCTTGGGCGAAGGCGCGCAATTGAATTGACATGGTTGCCTTGGGCAACTATATAGTTGCTCAAGGCAACCATAGGGTCTTACATCATGTCCCCGATCATCGAACGCGCCGAAACCGTCCGCCGCTTCAACCGCTTTTACACCCATCAGATCGGCGTGCTGCAGGAACACCTGCTGCGCAGCGAGTTCTCGCTGACCGAAAGCCGCATCCTCTACGAACTGGGCGCACGGGCCGACCTCACCGGCGCCGACCTCTGCCAGATGCTGGGGCTGAACGCGGGCTACCTGAGCCGGGTCATCGGCGGCTTCGAGAAAAAGGGCCTGATCGACAAGACCCGCTCCGCCACCGACGCCCGGGCCTCGTGCCTCGGGCTCACCGATCAGGGCCGGCAGGTGCTGGCCACCCTGGAGCACGCCTCCCGCGAAGAAGTCATCGCCCTCCTGCAGCGCCTGCCTGAACCCCAGCAGGAGCAACTGATCCAGGCCATGAAGCGGGTACAAAACCTGCTGGGCGACAGCGACCCCTCCTACCTCTTGCGCGACCCCAAGGCCGGCGACATGGGCGCCGTCGTCCAGCAGCAGGCCGAGCTCTACACCCGCGAATACGGCTGGAACAGCGAGTTCGAGGCGTTGGTGGCCGAGATCGTCGCCAAGTACCTGCGCGAATTCGACCCCAGCGGCGAGCGCTGCTGGATAGCGGAAAAGGACGGCCGGGTGGTCGGTTCGGTCTTTGTCGTGCGCCATGACGCCACCACGGCCAAGCTGCGGATGCTCTACGTCGATGCCGGCGCCCGGGGCCTGGGGATCGGCCAGCGCCTGGTCGAAGAGACCCTGCGCTTCGCCCGCCAGGCCGGCTACAAGACGATGATGCTGTGGACGGTCGACATCCTCACCGACGCCCGCCGGCTGTACCAGAAGGCCGGTTTCCGGCTGGTCGAGGAGGAACCGATGCACAGCTTCGGCAAGGAGCTCGTCAGCCAGACCTGGGCGGTGGACCTGTGACGCCTACCTGCCCTGAACAAAGGATTCGACCATCAGCGAGGTGGAGTTCAGGGGCGGTTCTGTGGTGTCCTGTCGGCAAAGGCCCGCCGTTGCCGGCGGGGCTCACGTCATTCGGCTACTTCACGATGAGGTTCGATTCATGAGCAAAGCGCCCTACGTCCCGCCCAAGGTCTGGAAACACGAGGCTCCGTCCGGCGGCCAGTTCGCCAACATCAACCGCCCGGTGGCCGGGCCGACCCACGACAAGGCCCTGCCGGTGGGCAAGCATCCGCTGCAGCTGTATTCCCTGGCCACGCCCAACGGCGTGAAGGTTACGATCCTGCTCGAAGAACTGCTGGCCCTGGGGCACTCCGGCGCCGAGTACGACGCCTGGCTGATCCGCATCGGCGAGGGCGATCAGTTCTCCAGCGGCTTCGTCGAGGTCAACCCGAACTCGAAGATCCCGGCGCTGCTGGACCGCAGCGTGGAACCGGCCATCCGCGTGTTCGAGTCCGGCTCGATCCTGCTGTACCTGGCGGAGAAGTTCGGCGCCCTGCTCCCCTCCGACCCGGCCGGCCGCACCGAAACCCTGAACTGGCTGTTCTGGCAAATGGGCTCGGCCCCGTACCTGGGCGGCGGCTTCGGCCACTTCTACGCCTATGCGCCGGAGAAGTTCGAGTACCCGATCAACCGCTTCACCATGGAAGCCAAGCGCCAACTGGACGTGCTCGACCGCCGCCTCGGCGAAAGCGCCTATCTGGTCGGCGACACCTACACCATCGCCGACATCGCCGTCTGGCCGTGGTACGGACAACTGGTGCGCAACAACGTCTACGCCGCCGCCGAGTTCCTCAACGCCCAGCAATACACCCACGTGCTGCGCTGGGCAGAAGAGATCGCCAAGCGGCCCGCGGTGCAGCGCGGGATGCGCGTTAACCGCACGTGGGGCGACGAGGCGAGCCAGGTGCCGGAGCGGCATCGGGCTGAGGATTTGGGGTAAGGGCGTGGGGCTTTACTGATGGAACGGCTGGTCAAGCATTGGCTTGACCGGCCGTTTTTTGCTTTAGCGCATTGGCGATTCTTTGTGGGGCTGCGCCTACATTCGTAAAGGGGCAGCTATCGGCCAGAAGCGGACGGTCAATCAGGAGTTGTAACAAAGAGTTGTCCGCCATTTAATGAGTGATCGAACATCAGGTTGATGACCCGAAAATGAGTAAATTGGGTTGCATGTGTGGCCATGTGATTACCGATCAGACCGACGGCTTGCCCTATAAGGCGAGCCTGCTTCGCGACGAGGTGGAAAATGAATTTTGGAATGAGGTGCACCGTGAACTCAAACCTCTGGTAGAGGCGGCGGAGTCCGGAGACAAGGCTGCGATCGCCGATGCATTTGGCGAGTTTTCACCCGGGTTCAGCGCTGCTGACGAGCTGCAAGACCGAATTTCCAGCCTCTACATTCGCCGAATGTCGACTGCCTACGAGTGTCAAAACTGTGGACGCCTTTGGGTGCAAAAAGCTGACAGTGAAAGATTTGTTTCCTATGTCCCTGAGGAAGGTGCATATGGCGCAATCCTGGCAGTGGCATCAGTAGCATCTGAAAATCTGAATTAAGCGTTCGCGATGGGTCGGAAGCGGAAATTGCAATAGGCAGCAATCGGCCAAAAGCGGTCCCCAACTAGCAATACGAGAAGCAGCCATCACCTGGATCTTGCCCCTTGCCAACCGGGGCACCGTGCAGATACTGTCCACCTATGAATCAGCTTCGTATTGCCTCGACCACCACTACCACGACCGCCCGAGGCGGGTCGTGAGAGGTGTCGTGAGTCAATAATGCACGATCTTCAAAGGCCCGCCAGTGATGGATAGGGCCTTTTCTTTTGCCCTTGTGTCGCTGGCCCAAACGCAAGGAAAAGCACTATGCATGCACTGTTGATTCTCGATATGCAGGTTGGATTGTTTCATGGTCCAGAAAAACCATGGGCTGGTGAGGCGCTGCTAAACACGTTGAATAGCCTGTTGAATGAAGCCCGCAGGGCCGGCGCGCCCATTTTTCTTGCTCGCCATGTGGGGCCGCCCGGCTCACCTATCGAACCAGAAAGCCCGTTGACGCAATTGGTGGAGGAACTGCTGCTGAGGGGCGACGAAGTGATTTTCACAAAAAGCCGGCCTAACGCTTTCGCCATGACAGACCTGGCCGATCGACTAAAGGCTTGTGGTGCTCAAGGCGTGGTTATTGCCGGAATGAAGACCCAGTATTGCGTCGATAGCACCTGCCGCGCCGCACGAGATCTAGGATTCGATGCAGTGCTGATCGCCGATGGTCATACCTGCACCGATACTCCCGCTTTGAAGGCTGAAAGTATCGTCGCTCATCACAATGCAACCCTGGCGGGCCCATTCTGTCGTGTCGTTCACGCTGCGGACTGGCGTTTCTGACCGGCATTGATAGATCGGCTCAAGTTTTGGGTCGATCTGTCCGTTTTGGGTGGCTTGTGTTCGCACGAAAATAAGGGACGGATTTATTTTCGGATAATAAATTCGTCCCCTTTTTTCCCCTTTTTTCTATGACAGATGTGTCGCAAAAACTGAATGACTAGAAAGGGATACGCAATGGAAAGCGATGTCACGCCACAGACTCAGCCACACTGAACTCTATCGCTAACGCCTTTCCGCCCGGCCTGAAACTAGATGCAGAGGGTCTGAGCCTGGTCATGGGCGATCCCAAATTTGCTGATCACCAAGGCATAGAAGTCACAGCAGGCAAAAGTCATGTGGTGATTCCATACCGAATCTACCACAAGGGCAGCGAGCAGGATGGTGAGTCACTGAGCCGGACTCAGAGCACGATGTACTCGTGCCTTTTGACCAGACACCACGATGGCTACATACGCCAGCGTCAACTCGAAAACATCCTCCCGATCTCCGAGCACTGGGTCGTTCCATTCGTTGTTCAGCTCACTGGCGAGTATGTGATTGAGCTCCTCGACACATGTGAAGCCCATTTATCTCTACTTGACCCTGTGCTTTACGGCTCCTTCATCAATGACAACCCGAAGTATTTCCAGACCACGCGAGACCGAATGATCAGCTACTGGGATTGCTACTACCGGCGGCTGTATCCGCACAGACATGACTATGTCGGGTTCAGGCTGTTCGACCGACTCCAGGAATTTGCATCTCGTCTATGAGCACTGGATCGCTTCCCAGTTTTCTTGAACACCGGTCGAATTCACGACTGCTTCTGGCCGATAGCGCTCCTCCGTAATCGAAGGATTTCATACAACACCGAACGCCAGTAGCTCGACGCCCCCACCTCACCCCAACCTAACAACATCCACCGAAACCTCCCGAGCCACCTCCGTCCCCCGGTTCTCCAGCCAGTGCGTGGTGTTCCTATCCTCCGGCCAGCCGGCGCCGGGGCCATAGTCCGTGGCGATGCCGTTGCGGTGATCGGTGATCGTGCCTTGCAGAATGAACACCATGCCGGGCCTGTCCTTGTGGCTGTGGATCGGGCCGAACACGCCGCCGGGGTCGATGGTCACCAGGCGCATGCGCAGTTGGCGCCCTGCCATGCCTTCGATCTCCGGGCCCAGGTCCAGGGTTGCCAGTAACTCCACGGTGACGCCTTGGGTTTCCGGGGCCGTGCGTTCGCCGCTCATTTCGGTGTCCTCCGCAAAAAGACAGGGCTTCATCAGCAGTAGACACCTTGAAGGCCTTCAGCGGGCGATAAGCGACAACCGGTCAGACGGCCCACGGCGCCGCAGGGTCGAACTTCGACTCGATCCACTGCTTGAACGCGACCACCGTCGCACTGGGAAACCGTGCCGAAGGCCTGACCAGGTAAACGCCGCCCGGCGTATCGAGCTGCCAGTCGGCGAGCACCTGGCGCAGCCTTCCGGCGGCGATGTCGCGGCTCATCAGCCAGTCGCCTGCGCCGAGGATGCCCTCGTCGGCGCAGGCTGCCGCCTGCAGGGATTCGCTGTCGTTGGCGGTCAGGTTGCCTTGGGGCGTCACGGTCTGGATTTCGTCGCCCCGGTGCAGGCGCCAACGCCGATGGCTTCCTGGCGGAGCCAGACCTCGCCAGGGCCGGGCGACAACTCTTCGAGGGTGTCCAGGGTCAACACGTCAGGCGCGCCGGCCTGGGCAAAACGGATCGCTGAAACCATGGGGGTTTTCCTTGCTGTCAGAAGCGGTCATCAAAGGGTGGGCCGAGTATGGGAATTCGCTACTGCGCCAACAATGAGGCCTCGTGCAGATCATTGCTGCACCCTTTACAGCAATCCAACAAACCGGACATTGACCTCAACCGGCCAAGCATCGAACATTCGCCGCGAACCTCTGAATGAAAGAAACGGGCATGAACCTCGAAAAGATCAAAGGACGATTGGCCTTCCTGCGTGAAGCGGAGAAGCTCAAAAGCGTGCTGCGCAGCGCCCATACCGCCGCCGGACGCCCGGAAAGCACCGCCGAACACAGTTGGCGCCTGTGCCTGATGGCCATTGCCTTCGAAGACGAACTGACCGGTCTGGACCTCTCCAGAATCCTCAAGCTGTGCGTCATCCATGACCTGGGCGAAGCCATCAGCGGCGACATTCCTGCCGTCAACAAAGCGTCGTTCCCCGACAAGAGCGAGCAGGAAAAGAACGACCTGCTGCTGTTGACCCAGGC
This sequence comes from Pseudomonas sp. R25(2017), assembly GCF_002112565.1. NCBI lineage: Bacteria > Pseudomonadati > Pseudomonadota > Gammaproteobacteria > Pseudomonadales > Pseudomonadaceae > Pseudomonas > Pseudomonas sp. R25(2017). The sequence goes on from NZ_NEHZ01000014.1 coordinate 95,656, forward strand.
GCTGGACGCGCCCCTGCGGGACGACATCCTCGCGCTGTGGGACGACTACGAACACGGGCGCTCCGCCGAGGCCCAGGCGGTGAAGGCACTGGACAAGCTGGAGACGATCCTGCAGCACACCCAGGGCGCCAACCCGCCCGATTTCAACTACGCGTTCAACCTGACCTACGGCAAGCGCTACACCGACGCCACGCCGCTGTTTCAGACCCTGCGCGCGCTGATCGACCAGGACACCAAAGAACGGATCGGCATGAACCTCTCAATCCGCAAAGAACGGCCACAAGACACCGAAACCATCGCCCGCCTCACCGAAGCCGCGTTCCGCGACACCGAGCACTCCAGCCACACCGAGCACTTCATCGTCGACGCCCTGCGGCGCGCCGGGCAGTTGAGCCTGTCGCTGGTGGCGGTAGAGAACGGCGTGATCGTCGGCCATGTGGCCCTGTCGCCGGTCACGGTGTCGGACGGCACCACGGGTTGGTACGGCCTCGGGCCGATTTCCGTGTGGCCGGAGCGTCACGGCCAAGGCATCGGCGCGGCGCTGATGAAAGCGGCCCTGAGCGAACTGCGGGAACTGGGCGGCGCCGGTTGCGTGCTGCTGGGGGATCCTGACTACTACGGCCGCTTCGGTTTCAAGCCTCATCCGGGCCTGGAATTGCCGGGGGTTCCGGCCGAGTACTTCCAGGCACTGGCGCTGGGCGACGCGGTGCCGACAGGCGTGGTGCGCTACCACGAGGCTTTCGACGCCAAAGAATGAAGCCCCACCGGCAGCCCGGTTCCGCCGGGCTGCTACACTCTCGACGCTTTGCGCGATGTTCCGATGTGCTCCCCTGACTGTCCCCGCAGCGCTCGCCGTTCGGGTCGTCGTCCCCCCGTTTCGCCAACCGGAGGTGTCCCATGAGCAACAGTACCGAACTCTCGTCCTTCACCGGCTGGGCCGCCACCGCCGCCGGCGCGCCGCTTGAACGCTACAGCTACGATCCCGGCCCGTTGGGCGACGAAGACGTCGAAGTGGCCGTGGAATACTGCGGCGTCTGCCACTCCGACCAGTCGCTGATCGACAACGATTGGGGCATCAGCCAATACCCGTTCATTCCCGGCCATGAGGTGGTCGGCAAGATCGTGCGCACCGGTTCCCAGGTGCGGGGTCTTGAGGTCGGCCAGCGAGTGGGCATCGGCTGGTACAAGGGCAGCTGCATGCACTGCCCGTCCTGCATGGGCGGTTCGCATAACCTGTGCAGCACCGCCAGGCCCACCATCATCGGCAGCCACGGCGGGTTCGCCGACCGCGTGCGCAGCCACTGGGCCTGGGCCCTGAAGATTCCCGCTGGGCTCGACCCGGCGCTGGCCGGGCCGCTGTTCTGCGCCGGCTCCACGGTGTTCAACCCGCTGGTGGAATTCGGCGTCAAACCCACCGACCGCGTGGGCGTGGTGGGGATCGGCGGGCTCGGTCACCTGGCGTTACGCTTCCTCAATGCCTGGGGCTGCGAAGTCACGGCGTTCACGTCATCCTTGAGCAAGCAGGACGAAGCCAAGCGCCTCGGCGCCCACAACGTGGTGGCCTCCACCGACAGCGCCGCGCTCAAGGCCATCGCCGGCACCTTGGATTTCCTGCTGGTCACCGCCAACGCCAACCTCGACTGGTCGGCGATGCTCGCCACATTGCGGAGCCGGGGCCGCCTGCACTTTGTCGGCATCGTGCCGAGCGCCATTCCGGTGCACGTGTTCGAACTGATTCCCCAGCAGAAGGTCCTGTCCGCCTCGCCGGTCGGCTCCCCCGCCGCCACCGCGACCATGCTGGAGTTCTGCGCCCGGCACCAGATCGTGCCGCAGGTCGAGCAGTTCCCCATGAGCCGAGTCAACGAGGCCGTCGACCATTTGCGCAGCGGCAAGGCGCGGTATCGCATTGTGCTGGATGCGAGCCGGTGAACCGAGGGGCGTGTCGGGAGGTGACCGGCGCGCCCGCCTTTATCTTCGATTCTCAAACGTAGTTCTACTTGAGTCTGGGCAGACCTTGGCAGTGTAAAGTGTCTGCTTGAGAAACTTGTAGAACTATGCTGTCAGCCAATAGGCCACCCGTTAAGTCAAGCCTCCCAAAATTCCAGTTTTTCACCATACTCTTCAAACGTATACTCATGCGCGAGCTTCAGCAGCTTTAGCCGATAGGCTTCAATTTCTTCCAAGTCCGCATCGGCACTACCTATATCTTTGAAGAGCCTGCAAATAGCATCACACGTCGAATAATGCACTGGCAATTTAGCCTTAAACTTATCCATAAAGTTCCGCAACAACTCATTCACCACATATCTTCGAACACCCTCAGACTTGACCTCATCAAGCGCAGCGAACGCCTCCGCAGCTGCTTCTTTCAGGCTATAAACAGCGTTAAGCAATTCAACATCGGCAGGAAACAATCTTAATAGGCTATTTGCGTACCGTTCCCCTACCCAGTCGCGAACTTCTACAAGTTCATCAAGCACTCTCTGAGCATGAGTAGCCATTACTGCAAGCCAGATATCTAGTTTTCCAACAGGTGCATGATCAAGCAAAATCTCCCAAGCACCGGGCATGAACCCTCCGTTCGTACGGACCTTATGCTCAAGCAGCCTGTCAAACATCTCCTGCGGATACTGTCCAACCAACTTAGAAACGAAGTTTGAAACTTTCTCATCATCGGAGCTAGATGTAATGTGTGCCCATGCCTTATTGAACAGCGCATGATCTGGATTCAAAGCGATAGACTCTACTATCGGCTCCCAAGTCTTCCCTCCGGCAAGATGTGCTCCGATATTGCCTAGAATTCCGGGATTCCCCATATAGATTTTCAATGCACATTCAATGAGTGTCGATTCAAACCCCGACAGGGTTACAACCGTCGGCAGGGCCCCAGAAGGGAACACGAGCGCAACCACCTCCGGAGGAACGGCGTACCTTGTCACTGCCGTAGCATGTAACCACCTTTGGTCGACTCTATCTTCGCTCAAATAGCCGAGCACCTGAGTTCGGTCTGCCGCAGTCAGCAAGTCCCATCCATCCACAAGCTCCAGCACGACCCTTATCTGAGCGCCTGTACCATTTACCTTAAACAAACGATCCAGCCTTGTACCCCTTAGGTCAGGCGCAGCCTCTGTCCCTCTGATCAGCAAGTCAGTGACCGCCATTGCGTAGTCGCTCGGAATCGCTCGTAACGCTTCTCTCTCAAGCAAGCCAATCCAGGCATCGGCAATATTGATAAAGTCCGACTGAGCAATATGCTTCAAACTTTTCTCGACCGCCGCATGCAATCTGGCGTCGTTCAGGTTGGCGCCTTCGGGCAATGCGGACAAAATATCAGGAAGCAACCCACCAAACAGTCCCCAGGGCAGTTCATTACCGTACGCCTGATGTTCCATCTTTAGAATAATGGCTATCATTGTTGAGGCTGACGCTGGGAGTGCAGCGCACCTCTTCAACCCAGCCAGCAAGTCACGCTGTCTGTCCGAATCGCATTCCGGCCATATACGTACCGCACCTTCCAAAGCGGCCTGTGCCACCGAAGGGTGCTGATCCGAAAAAATCTTCTTCAGCACTTCCTGGTCATTGTGCCGGACACTGCTGATCCATACCTTTGCTGCCGCTGCCCTTACACCGCCCAAATCATAACTAAGAAGGCGCAACACAATAGGTTGAGTCAGTTCTTCCGGGCATCCCTCCAAGTAGCACATTGTCTTCCAGGCATCTTCCGCGCTGATTTCTTCATCCGACTCGCCACTGAATGCAATTAGAAACCCTTCGACTTCTTCTCTTTCGTAGAACTCAAATATCTTCCCTTCAAGTGTAAAATTCTCACCGGCAGGCAGCATTGCCTGCCCTTTCTCCCAAAGCACATGCTTCAGAGTGACAAACGACACTTTGTTGACCCACTTATTAAACTGAGATCGCTTGCCTTCCGAAATATCCTCTATGGACTGAAGAAGAAAAAAGAAACAGGCTTCTTTTGTTACCAGATACCTTGATTCGAGCCCTTCTATCGCAAAGTCCACGACTTTGTGCCGTTGAACAGACGCCCTCATCGCCTCATAAATCCAACGCAGTGCAATCGCAGTGGCCCGCGAAGACTCAAAGGAAAGCGAGAACAAACCTCGCTCTGCGTATTGCAACAATCTTCTGTCTACAGCGCTTGCCCGCCCACTGGCAGAGAGCTCCGCCGCCGACCGGTAAAACTCGTGAGAGAAGTTGAACCGTTCTGCACCCGTTTCTACGATTATTCGACGACGCTCCAGAATTTCAAAAAGCGTTTCGTCTTCCGCAGAGAACGTTAGCTCACCATAGGTTTCAGGCACTCGATCCACTGGTTTCGGCGCCATTCCCAAACTAGCCGACAGGCCTAAGTAGCTGGCGACCGCATAACGGTTTTTCGTTCCGTCACCATTCAGCACATACTTCAGGTCCTGCAACGAGCAGGAGTCCTCATGAGAGGTCACCACAGCCAGTGCCTGCAACAAAGGGCTAAGCCCTTCACCAACCAGTGCCGAGGCCAATGACTTCGAATCCTCACGAGCAAGACGTACCGCCGCGTTCAAATCAGCAGGCTCGTGCAGGCGGTAGCATGAAGCCGCCAAGTGCATCAGACAACCTGGTTCTATACTCAAGGAGCCGCTCCGCAAGGCCCCGAGCATGTTCTCAGACAAAACATCCGGAACGTCGAACAGATTCTGCAGTTCTTGCCAAATCTCCACCAGAAAACTGCTGCGGTACTTGCCTAGATCGTGCCATCGGCGCCTGCCCAGCCATACATCCTCAAGCTGCGCATCTCCGGAAAACTGCAAAAGCCGATCTTGCACTTGAGAGACAATAAGCTTCCTTGACGGTGTCAACCTTTCCGACAGTTGTTGCAATTTAGAAAGCGCCCGGCCGGGATCATCGCTCAGAAAGCTCCCTCCCAAGGGGTCGTCCACGACAGCAAGCCGCTCGCCGGGTGCCGGATCAAGCAGGAAGCGCTCCACCTCGTCGAGATTGCTGCTCAGCTTTAACTGATACCCCAACGCTTCAAATTCAGCCGCCATCCAACGCCCGGCGTTTGTCTTACCTACCCTGGGCGAGCCAGAGAGCAGAAGGATATTATTCTCTGACAGTTCCTTCTTCCAATCCTCTTCGAATCCTCGAAGCACGTAGTTCCTGGGTCGAATCTGTTCGGGAAGATTCTTGTTCAACTCCGCCAACAGATCAGAATGAATATTCCCCTTACTCTCTTTTGCCTTTTTGATTATCGCAACCAGCTTGCCAACAACAACTTCACACCTGTCAAGCGGCAACCTCAGCTTTCGCAGTTTCCTTTCACAGGCGTCCCGCAACTCATCTTCCAACACATTTTCGACAATGGTCAGACGAGCCAAAGCATTTCGGATCTGATCCACCTTTGCACCCTTGACGAACTTACGCAGGTGAAGCGCCCTTTCGTCATCGAGGGATGACTCGGTTTCCTCCAACGTACTGGCGTAATTTTCAAGCTCGCCCAACAGTTCGCCGGCAACCTCCCTGGAAAGTTTTTTGCCCTGCACATCCCAGGGTGCGGTGGCGCTCTTGCAAAGCACCGAAATCTTATCGCTGCACCTTGCCGACACCACAAATACGACGTGCGTATCCAGATCGTCACACAATCGTTCCAGCAGCGTATTCACAGCCTTTCTTTCTTCAAAGTGCGAAAGCCATTTTGCGAACTCCGCCAGCGTCACCCCCTCCAGAGCGCCCTTGACTTGTATCTCAATGACTTTCTTTCCACTGGCGGATGGAATGATGACTTTCGCGTCTTCACCGGCCTTTGGCTCTATATACAGTTCGACGCTTTCTTCACCCTGATGACGTAGAAAGACATCAACGCAAACCAAGTCTTGAAAATCGTACTTTTTTGGCCCTACCGTCGCGATCGACATCTGAACTCCATGTAAAAAAACAAATATAAATTTATGCAAAAAACAAAAAACACATCACTACAAAAACAGCCACCCGCACGATGAACTTAAATAATTCGCCATTTCATGAGACTTTGGCGTGCGGATAGTCAACAACCCTTCAGGCGCCATGATTATGCCATCAATCAAATCAAGGCCAACCCTTTATGGTTCACGGGAGAACAGATCTTTTGCTTGCGAAATGGCGGAAGGCAGCCGGAGTCGAACCTGCCCGGGAACGGATGCCGTCCCCAACCGGGTTTGAAGCCCGGCCGCGCCACCGGGCGCGATTGCCTTCCGTTGAACTCAGTGTGCGTCGGCGCTGGCCAGCGCGCTGTCGAAGCGGATTTGCCGGTGATCGGCCACCCGCCGGGTCAGGCCCAGGCGGTCGAAGTACTCAAGCACCTGAATGCTGCGCTTGCGCCCCAAGCCTAGCGCATCGCGGAACGCTGTGACCTGGATCTGCGGATTTTCTTCGCCCAGTCGCAGCAGCACCGCCGCCATTTGCCGCAGCGTGAGATCGGTGACGAACAGGTCGCGCACCACCTGATGCATCAGCCCCAGCCGCGCCAGCTTGCGCAGCAGCAGGCGCACGGCGGCATCGTCCCTGCCCGTCACCGCCGCCACGTCGCGCACCCACGGCGGATCGAATCCCGCTGCTTCGAACAGCGGTTGCAGCACTTGCCACAAAGCCTCGTCGTCGGCATTCAGGCGCACCTGATGATCCGGTAGGTGCAGCCACGGGCCACTGGCGGTGATCGAGCCGGCGGCGCGCAATTCGTCGAGCAGGCTGAGGAAGGTCGAACGCTCCACCTCCAAGCCGCTGAAGCGCCGCAGACGGTCGCGGTCGGGGCCCATCTGGTCGGGCTCCAGCTCATGCAGGCGGGCGAGCTTTTCCAGGAGGGTGAACTTGAGGATGCCCCAGCGCTGGGCGTTGAACAGCACCGGCCCTTGGCGGGTGTCGATCTGCCGGACGTTCTCCGGCAACGCCCAACCGGCCTGCGGACGGTTGAACTGGCGCTCCAGCCGTTGCGCCGCCAACCCGCTGGCGCTGTGGTCGAGCAACGCCGGCAAGGCCGCCTCCATCGCTTCGCTGCCGGCCAACGCCCGCAGTTGCGCCAGGCGCTCCGGGCTGCGTCGCTGGCGCGTAGGGGCAAACGGATCGAGCACCTGTCCGCCGCCCAAGGTGCGCTGGGCGCTGGCATCACGCAGGATCAACCGGTCCCCTTTGACGGCCTGCACCGGCGAGGCCGTCAGCAATTGCGCGAACGTGCGTTCGCCGGGATTCAGCCGCGCCCCTTCCAGCAGCGCCACGCGGGCGATCACGTCTTGCGTGCCCAGGTGCAGGTGCACCGGCTGGAAGTGCTCGAAGGCGCGGGTCTCGTCGGGCAGCAGCCGCCATTCGATGTCCAGCCGCTGGGTCGGCGCGTGCAGCCAGTCGGCCGACAGCCATTGGCCCCGGTGGATCTGCCCGAGCTCAAGGCGTTCGCCGCTCAGGTTCAAGGCCACCCGCTGACCGGCGAAGGCGTGTTCGGCGGGCTGGTTCTGCGCATGCAGGCCGCGCACCCGCACCGACTTGCCGGACGGCCCGAGCACCAGCCTGTCGCCCACCGCCACCATCCCCGACAGCGCCGTGCCGGTGACCACGATGCCCGCCCCGGCCACGCTGAACGCCCGGTCGATGGGTAGGCGAAACCCGCCCTCCAGGCTGCGGGCCTGCACCTCGCCCTGGGCCAGCAGCAGTTGCTCACGCAGCGCCTCGACACCCTGCCCGGTCACGCTCGACACCGCCACCATCGGCGCCTGGCTGAACGGCCCCGGCGCCAGCAGCGCCCTCACCTGCCGCCGCACCGCGTCCACCCTGGCCGGTTCGACCCGGTCCGTTTTGGTGATCGCCACCAACGCACGCGGGATCCCGAGCAGCTCGACGATTGCCAGGTGCTCGCGGGTCTGGGGCATCACGCCGTCGTCCGCCGCCACCACCAGCAGCACCAGATCGATGCCTTGGGCCCCGGCCAACATGTTGTGGGTGAATTTCTCGTGGCCCGGCACGTCGATGAAACCGGTCAGCCCGGCGCCCGGCGCGAGCTCCGCGTACAGGTAGCCCAGATCGATGGTCATGCCCCGCTCGCGCTCCTGCGGACGGCGGTCGCCGGCCTGGCCGGTGAGCGCCTGAAGCAGCGAGGTCTTGCCGTGGTCGATGTGCCCGGCGGTGCCAACGATCATTCAGGCACCTGCAGATGCCCGAGCTGCGCCAGCCACGCCGGTTCGTCGTCCAGTTGCCGCAGATCCAGCCACAAGGCATCGTCGTCGAGACGGCCGAGCACCGGCACCGGCAAGCGGCGCAGCGCCGCTTCCAGGTTCAGCAGGCAGCGACCGCGCAGGCGCTTGGACACCTGCGGGCGTGCGCACAGGGCGGCGCTGGGCAGCCGCGCCACCGGTTGGCTGCCGCTGCCGATCATGCCCAGGGCCGGTTCGGCGCTGACCTGCCAGGCAGGCCCCAACGTCTGGGCCAACGCCGGTTGCAGGCGTTCGGCCTGGGCCAGGATGTCCTCCTGCGGGCGGGTCAGCAGGCGCAGGCTCGGCAGGCGCTCGGCCAAGCGGTCCGGATCGCGGTACAGGCCGAGCACCGCTTCCAGCGCCGCCAAGGTCAGCTTGTCGACCCGCAGCGCCCGTTTCAGCGGGTTCTTCTTGATCTTCGCGATCAGCTCTTTGCGCCCGACGATCAGCCCGGCCTGGGGCCCGCCGAGCAGTTTGTCGCCGCTGAAGGTCACGATGTCCGCGCCGTCGAGCAAGGCCTGGCGCACGGTCGGCTCCGCCGGCAGGCCCCAGCGGGTCAGGTCCAGCAGGCTGCCGCTGCCCAGGTCTTCGAGCAGCGGCAGGCCATGCCGGTGGGCCAGTTCCGCCAGTTCGGCGGTGGGCACCCGGGCGGTGAAGCCCTCGATGCTGTAGTTGCTGGCGTGCACCCGCATGATCAAGCCGCTGCGCGGGCCGAGCGCCGCTTCGTAGTCGCGGGCGTGGGTGCGGTTGGTGGTGCCGACCTCGTGCAGGCGCACGCCGGCGCGGGCCATGATGTCGGGGATGCGGAACGCGCCGCCGATCTCGATCAGTTCGCCGCGGGAAATGATGCCTTCCTTGCGCGCGCCCAGGCTGTTGAGGGTCAGCAGCACGGCGGCGGCATTGTTGTTGACCACGGTCACGGCCTCGGCGCCGGTCAGTTCGCGGATCAGCCCTTCGATCAGGTCGTCGCGGTCGCCGCGCTTGCCGCTGGCCAGGTCGAATTCCAGGTTGAGCGGATAGCGCGCCGCGACCTGCACCGCCTCGATCGCTTCCTCCGGCAGCAAGGCGCGGCCCAGGTTGGTGTGCAGCACCGTGCCGGTCAGGTTGAACACCCGGCGCACGTGGCTGCGCCGCTGCGCCGTCAACCGCTCGGCGGCGCGGCCGGCCAGCGCCTCGGGGCCGATCTCGATGGCCGCCACCTGCCCGCTCAGGACCTCGGGGCGCAGTTCATCCAGCAATTGGCGCAGACAGGCCAGCAGCGCCTCCCGCCCGAAACGCTCGCTCAGCGGCCGGCAGGCGGGATGACGCAACAGGCTGTCGATGGAAGGCAAACGCGGGGCGACACTCACAGACATCCGGCTCTCCCGAAATCAACAGATCGTCGGGCCTGAGTGTAGACGCTGCCGTCATTCGTCTCCGGGGGCCAGCAGCAGATTCGGCGCCAGCCGTTGATGGCCGTCCTGGGCCAGGCGCATGTCCAGCAGCAGGCTGGTCAGGTCCGCCGACAGCGCTTCGGCGTCGGGGTCGTTCTCCAGGTAGACCAACTTGAGGTAGGTGTTGCAGGTGGGGCACACCTCCGCCCGCAGCGGCGCCCGCTCCGCCGTGTGGCGGTCGTCCGCCAGGCTCATGTATTCCAGGCCTTTGCTCTGCTCGCAGTACACGCACTTGACCCGCACCACGTGCCATTCGCAGGCGCACAGCGAACACACCAAGTAGCGCAGTCCGTTGTGCTTGCCGCGGTGGCGGATCACCCCGGCCATGGCCGGCGATCCGCAGGCCGGGCATTGGCTGAGGCTGTCGCCGGGGGTGAGCCGCAGGTTCGGCACGCTGAGCAGCCAATGGCTCCACGCCGCTTGCAGGGCCGCGCCGAGAAACGGCACCAGCGCCGCCGGCACCAGCGAATACTGGCCGCTGACCAGCGCCACCGCCCAGGCGCGGCGCTGGCCGGGGCTGGCTGTGCGCAAGGTGGTCACGGACTCGACCACCGCCGCTTGTTCGGATGCGTCGTAGCGTTGCAGCAAGGCGTCCAGGTAAGCCTGCCAGGCGTCCTCGCGGATCAATGTGTCGGCGGCGAACGGCGGCAAGCCGTGCTGGTGGCACGTCTCCAGCCGCTGCGCATCGGGCGCCACCGCCAGCGGCGGATCGTCCAGCACCTGCTGCTGCACCCGGCACAGGCCGGCGATCAGGCGCAGGTACGCGGCCAGCGGATGCCCCTCGGCGAGATGCTCCAGCCGCAGGGCCCGCAAGGTGAACAGATCGCGCGGCGGCAAATGCAGGAACGGCGGCGAACCGGCCGCCGCTTCGATTTCCCCAGGTTCCAGAATGGTCGGCAACGGTCAGCCCTTCTTGGTGATCGGCGGTTTCGGCGCAGGCTCGCCTTCCACCTCGCGAGCCCACAGCGCGTGGTGCTTGCGGGCCCAGGCGCGGCTGACGCGGCCGTGCATCATCGCGTCCACCGAGCCCTTGATCCAGATCCCGGCGTAGATGTGCACGATGATGCTCAGGATCAGCACGAACCCGGCCAGCGCGTGCAGCAGCATGGCCCAGCGGATCGTGGTGATGCCGAACCAGTGGCTGAAGTACGCCCGCCAGATCACCAGCCCCGTGAACAGCAACGCCAGCATGCACAGCAGTAAAGTCCAGAACAGCAGTTTCTGCCCGGCGTTGTACTTGCCCACCGGCGGCACGGTCTCCTCGTCGTTGACCAGCACCCGGTCGATGCGCCGCAGCCACTTCCAGTCGTTGTCGATGAAGAAGTTCGAGCGCCAAAAGCGGAACACCAGCCCCATGAAGAACACGAACATCAGCACGCCCATGAACGGGTGCAGGATCCGCGTCCACGGCCCGCCGCCGAACAGGTTCGTCAGCCAGAACAGCGCCGGGTGGAACAGCGCCAGCCCCGACAGCCCGGCCATGAAAAACAGGATCGCCACCAGCCAGTGATTGGTGCGCTGGTTGGCGGTGTAGCGCAGGATCGGTTTGTCGCTCATGGCCTGCCCTCCCCGCGGGGGTCGAAGGTGTGCACCGCCGGATCGACGACATGCACCGAGGTGTCCGGCGGCTGCGGATGCTCATCCTCTTCCGTGCGGTTGGGCCCGACGCGCACGTAGTGGAAGAACCCGGCCAGCACCGCCGCGCCCATCGCCAGCAGGCCCAGCGGCTTGCTGATGCCTTTCCACAGGCCCACCAGCGGGCTGATCGCCGGCGCGTCCGGCAGGCCTGCGTACAGCCGTGGCGTGTCGGCGTGGTGCAGCACATACATCACGTGGGTGCCGCCGACGCCTTCGGGGTCATACAGGCCGGCCTGGCCGAAGCCGCGGCTCTTGAGGTCGACGACGCGTTCGGCGGCGTGGACCTTCATGTCTTCCTTGCTGCCGAACACGATGGCACCGGTCGGGCAGGTCTTCACGCAGGCCGGCTCCAGGCCCACGGCCACCCGGTCCGAGCACAGGGTGCACTTGTAGGCTTTGTGGTCCTTCTGGGAGATGCGCGGGATGTTGAACGGGCAACCGGTGATGCAGTAGCCGCAGCCGATGCAGTGATCCTGATCGAAATCGACGATACCGTTGGCGTGCTTGATGATCGCGCCGGGGCTCGGGCACGCCGCCAGGCAGCCGGGTTCGGCGCAGTGCATGCAGCCGTCCTTGCGGATCAGCCATTCCAGGTTGCCGGCGTCGGTCTCGTGCTCGGTGAAGCGCATCAGCGTCCACGAGTCGGCGGTCAGGTCCTGCGGGTTGTCGTAGGTGCCGTGGTTGTGGCCCACCTCGTCGCGCAGCTCGTTCCATTCCGAGCACGCGACCTGGCAGGCCTTGCAGCCGATGCACTTGGTGGTGTCGATCAGCTTGGCGACCTCTTGCTGACCGCGCACCGACGGCGCCGGCGTGGTGGTGGCCGAGCGGGCGATGATGTCTTGGCTGGCCATTTACAGTTTCTCCACGTTGACCAGGAACGACTTGGATTCCGGGGTCTGGGTGTTGCCGTCGCCGAGGAACGGCACCAGCGTGTTGGTCAGGTAGCCGTGCCGCGTAAGGCCCGTGAAGCCCCAGTGCAGCGGAATGCCGATCTGGTGCACCACCTGGTTGTTGACCTGCAGCGGCCGGATCCGTTTGGTGACCACCGCCACCGCCTCGATGAACCCGCGCTTGCTGCTGACCCGCACCCGGTCGCCGGCGACGATGCCCTTCTCTTTGGCCAGCACCTCGCCGATCTCCACGAACTGCTCCGGCTGGACGATGGCGTTCAAGCGGCAGTGCTTGCTCCAGAAGTGGAAATGCTCGGTGAGCCGGTAGCTGGTGGCGGCGTACGGGAAGTCCTTGGCCTGGCCGAGGCTGTCCCACACCGAATCGAAGATCCGCGCCGCCGGGTTGCTGGTGGCGTTCTTGTTCTGCGGGTGCAGCGGGTTGATGCCGATCGGCGTCTCGAACGGCTCGTAGTGCTCGGGGAACGGCCCTTCGTTCATCTTGTCGACGGCGAAGAACCGCGCCACGCCCTCGGGGTTCATGATGAACGGGTTCATCCCCGCTTCCGGCGGCACGTCGGCCTTGTAGTCCGGCACGTCGGTGCCGCCCCAGGCCTTGCCGTTCCACCACACCAGGCGTTTCTTCGGATCCCACGGCTTGCCTTGGGGGTCGGCCGAGGCGCGGTTGTAGAGGATCCGCCGGTTGGCCGGCCATGCCCACGCCCAGCCCTGATGCTGGTGCATGCCGTAAGGGTCGTTGTTGTCGCGCCGGGCCATCTGGTTGCCGGCCTCTGTCCAACTGCCGCAGAAGATCCAGCAGCCGGACGCGGTGCTGCCGTCATCCTTGAGCTGGGCGAAGGCCGCCAATTGCGCGTTGGCCTTGACCGCCAGGCCGCTGGCATCGGTGAAGTCGGTGGTGGCGTAGCCGTTGACCTCCTTGGCGATTTCCTCCGGCGACGGCTCGTCGGCAATCTTGTACGGCCACGACAGCTTCAGGATCGGCTCGGCCCAGGCGCCGCCCTCGGCCTGATAGCGCTGGCGCAGGCGCAGGAACAGCCCGCTCATGATCTGCACGTCGGTGCGCGCCTCGCCCGGTCCGTCGGCGCCTTTCCAGTGCCATTGCAGCCAGCGGCTGCTGTTGACCAGCGACCCGTCCTCCTCGGCGAAGCACGTGGTGGGCAGGCGGATGACCTCGGTCTGGATGTCGGCGGTCTTCACGTCGTTGTAGGGGCCGACGTTCTCCCAGAACTGCGAGGTCTCGGTGGCCAGCGGGTCCATCACCACCAGCCACTTGAGCCGCGCGAGCGCTTTCATCACCCGGTTCTTGTCGGGCAGCGCGGCGATCGGGTTGAAGCCTTGGCACATGTAGCCGTTGACCTTGCTCTGGCCCATCAGGTCGAAGACCTTGAGGATGTCGTAGTTGGGGATGTCGAGCTTGGGCAGGTAGCTGTAGCCCCACTGGTTCTCGGCGGTGGCGTTGGCGCCGTACCAGGCCTTCATCAGGCTGACGTGGAACTTGCTGTAGTTCTGCCAGTAGGACAGCTGCCCCGGCCGCAGCGGTTTCTGTGTGCGTTTGGCGATGAAGGCGTCGTAGTCCTGCTCGGCGTCCAGCGGCAGGGTCAGGTAGCCCGGCAGCGAGTTGGACAGCAGGCCCAGATCGGTCAGGCCCTGGATGTTGGAGTGCCCGCGCAAGGCGTTGACCCCGCCGCCCGGCATGCCGACGTTGCCCAGCAGCAGCTGCACCATCGCCGCGCTGCGGATGATCTGTGAGCCGATGGAGTGCTGCGTCCAGCCCAGCGCGTACAGGATCGTCATGGTCTTGCCCGGTTGCGAGCAGGTGGCGATCTCTTCCCAGATCTTCTTCATGGCCTCGCCCGGCATGCCGCAGATCTGGCTGGCCAGGTCGATGGTGTAGCGGCTGTAGTGGCCCTTCATCAATTGATAGACGCAGCGCGGGTCCTGCAGGGTCGGATCGACCTTGGCGAAACCGTCCTCGCCCAGTTCGTAGCCCCAGGTGGACTTGTCGGTGTAGCTGCGCTTGGCCGCGTCGTAGCCGGTGAACAGGCCGTCCTCGAAGCCGAAGCCGGCCTTCACGATGAAGGACAGGTCGGTGTAGTTGCGCACGTATTCGTGCTGGATCTTGTCCTCGGTCAGCAGGTAATTGATCAGCCCGCCCATGAAGGCGATGTCGGTTCCCGTGCGGATCGGCGCGTAGTAGTCGGCCACCGATGCGGTGCGGGTGAACCTGGGGTCGACCACGATCAGCCGCGCAGCGTTGTGCGCCTTGGCTTCGGTCACCCATTTGAAGCCGCACGGATGCGCTTCGGCGGAGTTGCCGCCCATCACCAGGATCAGGTTCGCGTTGGCGATGTCGGTCCAGGTGTTGGTCATGGCTCCACGGCCGTACGTCGGGGCAAGACTTGCCACCGTCGGGCCGTGTCAGACACGCGCTTGGTTATCGAACCCCAGCATGCCGAGGCTGCGCACCACCTTATGGGTGATGTAGCCCGCTTCGTTGGACGCCGCCGACGCCGCGAGGAACCCGGTGGTGAGCCAGCGGTTCACCGTCTGGCCCTGGGCGTTGCGCTCGGTGAAGTTGGCGTCGCGGTCGGCCTTCATCAGGTCGGCGACGCGGTCCAGCGCTTCGTCCCAGGAAATCCGCGTCCACTCGTTGGAGCCCGGCTTGCGCACCTGCGGGTATTGCAGGCGGCCCGGACTGTGGATGAAGTCCAGCAGGCCGGCGCCTTTGGGGCACAGGGTGCCGCGGTTGACCGGGTGGTCGGCGTCGCCCTCGATGTGGATGATGTTCTGCGCCACGTTCTTGCCGGCGTCGCCCTGGCTGTACATGATCAGCCCGCACCCGACCGAGCAGTACGGACAGGTGTTGCGGGTCTCATGGGTGTGGGCGAGCTTGAAGTGGCGCACCTGCTCGGCGAAGGCCGGCGTCGGGGCCATGCCCAACGCGCCCAGGCTAGAGCCTGCAAGGCCGATGCCGGCGACCTTGAAGAACTGACGACGGCTGAGATCCATCGTGCACTCCTGATCAGGTGGAACCCGGTGCGTTGCCGGGCTGTTCTGGACAATCACGGTTGCGGCAGACGCACTGCCGATCCTTTCACTCTAGCCAACGAACCGACGGCCGGCACGCCAACCGACCGTCGGTGGCACGCGGTCATTCGCCGATTCCCCTTGTGGGAGCGACTGCCCTGCCCTGGGCCGGTGGTGTCCGGACCGACGCCATCGCCAGCAGGCTGGCTCCCACAGGGGAATGTATGTGCACCCCGGAACACACGGTCGTCTGCCGATGCCTTTGTGGGAGCCAGCCTGCTGGCGATGGCGGCCTGCCTGGCACACCGCGATGACCGCCCGGTCGCGCAAGGGCAGGCAGTGGCTTATCATGGCGCCCATCAACGACCCCGCCTTCACGAGACCCCGCATGACTTTCGATTTTGATCAGGTATTCGACCGCCACGACACCGGCAGCACCAAATGGAGCCGCTATGCGGCCGACGTGCTGCCGATGTGGGTCGCTGACATGGATTTCGCCGCGCCGCCGGTGGTCATCGAAGCGTTGCAGCAACGCCTGCTGCACCCGCTGGTGGGCTACAGCGTGGCCCAGGACAACCTGCGCCAGGCCATCGTCGCCGACCTGTGGGCCAAGTACGCCTGGCGCGTGCAGCCCCAGGAGCTGGTGTTCCTGCCGGGCGTGGAGTCGGGCTTCAACATGGCGCTCAAGGCGCTGGTGCAGCCGCAGCAGAACGTCGTGGTGCAGACCCCGAACTACCCGCCGCTGCGCCACGCGCCGGGCCACTGGGGCCTGAACAAGGTCGAACTGGAATTCCTCGCGCAGGACGACGGCACCTACGCCACCCCGCTGGACGCCCTGCGCCAGTCCCTCGAAGGCGGCGGCGCGCTGCTGCTGAGCAACCCGCACAACCCGATCGGCAAGGTGTTCGGCCGCGAAGAGCTGCAAGCGGTGGCCGACCTCTGCGTGCAGCAGGACGCCTGGATCATCTCCGACGAGATCCACGCCGAGCTGTGCTACGACGGCCGCGTGCACATTCCGACCGCCTCCCTGGGCGCCGACATCGCCAAGCGCACCATCACCCTGATGTCGGCCAGCAAGGCCTACAACATCGCCGGCCTCAAGACCTCGTTCATGATCATCCAGGACGCCGCCCTGCGCGAGCGGGTCAACCACGCCCGCTGCGGCATGGTCGACAGCGTCAACCCGCTGGGCATGGAAGCCACCCGCGTGGCCTACAGCGAGGCCGGGCCTTGGCTCAAGGCGCTGAAACAGTACCTGCAGGCCAACCGCGATTACCTGGTCGAGGCAGTGCGCAGCCGTCTGCCGGGCATCTCGATCAACGTGCCGCAAGGCACTTACCTCGCCTGGCTCGACTGCTCGGCGCTGGACCTGGGCGACCCACAGCGGTTCTTCCTCGAACACGCCAAGGTCGGCCTGAGCGCCGGTTCGGATTTCGGCGACCACAGCCAACCGTTCGTGCGCCTGAACTTCGGCTGCCCACGCTCGATGCTCGAAGAAGGCATTGCCCGGATGGAACGCAGCCTGGCGCAGCGACGCGGCGCCTAACCCGCAAAACCTGTAGGCGCTTGCCTGCAAGCGATGACGCCGGCACTGCCGACATCTATGGCGACTGCTCCACCGCCATCGCCAGCAGGCTGGCTCCCACAAGGGGTCGGGGGTGTTCGGAATCGGTGGTCACCGCAGAACCTGTGGGAGCGGGCTTGCCCGCGATAGCGTCAGACGGGTCGCCGCAACATCCGGAAATGAGTAACATGACCGCCCGTCCCTGCAGCCCGTCTGCGCCCTGCCGAATAAGCCGATTCCATGCCCTTCGATCTCAGCGTTGACCTCACCACCCTGGCCATCCTGGCCCTCGTCGCGTTCATTGCCGGTTTCATCGACGCCATCGCCGGCGGCGGCGGCCTGTTGACCACCCCGGCCCTGCTCACCGCCGGCCTGCCGCCGCACCTGGTGCTGGGCACCAACAAGCTGAGCTCGACCTTCGGCTCGGCCACCGCCAGCTTCACCTTCTACCGGCGCAAGCTGTTCCACCCAAGGCAATGGATGCACGCGATCGTCGGCACCCTGGTCGGCGCGCTGACAGGCGCCATCGTCGCCCACTACCTGCCGGCGGAATGGCTGAACAAGATGCTGCCGGTGATCGTGTTCGCCTGCGGCCTGTACCTGCTGTTCGGCGGCACGCCGAAGGCGCCGCTGGACAGCGACGCGCCGATCAAGAAGACCTGGCAAGGCCCGCAAGGCTTCAGCCTGGGCTTTTACGACGGCGTGGCCGGCCCCGGCACCGGCGCGTTCTGGACGGTCAGCAGCCTGCTGCTCTACCCCATCGACCTGGTCAAGGCCAGCGGTGTGGCGCGCAGCATGAACTTCGTCAGCAACGTCGCGGCGCTGGCGGTGTTCGTGTTCTCGGGGCAGGTGGACTGGATCATCGGCCTGTGCATGGGCCTGTCGGTGATGGTCGGCGCGTTCTTCGGGGCGCGCACCGCGATCAGCGGCGGCGCCAAGTTCATCCGTCCGGTGTTCATCACCGTGGTGCTGGGGCTGACCGTGCGGCTAGCCTGGCAGCACTGGTTCAGCGTGGCCTAAGCGGCGGGCCACGTAGACGTCGATCAGGTAACGTGCAATCGATTTCGACGCCGGCAACGGCGGCAGATCGTGCACGTTGAACCACTGGGCGTCTTCAATCTCGTCTTCCTGGCAGACAATCTCCCCGCCGGCATATTCGGCATGAAAGCCCAGCATCATCGAATGCGGGAACGGCCAGCACTGGCTGCCCATGTACTGAATGTTCTTCACTTCGATGCTGACTTCCTCACGCACTTCGCGAATCAGGCAATCCTCGGCCGACTCCCCCGGCTCGGCGAACCCGGCCAGCGTGCTGTAGACCCCGGTGACGAAACGCGGCGAGCGCGCCAGCAGCACTTCATCGCCCCGGGTCACCAGCACGATCATGCTCGGCGAAATGCGCGGATAGCTGCGCAGGTCGCACGGCTGGCAGTACATCGCCCGCTCCCGCGGCACCTGGGTCATGGCCTGACCGCAGTTGCCGCAGAACCGGTGTTCGCGGGCCCAGGTGCCGATCTGCGCCGCATAGCCCAGCACCTTGTAGACGGTGTGGTCACCGTCGAGCATGAACGCGCGCAAGCCCTTCCAGCTGCAGCCCGGCACCTCGCTGTGGCTGCGCAGTTCCAGCAGGTACACCGGCTCGCCGTCGAGGTGGCCGATGCCGTGTTCGGCGAGGATCGCCAGATCCTGGCGCTTGAGCCATTCCCGGGGGAACAGCGCGCCGTTGTCGTCGAACAGAAAGCCCTCGGGGCTGCGCGCCACGGCCCAGCCGCCGGGTTGGTCGGTGTCCAGTACTGCAGTGGTCCAGCGAGATGTCATGGTTTCTCAATCCAGAAATTCGGGTTTCTGTTTGCTCATGTGGGCGGCCATGGCCACGCGCAAGTCGGTGGATTGCAGCATGGCGGCGTTCCAGGTGGCAACGTACTCGAGGCCGTCGTCGATGCCATGGTCGCGCATGTAGCTGATCATGGCCTTGGTGCCGGCGACCGCGATCGGCGACTTGGCGGCGATCTCCCGGGCGATGTCCAACACGCCTTCGATCAGGCTGTCCTTGTCGCCGTAGACGCGGTTGACCAGGCCGATGCTGCGCGCCTCCTCGGCGCCGAAGGTACGGCCGGTGTAGGCCAGCTCACGCAGCATGCCGTCGCCGACGATCCGTGGCAACCGTTGCAGGGTGCCGACGTCGGCGGCCATGCCGATGTCGATTTCCTTGATCGAGAATTGCGCGTCCTCGGCGGCGTAACGCATGTCGCACGCGGCGATCAGGTCGATGGCCCCGCCCAGGCAATAGCCCTGGATCGCCGCCAGCACCGGTTTGCGGCAATTGTCCACGGCATTGAACGAGGCTTGCAGGGTGAGGATCTTGCGCCGCAGCAGGCGCGCGTTGCGGCCGACGTCCTTGCCCAGTTCGTTGGCCACGCCGGCCAGCATCATCAGGTCGATGCCGGAGGAAAAATGCTTGCCGGCACCGCTGAGCACCACCGCCCGCACTGCGTCGGTGTCGTCGATCCACTGGAACACCTCGACGATCTCGCTCCAGAACGCAGCGTTCATCGAGTTGATCTTCTCCGGACGGTTGATCTGCACATGGGCGACGTTGTCGGCCAGTTCGACGCTGAAGGCGGTGTATTGGGTCATGGCAGAAATCCTTTACCGGGCATTGAATGAGGCCCGCACTATAACAAGGCACCTTGACCCGCAGTAAGGCAGCGGTTCGGCCAAAAGCGGGACTGACCCGGCCTCGCCCCGAACCCTGTGGGAGCCAGCCTGCTGGCGATAAGGTCGGTGAGCGCGCCACAGGGTTGCGCCCTGTGGAGGCTGGGCTGACGCCATCGCCGGCAGGCTGGCCCCTACAGGTTCAGCTGCCCTTCACCGCCACAAACGCCGCCGTCTCATAAGGCACCGTCACCACATCCCGGCCCCGCAGCTCGGGCTCGGAGAGGATCAGCGCGCGGATCCGCTCATCGACCTTCGCCCGCTGCGCCGCCGGCAGCGCGGCGATGAAACTGGTGGAGCGCACCCGGTTGAAGATCACGTCCTCCGGCGAGCCGGTATGGCCATGGTGAAACCGCTGCACCTGCAACGGCCCGAACGCCGGATGCGGAAACGCCTGGCGCCAGGCGCCGGTGTAGTAGCGCGGGGTGTCGCCCTCCAGCGCGTTGACGATGGCGTCGAGCTTCGGCACCCAGCTCACTTGCGTGTCGCGCAGGTTCCAGATCAGACCGAGCCGCCCCCCGGGCTTGAGCACCCGGGCGATTTCGTCCAGCGCCTCGGCGGTGGCGAACCAGTGGAACGCCTGGGCGCAGACCACCGCGTCCACCGAGGCGTCCGGCAACGGCAGGTCGGTCGCCGTGCCGCTGACCGCCAAGGCCTTGGGCCAGGTGACGGCGAGCCGGTCGAGCATCTGCGCCACCGGTTCCACGGCAATTACCTGGGCGCCGGTCGCCAGCAGCCGGCCGGTGAACTTGCCGGTGCCGGCGCCGAGGTCGATCACCGTCTTGCGGCCGTCGAGCCCGAGCGTGTCGCTCAGCCAGTCCCCCACTTGGGGCGGGTAGTCCGGACGGCCTTTGACGTATAGGTCGGCGGCGCTCTTGTAGCCGGCGGTGGCTGAATGATGGACCTGATCTTTCATGGCGCACTCCAAAAAGACGACGGACGCCGACGAGCATAGCGTCCGGAATTGGGCTTACCTTGAACGAACCCTGACAAAGCGATGAATAAAAATTCACCCTGGGGTGTTCAAAGTGAAACGTGACCCACAGTGGAGCCTTGCCCATGACTATCCGTTCCGTTATGTTCGCCGCCCCGTTGCTGATGGCCGCCGTTCTGGCCAGCCCCCTGGCCCTCGCCCATGGCGATGAGGACGAGCCGGTCAAGGCACCGAACTGCCCCAAAGGCCAGGTGTACGACAGCAAGTCGCAGAAGTGCGTCATGCAGACCAGCCACCTGCTGCCGGACGCCGACCGCACCGACTACGCCTACCGGCTGGCCAAGGCCGGCCGCTATGAAGAGGCCCTGGCGCTGCTCGACACCCTGCGGCAGCCGAACACCGCCAAGGCCCTGAATTACCGCGGCTACGCCACCCGCAAACTGGGGCGCACCGACGAAGGCATCGGCTATTACCTGCAATCGGTGAAGCTGGATCCGCAGTACGCGCAAGTGCGCGAGTACCTGGGCGAAGCCTACGTGGTGAAGGGCCGCATCGACCTGGCGCAGGAACAGCTGCAACAGATCAAGGCGATCTGCGGCACGGCCTGCGAGGAGTACCGCGACCTGGCCGAAGCCATCAACGATTCATCGAAAACCTGACACGACACGCGGAGGCGATCATTTTCAGCGAACAGGCATTCAGAGCCGAACTGGGGCAACACCTGGCGCGCTTGTGGCGCTACGGCCTGCTGCTGTCGCGCAACCGCCACGTGGCCGAGGATCTGGTGCAGGCCACCTGCGTGCGCGCCCTGGAGCGTTCCGGCCAATACGTGGCCGGCACGCGCATGGACCGCTGGCTGCTGAGCATCCTGCATTCGATCTGGCTCAATGAAGTGCGCGCCCGCCGGGTGCGCCAGGGCCAGGGCACCTGCGACGCCGACGGCCAACTGGCGTTCGACGGCGAATACGCCGCCCAGACCCACGTGATGGCCGCGCAGGTGATCCGCCGGGTCGATGCGCTGCCCGAGACCCAACGCGAAACCGTCTACCTGGCCTATGTCGAAGGGCTGTCCTACCGCGAAGTCGCCGAGATCCTGCAGGTGCCCATCGGCACGGTCATGAGCCGCCTGGCCACCGCACGCCTGAAACTGGCCGAATACCCGCCGCTGCAAGCGGTGCCGAACACCCCCGCAGGAGACCGCCAATGAACACGCCTTCGGACGAGCAACTGGTGGCGTACCTGGACGACGAGATCGACCGCGAACAACGCGACCTGCTGGACACCGCCATCACCGACGACCCGCTGCTGAGCCTGCGCGTGCAGTGGCTGGCCCGCAGCAACCTGCCGTTCCGGGACGCCTACGACGAACTGGCCCGGCAGGCGCCGCTGGATCGCCTGCAAGCCCGGCTGGACGCCGCCCCCTCCCCGGCCCGCCCCGGCATCAGCCGGCGCTGGTTCATCGGTGCCGCCGCGGCCGCCCTCGCGCTGGGCGGCGTGGCGGCCGACCGCCTGTTCCTCGGCTGGCAGGCGCGGCAGCCGCACAACTGGCGGGCGATGGTCGGCGACTACATGGCGCTGTACGTGCCGCAGACCCTCGAACATCTGCCCACCGACGAAGCCTCCCAACGCGCCCAGTTGCGCACCGTCGACGCGCGGCTGGGCCTGAACCTGACCGCCGCGCAGCTGAAACTGCCCGGCGCCGAGCTCAAGCGCGCGCAACTGCTGGAATACGACGGCATGCCCATCGCCCAGCTGACCTGGCTGGACGCCGCCCATGGCCCGCTGGCGCTGTGCGTCATCCGTTCCAACAGCGGCAGCCGGCCCTTGGCCCACGAGCGGCGCCACACCCTGAACGTGGTGTACTGGACGGAGCGCGAACACGCGTGGATGCTGATCGGCCACAATCCGCCCGCCGATCTGGAGGCGCTGGCGAAAATGTTTAAGGACCGGCTCGGCGCCTGACCGAAGCGGCCGCTATGCTGGGTAAGTGATTATCCAGGGAGGAACACTGTTTATGCCGATCTCACCACGCTCTGCATTGCTGGTCATCGACGTCCAGAACGACTTCGTTCCCGGCGGCCGGCTGCCGGTACCCGAAGGCGACCTGATCGTCCCGCTGGTCAACCGTCTCGGCGCCCGCTTCAAGCAAGTCATCGCCGCCCAGGACTGGCACCCGGCCGGCCACGCGTCGTTTGCCTCAAGCCATCCCGGCCACGGGCCTTACGATGTGGTCCACTTGCCGTACGGCGAGCAGACCCTCTGGCCGGACCATTGCGTGCAGGGCTCGCCGGGGGCCGAGTTTCACCCGGGGCTGGACCTGCCCCACACGCAGTTGATCATCCGCAAGGGCTGCAATCCCGACATCGACAGCTATTCGGCGTTTCTGGAGGCGGACCGGGCCACGGTCACGGGCCTGGCCGGTTACCTGAAGGAGCGCGGCGTCGACACCGTTTACGTGGTCGGGCTGGCCCCGGACTTCTGCGTGATGTTCACCGCGCTGGATGCGCGGGCGGCCGGCTTCAATGCCTTCGTGGTGATGGACGCCTGCCGGGCCATCGACCACAACGGCTCGCTGGCCGCAGCGGTCGAACGGATGCAGGTGGCGGGCGTCGGCCTGATCCAGTCCAAAGACCTTCTCTGACTGACTTCGCGGGCAAGCCCGCTCCCACAGTGGATCTAAGCCTTGCACATACTCTGTGGGAGCCAGCCTGCTGGCGATGGCGGCCTGCCTGAAACATTGGATCTACGCCGTGCGCCTACCCTGTGGGAACCACTGTCTTGCGCCGGGCCTGTGGTGTCCGGACTGACGCTATCGCCAGCAGGCTGGCTCCCACAGGGGGATCCTCGGCCCAGGCACCGGCGTCAGGCCGGGGTCGGCAGGCACAGCCGGAACCGCGCCCCGCCCAGCGGAGAACTCTCCACGGTCAGCGTGCCGCCCTGGGCCTCCAGAGCCCGGCGGCTGATCGCCAGCCCCAGGCCAAAGCCGCCGGTGGCCCGATCGCGACTGCGGTCGAGCCGGTAGAACGGCTCGAAAATCCGCTCGCGCTCGTCGTCCGGAATGCCGATGCCGTCATCGTCCACCCAGATCTCGCAACCCTTGGGGCACACCTGCACGCCGACCTGGATGCGCTTCTCGCAGTAGCGCATGGCGTTGCGCAGCAGGTTCTGCAAGGCCCTGGCGGTGAGGCGCGGATCCAGCGTGAAACGCTCAAGCTGACCGTGCAGCAGCACGTCGATGACGACCTCCGAGGACTCCTGCTCGTCATCGACGCTGCCCAGGATGCTGTCGATGAACTCGTCCAGCGACACCTCGACCTGCTCCGGCAGCTTCGCCGGATTCTGCAGGCGGCTGTAGGACAGCAGCTCCAGTACCAGGTCATCCAGCTCGCGGATGTGCGCAACCAGCCCTTGCAGGCGCTCGCGGCTGGCCGCCGGCAAGTCGTCGGACAGCGCCAGCGCCAGGCCGAAGTCCAGGCGGGTCAGCGGCGTGCGCAATTCATGGGAGACCGCGTTGAGCAGGTCGCGCTGCTGGTTGAGCAGGCTTTCGATATCGCTGGCCATGGTGTCGAACACGTAGGCCAGGCTGCCGATGTTCGAGCTTTGGGCGATCTGCGTGCGCTCGCTCAGATGGCCCTTGCCGAACCGTTCGGCGGTACGCTTGAGGCGCTCCAGGTCGCGCCAGTGCGGGCGCAGCCACAGCAGCAGGCACGCCAGCATCGTCGCGCCGATCAGCACGTTGATGCTCCAGTACAGCAGGTTGACGTCCATCGGATCCGGCGGCACCACCATCCGCACCGCCATCTCGTCGTTGAGCGGCGTCACCGCCAGGGTGCGCCAGCCCCAATCGCCGATGCGCACCACGTTTTCGCCCTTGAGCAGACGCTCGCGCTCAGGCGCGGTGAAATCGGCGTCATCGATGCGCGCCAGCACGATGTGCAGCGGCTGGAAGTCCTTGTCCATCGAGGCCGCGACCTCCGGCCAGCGCTCCGGCGGCGCAGCGCGGAACTGCTTGGTGATCAGCGACTGCAAGCCCCGCGAGAATTCCAGGTTGTAGGTGATGAAACGATCACGGAAGACCATCACCACCAGGTCCGGCATCAGATAGGTCGCGGCGCTGAACGAGACGATCGTCACCAGATAGAGGCGGAACAGGATTCTGAACATCGGCTCAGCATTCCCACTCGGAACGGCTGAACAGGTAGCCCTTGCCCCACACCGTCTTGATCTTGCGCGCCTCGCCGGCGTGGTCGTCGAACTTGCGCCGCAGCTTGGAGATGGCCACGTCCACCGAACGGTCGGTGCCGTTGAACTCGATGCCGCGCAGGCGCTGCAGAATCTGGTCGCGGCTCAGCACTTCGCCGGCGTGGCGGGCCAGCACCACCAGCAGGTTGTATTCGCCGCTGGACAGCTCCACCGCCTGCCCGCGCCAGGTCACGGTGCGCTCCGACAGGTCGATGCACAGGTTGCCCATGACGATCCGGTCGTTGACCGTCAACGGCTCGCCCAGGCTGCTGCGACGCAGTAAAGTGCGCACCCGGGCCAACAGCACCCGGGGCTCGCAGGGTTTGGTGACGTAGTCGTCGGCGCCCATCTCCAGGCCCAGCACCTGATCGTGGCTGTCGTCGCGGGCCGTGAGCATCAGGATCGGCAGCGTCGCCGAGTCGGCGCGCAGCAGGCGGCACACCTGCAGGCCGTCGAGGCCCGGCAGCATCAGGTCGAGGATCACCAGGTCCGGCGGGCTGAGCCGCGCCCGCTCGCGCACATGGTCGCCGCGGCCGATCACGCTGACGGAATAACCGTTGCGCTCCAGGTAGCTGGCAATCAGTTCGGCGAGGGCGGTGTCGTCTTCGACCAGGAGGATGTTGGGCATGGGGTGTTCCAGAAAGTGCTGGCGACCGGACAACCGCCATCGCGAGCAGGCTCGCTCCCACAGGTTTTGTTCGTTGTAGGAGCGAGCCGGCTCGCGATGGCGGCCTGACTGTCACAAAAGAATTCAAGGCATAAAGGATATACGCCCTCACCCGTCCCTGACTAAAACCCTTACACAATTTCACACAGCGCCTACAAAGCTTCACCGCTGCCGGCGGTCGCTACCCGTAGGATTCGCCCATCAACATTGGGGGTAGTACATGTCGAAGAAACTGCTGGCCGGGCTCGGCCTGATCGCAACGGCGCTGGCGCTCGGCGCCTGTGGTGCGTCCTCGGACAGCGAAGAGCAGGCGCCGCCGGCCACGGTGCGGATCGAGACCCTCAAGGCCCATCCCCTGTCGCTGAGCAGTGAGCTGAGCGGACGCATCGCCGCGCCGCGCATCGCCGAAGTGCGGGCGCGGGTGGCCGGCGTGGTGCTGCAGCGCACCTTCCGCGAAGGCAGCGACGTGAAAAAGGGCGACGTGCTGTTCCGCATCGACCCGGCCCCGTTCAAGGCTGACCTGGACAGTGCCGAAGCCGCGCTGCGCAAGGCCGAGGCCAATGCGTTCCAGGCTTCGCTGCAAGAGCAGCGCTACGCCCAGTTGATCGGCGACAAGGCCATCAGCGCCCAGGACTACGACAACGCCCGGGCCAACGCACGGCAGACCGCCGCCGAGGTCGCCGCCAACAAGGCGGCCGTCGAACGGGCGAAGCTGAATCTGGGTTACGCCACCGTCACCGCGCCGATCTCCGGACGCATCGGCCGGGCGCTGGTGACCGAAGGCGCGCTGGTCGGCCAGAACGAAACCACGCCGCTGGCACTGATCCAGCAGCTCAACCCGATCCACGCCGACGTCACCCAGTCGACCCGCGAGCTCAACGAACTGCGCCGCGCCTTCCGCTCCGGCCAGTTGCAGCAGGTCGGCCAGGATCAGGTCAAGGCCACGCTGATCCAGGACGACGGCAGCCTCTACCCGTTGCCGGGCAAGCTGCTGTTCGCCGACATCACCGTCGATCCGGGCACCGGCCAGATCATCCTGCGCAGCGAGTTCCCCAACCCGGACCTCGACCTGTTGCCCGGCAGCTTCGTGCGCGTGCGCCTGGAGCAAGCGGTCATCCGCGAAGGCCTCACCGTGCCGCAAAGGGCTGTGCAACGCGACAGCGCCGGCATCGCCCAGGTGCTGACCCTCGACGATCACCTGCGCGTGGCCCAGCAGCCGGTGCAGCTCGGCGCGGTGCAGAACGACCGCTGGATCGTCACCGGCGGCCTCAAGCCGGGCGACCGCATCATCGTCGAAGGCTTGCAGCACGCCCGTCCCGGCGAAACCGTGCAGATCGACGATACCCCTCTTCCACTCGCCCAGACCTCCGGGCAGTAAGCAGGACACCTCTTTATGCCGCAGTTCTTTATCGACCGCCCGGTGTTCGCCTGGGTGGTCGCCCTGTTCATCCTGCTGGCCGGCGCGCTGTCGATTCCGCAGTTGCCGGTGGCCCAGTACCCGGACGTCGCGCCGCCGCAGATCGAAATCTACGCCGTGTACCCCGGCGCCTCGGCGCAGACCGTCGACGAAAGCGTGGTCAGCCTGATCGAGGAAGAGCTCAACGGCGCCGACCATCTGCTGTACTTCGAGTCGCAAAGCAGCCTGGGCAGCGCCACCATCAAGGCCACGTTCCAGCCGGGCACCAACCCGGAGCTGGCCCAGGTGGACGTGCAGAACCGCCTCAAGGCCGTGGAGTCGCGCCTGCCGCAAGCGGTCAACCAACAAGGCTTGCAGGTCGAGAAGGTGTCGGCAGGCTTCCTGCTGCTGATCACCCTCACCTCCAGCGACGGCAAGCTCGACGACGTGGCGCTCAGCGATTACCTGGCGCGCAACGTGATGAACGAGATCAAGCGCCTGGACGGCGTCGGCAAGGCCCAGCTGTACGGCGCCGAGCGGGCGATGCGGATCTGGATCGACCCGCAGAAGCTGATCGGCTTCAACCTGACCCCGGCCGACGTCAACGCCGCCATCGCCGCGCAGAACGCGCAGGTGTCCGCCGGCAGCATCGGCGACCTGCCCGCGCCGAAGGCCCAGGAGATCACCGCCACCGTGTTGGTCAAAGGCCAGTTGTCGACCCCGGAAGAGTTCGCCGACATCGTGCTCAAGGCCAACCCCGACGGTTCCACCGTGCGCATCGGCGATGTGGCGCGGGTGGAGGTCGGCAGCCAGGAATACCAGTTCGGCACCCGCCTCAACGGCAAGCCGTCCACCGCCGTGGGCGTGCAGCTGTCGCCGGGGGCCAATGCCTTGAACACCGCCACCCTGATCCGGGCGAAGATGGACGAACTGTCGCGCTACTTCCCGGCGGGCGTCGCGTACAAGATTCCGTATGACACCTCGCCGTTCGTGAAGGTCTCGATCACCAAAGTGGTCTACACCCTCGGCGAAGCCATGCTGCTGGTGTTCGCGGTGATGTTCCTGTTCCTGCAGAACGTGCGCTACACGCTGATCCCGACCCTGGTGGTGCCGGTCGCCCTGATGGGCACCTTCGCCACGATGCTGGCGCTGGGGTACTCGATCAACGTGCTGACCATGTTCGGCATGGTGCTGGCCATCGGCATCCTGGTGGACGACGCCATCGTGGTGGTCGAGAACGTCGAGCGGATCATGGCCGCCGAGGGCCTGTCGCCCAAGGAGGCCACCCGCAAGGCGATGGGGCAGATCACCGGCGCGATCATCGGCATCACCCTGGTGCTGGTGGCGGTGTTCATTCCGATGGCGTTCATGCACGGCTCGGTGGGCGTGATCTACCGCCAGTTCTCGCTGTCGATGGCCACCTCGATCCTGTTCTCGGCGTTCCTCGCCCTGACCCTGACGCCCGCGCTGTGCGCCACGCTGCTCAAGCCGATCGCCAAGGCCGAACACCATGAGAAGGCCGGGTTCTTCGGCTGGTTCAACCGCCGCTTCGAACGGCTGACGGCGCGCTATCAGGGCTGGGTGGGGTACGCCCTCAAGCGCAGCGGGCGCTACCTGCTGATCTACGTTGTGCTGCTGATCGGCCTGGGCGTCCTTTTCGTGCGGCTGCCCTCCTCGTTCCTGCCGACGGAAGACCAGGGCTACACCATCACCGACATCCAGCTGCCGCCGGGCGCGACCCAGAACCGCACGGTGCAGGTGGCCGAACAGCTTGAGGCGCACAACGCCGGCGAGCCGGGCATCAGCGACAGCGTGGTGATCCTGGGCTTCAGCTTCTCCGGCAGCGGGCAGAACGCCGCGTTGGCCTTCTCCACGCTCAAGGATTGGTCCGAGCGCGGCAGCGACGATTCGGCCGCCTCCATCGCCGACCGCGCCAACGCCGCGCTGAGCCAGGTCAAGGACGCCGTGGCCTTCGCCGTGCTGCCGCCGCCGGTGGACGGCCTCGGCACCTCCAGCGGCTTTGAGTTCCGCCTGCAGGACCGCGGCGGCCTCGGCCACGCCGCGCTGATGGCGGCGCGTACCGAACTGCTCGCCGCCGCCGAGAAGAGCCCGGTGCTGATGAACGTGCGCGAGAGTGCCCTGGCCGAAGCGCCGCAGGTGCAGTTGGAGGTCGACCGCCGGCAGGCCAACGCGCTGGGCGTGTCGTTCGCCGACATCAGCAACGTGCTGGCCAGCGCCGTGGGCTCGACCTACGTCAACGACTTCCCCAACCAGGGCCGCATGCAGCGGGTGGTGGTGCAGGCCGAAGGCGACCGGCGCAGCCAGGTCGACGACCTGCTGAAGATGCACGTGCGCAACGACGCCGGGAAAATGGTGCCGCTGTCGGCGTTCGTCCAGGCCAAGTGGACGCAAGGCCCGACCCAGCTGACCCGCTACAACGGCTACCCGGCCATCGCCATCTCCGGCGAGCCCTCGCCCGGCCACACCACCGGCGAAGCCATGGCCGAGATCGAGCGGCTGGTGGCCCAGGGGCCGAAAGGCCTGGGCCAGGAATGGACGGGGCTGTCGCTGCAGGAACGGTTGTCCGGCAGCCAGGCGCCGATCCTGCTCGGGCTGTCGCTGCTGATCGTGTTCCTGTGCCTGGCGGCGCTGTACGAGAGCTGGTCGATCCCGACCTCGGTGCTGCTGGTGGTGCCGCTGGGCGTGCTCGGCGCGGTGCTGGCGGTCACGTTGCGCGGGATGCCCAACGACGTGTTCTTCAAGGTCGGGCTGATCACCATCATCGGCCTGTCGGCGAAGAACGCGATCCTGATCATCGAGTTCGCCAAGAGCCTGTACGACGACGGCCACGACCTGCTCGACGCGACCCTGCAGGCCGCCCGCATGCGTCTGCGGCCGATCGTGATGACGTCACTGGCGTTCATCCTCGGCGTGGTGCCGCTGGCCATCGCCACGGGCGCCAGCTCCGCGAGCCAGCAAGCCATCGGCACCGGGGTGATCGGCGGGATGATCACGGCGACATTGGCGGTCATCTTCGTGCCGGTGTTCTTTGTGGTGGTGATGAAGCTGGTGCGGCGCTCCAGCCGTCACTGATCCCTGTAGGGCGGACTGGCTCGCGAAAACGGTGTGCCGAGAAAGGTCGGTTGACATGACACCGTCGCGAGCAAAGCCCGCCCTACCAACCCGTGTGTGGCAATGAGCCTGTGGGAGCCTGACTGTCGCTCCCGCAAACAACGCACTGAGGCTTTCGGTCAAAAATGCGGTGGGGCTGCTTGACTCCGTTCAACTGAACAGCAGCATGTATATAGATACACCTGTCAACCCTGACAGTTATCTCAATTTTTTTTCATCCTTAGACTCCGGGCAAGCAGACGACATCCTGTCGGTTGCACTCGCTAGGGCTTAAGCCCTCGGAGAACGCAGATGAAACAAGAAAAACAAAAGATGACGGCGACCATCACTCAAAATGACAAAGAAACACATTTCGTTGCCGACTCTTCCTTCTCCTTAGTGGAGACCCCGCGAGGCTTTGATTTAAGAGCGGTCATGAACCACGGTGGCGACCAGACAGCCCTCTACCTTATGTCAATTCCTCCCAGCATTCCGAAAGATGGCAAGCCTATAAACTTGGGTCTGAGAGAACACCCGCAAGGGAATAACGAAGCCACCGGACGATATTTGGAGTTAACGGCCGAAGGTGTCGTAGATATGATTTCGGCGACGGGATCGGCAATCATTCACTACGACGAAAAGCTTCATAAAATGTGGGGAACATTCCGTTTCAACAACTCCAAAACAAATCCCGGTCTCGTAATCGATCATGGCGATTTCGAAGTGCACAAGTGAAAAGGCACAAACGAGATACACAGCGAAGCAAAAAACAGTCACCTGCGGGTGACTGTTTTTTTACGCAGAGGCGCAGAAGTGTGAAACAGCCGTCCTGATTAAGCGTCTATCCACCACCGCTGCCTGCGGCAGGTGCCTGCCAATGCAATCAATCCTTGCATCGACTCGACGGTCGCTTGGCAAGCCGGTTTCCACGGATCTCCCTGGCAATACGGGTCTTGAGCACAGCCCAAATAAGCTAAGGTGTCAGCAAACCCTGACCCTACGAGCCCCCATGCGCTTTCTCGCCCGCACCCACCCTCGCCTCTCCGCCGCCGCGCTGTTCGGCATCGCCGTCGGCCTGCTCACGCCCAACGCCTCTCTCGTCAGCAAGGTCCTGATCGGCTGGAACGCCGGCGTCTGGACCTACCTGGCGCTGATGCTCTGGCTCACCGCCCGGGCCAAGGCCCCGGACGTCAAACGCATCGCGGAAATGGAAGACGAGAATGCCGGCCTCGTCCTGCTGATGGTGAGCATCGCCGCCCTGGCCAGCCTCGCCACCATCACCTTCGAACTGGTCGGCAGCAAGGACCTGGAAACCACCCGCAAGCTGCTGCACTACGGTTTCACCGCGCTGACGGTGATCGGCTCCTGGCTGCTGATCGGGGTGATCTTCAGCGTGCACTACGCCCGCCTCTATTACACCTGGGACGGTCAGGAACCGGCCCTGCGCTTCGCCGAAGGCCTGACCACGCCCAACTACTGGGACTTCCTGTACTTCTCGTTCACCATCGGCGTCGCGGTGCAGACTTCCGACGTCGGCGTCGCCACCCGCGAGCTGCGCAAGATCGTGCTGGCGCAGTCGTTGATCGGGTTTGTGTTCAATACGGCGATCCTGGGGTTCTCGATCAACATTGCGGCGGGGTTGTTTGGCTGATCTGCACAGGGGCCGCCTGTATATAGACACACCTGTCAACTCTGACAGTTACTCAGGTGTTCTCGCTCCATTATGCTGACCCCGCACTCGTGCAACACACAACCCAACTCGCACGAGTGGTAAGACCGTGTACTGAACACTGAAGGCGGTGCGCCGTGCACATGTCATAAGTGCCAGTACACGAGCACCAACATTGGTTCTCGCATGACTCTATCCATGCCCCGCTGGCCTACCGCAGTGCATGGATCATTCGTTTAACCCTACGGAGATGATTCATGAACAGTTCAGCCCTGAAAGTGATCGACACTGACCCGCTGGAAGTCTTCACTGCGATCCTGGAAGACGGCTCGGAGTTCTCTGCCACGCTCACTGAAATAAAACTCGAGCACTCACCCGGCCGCGGCGAACTTTGGGCCGTCATCGCCACTGAGTTCAATGACGGTGCCGCCAGAAGCTTCACCATCAAGTTTTCCAAAGCAATCGATGAGGCCATCGCAAGAATTACCGATGAAGACGGTGAGGGTGACGTCACTTTGTTTTTCAACGACTACAGCGACCCGGAGCGCCCGACCTTGCAGAAAGCCAGATCGGGAAACATCCAATACAGCCTTGATCCAAGAACCCTCCATTTCTTCGGCACTTTCAATGCCCATATCGATAAGGCTGACGGCAGTAGTCAGAGCTATCTGTCCAAAGGCGAATTTGATACGGTGCTAGGCCACTAAGCCTGAAGAATAGGCCCCGACTCAGATCGGGGCTTTTTTTTGCGTCAGGTTCAAACGCTGATCCGCGTTATGCCCCTACCATTTGAACTGAACGCCCAACGTGCCGCCGATGGGCATTTCGATGTTGCTTCCATTCATGTACTCGACTTCCGCATGGGCCTGCCAACGCTCCGACAAATTGACGGCGATGCCGGCTCCCACTTCGGCACGCGAACCGGAAAGGTCATTGTCGAAGGCATTGTTGTTGACTTTGACTTCGTTGTTTCTGGAGAACTCATGCACCAACGCCGCGCGCACGTAGGGCTGAACCTGCGTGCCGTCACTCAACTGCATCTTGCGCCCTGCCGTGGCGCCAGCCTTGCCGAGCAATGAACGGGTGCGGTCCCCTTCGGCCCGCAGTCCGTTGTTCAGGTCGAAGTCCCTGCCCTGGATCACCACGGCCGACCACTGGGTGAACGGTTCGATGAAGTAGCCGTCGTCCAGCTTGATGTGCCGCCCCACTTCCACCGATCCGCCCACAGCGCTGTTGTCGTAATCGCCCTTGGCGCGCGTCCCGTCGCTCAGGCCGGCCTTGGCATCGTTGCGGAACCGGTTGACCTTCAACACGCTGTCGACGTAGTAACCGCTCGCTTCATCCAACCAGGTCAGGTAGGTTCCGGCGTAATAGCTTTTGATCGTGCCGCTGCTGCCCGTGTGCAGATTGAGGTCGGATGTGCTGTAGCCGGCCATCACGCCCAACAGCCATTGCCCGTCGGAAAAGTGCAACGGTGCGTCCGCCCCCAACGTGAATCCCTGCTGGGTCTGTCGGTAGCCGTCCCCGAACGCGTCATTGACGTTGTATTTGTTGCCGTAGGCCCTCGCCCATGCCCCGGACTTTTCCTGATTGAAGCGCACTTCCCCCATGCGGCTGCGCAACGACGTCAGCTCGCCGTACCATACCGTCGGCGCGGTGTTGAACAAGGCCATGACGGTGCGGGTCGAGGGGCTGACCGTGCGCCCGGACGGATCCAGGAACCAGTTGTTGCGGCTCTCGTCCGCCTTCAACCCATAGGAAAACGCGCCGAGATCGACTTTGCCGTCGGCATTGGCAAGAGAGAACGCCGCATCCCCGCCTGCGGTGTGAACGACCGTGACGGGCTGGCCGCTGGGAGGTTCGGTGCCGGTGCTGGCGATCAACAGTTGATGGTTGCCTGTCGCAACACCGGTGACATTGAGGACGTCCGATTGAAGGGTCGCAAAATCCACGCTCATTTCAAACAGGCCGTTGCCGGACAAGTTGTTCACGTTCAACTGATGGAACCCGTCGTCCGAACCCAGCTTGACGGTCCCTCCATCGAGGTTCAGGTCACCGACCTTGCTGTCGCCTGTCAGTGCCCAACGGGATTGCCCACCGATGTCTACCTTGGCGACATCGGTCATGACACCCTTGAGTTGCGAGCCCTGCTGCAGCCCGACCGATACGGCGCTTGAGGCGTCTCCTGTCACGTTGCCGGTCAGCGATCCTTGAGTGAGGGTCAGTGCAGCCACACTGCCGTCGCTCACCTGAACATTGCCGACGAGGTCGCTGCGTTCCACGTTGATCGCGGCATCGGCGGCGCCCTTGACCTCCACGGCGATCCCGTTGCCGCCCGTCAATGTGGAGCCGTCAAGCACATCGATGCGTGTGACCGGTGCGGCACGACCGTTGTTGTCGACCAACACCGCAGAACCGCTCTTGCCCTCGACGCTCGCCCCGTCCAACGTCAATTGGCTGGCAGGCAGGCCTGCGCCTTCGAGACCGAGGGTCACGCCGTTCTGGCCACCGACGATTTGCGTTCCGTTGCGGGCCGAGGCACTGCCGCTCAACAGGGACACGCCGGCACTGCCGGCACCGGTGCCTTCCACTCGGGAGCTGGAAAAATCGAGGCTGCTGAACGCTGTGGCGCGCGCACCGCCCGAAGCGCCGGTGATCCGGCTGTCCGTCACGCTGATCGAAGAGCCGCTGGCGGTACTGACATTGCGGGCCGCCTGCAGGCCCAGGCGGTTGCCTGTGACGGTGCTGGCATTGATGGTGCCGGTGCTGTTGATGATTTCCACACCGGCCCGGGCATTCCCGCCGTTGACGGTCGAGTCGCTGAGGTTGACCACTGAACCCTGGCTGACGGAAATCTGCTGGGTTGTCGCACCGGTCGCATTCAGGGTGGAATGCGATGCGTTGATGCCCAGCGTCTGCGCCTGCTCAACGTTCAATGTTGCGCCTTGGGAAAGTGTCCATGCTTCCACAGGTGCGCCGTTGGTGAGGGTCTGACTCCCACCGACCAATGTACCGGCAGAGGAAAGATCGGGGAGCCACAAGAGGGACAGTGATGAAAGACTGATCAGCCTCCTGAGGCCGGACTTCGCATCAATACAAGATGACAACATAAGAAATTCCCTTGAATGGCTCCCGCAGGAGCACGGAGCTGAATTCGCGGGCATAGCTCCCACGCCCAAGACGGCGCGTAAATTACAGTTCCGTAGTAGGAAGATATGTAGGACTTATCCGGCAGCTATGCGGGAAAGGTCTGTACACGCAGTTGAATCAACAATGCCGAAGAGAATTCTCTTCGGCATTCATCAACGCCTTCAGTCGGTCGGTGTCCCCTCGCAATAGTTGTTACTGGCATTGAGCAGCGACACTTCGTTCAGGAACTCCATCGACGGCAGCGGTGCGCCTGCAACCGTGATTTCGTACCAGATCTTGATGTAACCGTTGGGTAGACTGGAACTGGCCGGAGGCTGAATGGGTTTGAGTTTTGTCAGGTATGGCTGAATGTTCTGGATGAACACGCCATCGGCTTCCGCCCCGGTGATCGTGTAAGTGTCGGCAAAGTCTGTGCCCGGAATCGGCATCAATCCCTGGCTGTCGGTCGTGCCGATGGATCGCAATGTGACTACGGTTCCGACCGGCATCGCGGTGGGGTGAATCGGCACTGTCACCGGCAACTGGAAGTCAGGCCGGGTGAGATAACGGCAAGACACAAAGCCGTTGAAGAGCCGCACCGTCGGTTTCGGCAAGATAAGCCGGACGGCGTCGAGCTGGACTTCGGTGTCGAATGACTTCATCACATTGCGGCCGCCCGTTTCCTCGATCGTCCAGTAGGCGATTTTCTTGCCGGGTACGGCCGCCTCGATCACCGCCGCCGGAATGGGCGCGGTCAGTACGGTCACGGTGCCGGCCGTCAGCAGTTCGCTGTGCACCTCTTTGCCGTCGAACCAGAGTTTCGCTGTCTCGTCTCCCAGCGGTACCCAAGGGTTGGGGGCCGCCACCATCGGCGTGCTGATGGTCACCACGTCCAGACGATCGTCTTCCGTGATGTGATTGGGCGTACCGGATTTGCCGACGACCGTGACCCTCACCATGTTCGGGTTTTCCCGTCCCGGGAAAATGGGGTTGATGGGCCCCCTGTACGTGAAGTCAAGCGCGGACGAAGTCGACCTTGAATCCTGCGGGGGTTGAACGCCGCGGGTGAAGACATAGGTGCCGGTGATGGGCACTTCAGCCGTCGCATTGTTCCAGAGCGCCAGCAACCGGCTGTTGCTGAGAGTGAATTGCAGATTGGCCGGTCCGATCCCCAAGGCTTTGCTGCCCAACGGCACATCCAGTGTTCCATTGCTGACGGTCGGGGTGATCCGGTCCGTCTGCTGCCCGTTTGTGGAGTAGGGAACTTCCAGGAACACAGGGGTTTCCAGGTCCGCCAGGTCGATCACATCCGGCAGGATCCCTTTCGGAAACACACAATCCAACAGTACCGGTGCCGGACGGCGAGACACTCGCAAGCCTCTGGCAAGTGAGGGGTCGCTGACATTGCCTACGATGTCGCGCAATTCGTACCAGAGAAAGTACTGTCCATCCAATTGCGGGATGTCGTCCGTCGGAATGGCAACGGAACTGTTTGACAGCGTCTGCTCAAATACCGGCATCCCCACACCATAGTTGGTCGAGAGATAGACAATGATGGTGTCATCCGGACGATAGAACTGATAAGAGATATTGACGTCGATATCAAGCGAGTCGTGGGTGCTCAGCCACTCATCATCAATGATGCCGGGCGCCGGCAGGTTGATGAGCGTGGCGGTCTCCGGCTTGAACTTCTGACCTGACGCCTTATCTTGCTCCGGAGCGTTACGGTCGATCTGGACAGGGAACCAGTCCGAGCTGTCCGGGTTGCCGTTATCCCCCCTATACACAACCAGTTCAAACTCCCACAACGTTGAAGCCTGCGCCAGATCGTCGTCCACAAGAGCGACTGTGGGCACTTCAATGTCCACCGTCGCCGGGCGACCTGCGGCTTGGCCCAGGTTACCGCCGGCCACCATTTCTGGTGCATCTGAAGGCCCTTTGCGCTGCCAAAGCTCATACTCGTCATTATCCTGTGGATCCAGGATCGTGTTGGTGTGAAATCGAATGATCAGGTCTCCGGAGTCCAAAATGGTCTTGGGGATCAGGTCATCGACAATCTTTCCCACCACTTCGGGCTTTTCCAGCAGTACGCCGGAAACCTGTCCAGATGTGCGCAAGGACAAGCGAGCACGTTCGCCGATTTCCTGCAATGTCAACCTTGCGCCTTTACCGATAATGTTTTGTACGGTCATTTCATGTTCTCCACGTTGAGCGATATTGAACAACCACCTCACAAACAGATGCAGCCATGGGTAAAACATCGGAATCATTCAGGGCTCACCCCCACAAGGCGGAGATCCCGGCAATGTGCGGTCGATCTTGACCAGCCCCTTGCGGGATTTGCGGAAGGAGACACCTGCACGAAAAAGGGTGTATTGAGCGAGGGCCGAATCGTTGTCCACCATGGGCCGGACATAGGGATCGAACGGAATGTCGATGACGAAGCCGTTGCTGACATCAGCAGGGCTCAGGGTTCTTCTGAATTCGTGCACCGGCGTCAATGCCGGCGGAGATCCGTTGAGAGAATCGAACCCCTGCCATTGCAGGACGCATTCGTCTCCGTTGAGGAACACCGGCTCGCTCAGGATCTTGACCCGGATCCTTTCCCAGACCGGCGGCGCAGAACTGCAATTGATGTAGCCATAGAAGTTGACGTCAGGAAACTCAGGCGCCCTGAGGGTGGGTGCCAACTCATGGTCGATCGTCAACTTACGCTCGGGTGAGGGATCCAGATTGCCATTGAACCCCTCCAGTTCGTAATAGATGACCGCCGTTCCGTCGACACTCATTTGTTCAGGAGTGATCGGAAAGGTGAACTCCGGCCGGTCATCCGCCTGGGTATAAGTAGCGGTAAATATTTCGTCCGTCGCACCGTCTTGCCGCCAATAGACACGGAGGATCGTGAAGTCGTCGGGGTCGGCCGGAAAGTTGGGCCACCGAGGTATTCTGCCGATCGTGCCGGCGATCAAAACATCTCTCGGAATATGGCCGTCCGGATCCAGTTCGCTGACCCCGTCTATCGTCAATGGGGCCGCTGTTATCTGGTTCTTGAGTGTGGGCATGTCAAGATCCTCTCCTGAAGCAGCGCTCTTGCTTCAGGTGTTCCGGGAAAAGTTGATGAGTCGATTAAGCGCCCCGGCCGAGAGGTTGCCTACTGTCATATCTGACAGGTCTTGCTACCGTTCGTCGTTCGATGCAGCCCCTCTCTCCAACGGTGCCCTTGACGGCTTTCGCTGGATGGTGTTTTCTGAAACCGGTTTCAACACCTACAACAATAAGGCTCAACCCCGTGAACGACTTCTCCGCCGCCCAGCGCAGCCGCGTGACCATGCTCGACGTCGCCGAGCACGCCGGCGTGTCCAAGGCCAGCGTCTCGCGCTTCATCGGCGATGACCGTGCCTTGCTCTCCGAGGCCACCGCCGAGCGCATCGAGCGGGCGATCGCCGAGCTGGGCTACCGCCCCAACCAGATGGCCCGAGGCCTGAAACGCGGGCGCACCCGCCTGATCGGCATGCTGGTGGCCGACATCCGCAACCCTTACTCGATCGCCGTGATGCACGGGGTGGAAACCGCCTGCCGCCGGCACGGCTACAGCCTGGTGGTGTGCAATACCGACCGCGACGACGAACAGGAACGCCAGCACCTGGCGCTGCTGCGCTCTTACAACATCGAAGGCCTGATCGTGAACACCCTCGGCCATCACCGGGACGAACTGCATGAGCTGAAACGGGAAATGCCGCTGGTGCTGGTGGACCGCAAGGTCGAAGGGTTGGACAGCGACATGGTCGGGCTGGACAACCCCCGCGCGGTGCAGATGGCGCTGGAACACCTTGAGCAGCGTGGCTACCGCGATCTGCTGCTGGTGACCGAACCCTTCGACGGCACCAGTTCGCGGATCGAGCGGGTCGCAAGCTTCCAGCAGCAGATCGGCCAGCGAAGCGGCCTGAGCGGCGCGGTGCTGGAGACCGGCGAAACCCTCGCCGCCGACCTGCAAACCTTTTTGAACCAACCCTGTGCCGGGCCCAAGGCGCTGTTCTGCGCCAACGGTGTGGCGGCGCTGGCCTGCACCCGTGCCCTGCGCGAGATCGGCAGCCGGCTGTTCGAGGACGCCGGGCTGATCGCGCTGGATGACCTGGACTGGTACCCGCTGGTGGGCAGCGGCATCACCGCCCTCGCCCAGCCGACGGCGGACATCGGCGCCCGAGCGTTCGAATGCCTGCTCAAGCGCTTGCGGGGAGATGACGAGGCGGCGCGGGTGGTGGATTTTGCGCCGGTGCTGATTGAGCGCGGGTCGACCAGAGCCCCGTAAACCCACCGCAACCTTTTTTTGAACAAGAATGAAACCGGTTTCAGAGGACAACAACAATGAATGAACCTGCCGTTTCCATCAGCCTGTCCAGCTATGGCGCCGACTTGGTGCGCCAGCGTGGTCAAGGTTTTTTCATCGATGTGCTGGCCGCCGCCGGCGCCAGCCGCATCGAATGGCGCGAGGAATTGCTCACCGGTGAGGTGCCCGCACAACTCGCACAGGCCAGCGCAGCGGCACGGCTGCAAAGCGTCTATTCGTCGCCCACCGAACTGTGGCTCGCCGGCCAGGCCTTACCGAACCCGCAACTGGACACCGCCTTGCGGAACGCCGAGGCCTTCGGCGCCCGTTGGTTGAAAGTCTCGCTGGGCCACTTCGCCGACGGCCACGATTTCAGCGCGCTGGCCCACTGCTTGAGCCAAAGCCCTGTGCGGCTGCTGGTGGAGAACGACCAGACCCCGCACGGCGGCCGCATCGAGCCGTTCCAGCGCTTCTTCGCCGCCGTCGAGCATCACGCACTGCCGGTGCGCATGACCTTCGACATCGGCAACTGGCAGTGGCAAGGCGAGTCCGCCGTCCAGGCCGCATGCGTACTGGGCAGGCAGGTCGGCTACGTGCACTGCAAGGCCGTGGCCCGCCGCGCCGACGGCAAGCTCGTCGCCGTGCCGCCCGTCGCCAACGACCTGCATCACTGGGAACAACTGCTGCGGCACATGGATCAAGGCGTCATGCGCGCCGCCGAATACCCGCTGCAAGGCGACGATCTGGTGCAGCTCACCCGCGACCACGTCGCCGCCCTCGCCCGCCTCGGTCAATCCTGCCTGGAGCCTGCCCATGTCTGAGATCGACATTCTTTCGTTTGGCGAAACCATGGCGATGTTCGTCGCCGAGCACAGCGGCGACCTGGCGTCGGTGGGCCAGTTCCACAAGCGCATCGCCGGGGCCGACAGCAACGTCGCCATCGGCCTGTCCCGGCTGGGGTTCAATGTGGCTTGGCTGAGCCGGGTCGGCGCCGATTCCCTGGGCCGCTTCGTCGTCGAATCCCTGGCGCGGGAGGGCCTGGACTGCAGCCATGTGGCGGTGGATCCGGCACACCCCACCGGTTTCCAGCTCAAGTCCCGCAGCGACGACGGCAGCGACCCGCAGGTCGAGTACTTTCGCCGGGGCTCGGCGGCCAGCCATCTGTCGCCCGAAGCGATCACGGCAGAGCTGCTCAATGCCCGGCACCTGCACGCCACCGGCATTCCGCCGGCGCTGTCGGCCTCGGCCCGGGCCATGTCCCATGACCTGATGACGCGCATGCGCCAGGCCGGGCGCAGCGTGTCGTTCGACCCCAACCTGCGCCCGAGCCTGTGGGGCAGCGAACGGGAGATGGTCACCGAGATCAACCGTCTCGCCGCCCTCGCCCACTGGGTGCTGCCGGGCCTGGCCGAAGGCCGTCTGCTCACCGGGTTCGACGACCCGGCGGACATCGCCGCGTTCTACCTCGACCGGGGCGCCGAAGCGGTGGCGATCAAGCTCGGGCCCCAAGGCGCCTATTACCGCACGCAACTGGATCAAGGCTTTGTGGCCGGCGTGCCGGTGGCGACGGTGGTCGATACGGTCGGCGCCGGCGACGGGTTCGCCGTCGGGATGATCAGTGCCCTGCTGGAGCACCAAAGCTTTGCCGAGGCGGTCAGGCGCGCCAACTGGATCGGCAGCCGTGCGGTGCAGAGC
Organism: Pseudomonas sp. R25(2017); assembly: GCF_002112565.1. Classification (NCBI taxonomy): domain Bacteria; kingdom Pseudomonadati; phylum Pseudomonadota; class Gammaproteobacteria; order Pseudomonadales; family Pseudomonadaceae; genus Pseudomonas; species Pseudomonas sp. R25(2017). The sequence continues at coordinate 136,321 of NZ_NEHZ01000014.1, forward strand.
CGTGGCGACATGGAGGGGCTGCCGACCCGGGCTGAACTGTGCGCCGAATTTGAGGCCGCCATCGCTGGCAAGCCAGCTCCCACAGATTTTGTGTACACCGCAGATCCTGTGGGAGCTGGCTTGCCAGCGATGAGGCCCTGACAGACAAACCACCCATTGAACCTGCTGCGACAAAAACAACAAGCTCAGGAGCAAGACCCATGAAAACCGCAACCCTCGCCGCCCGCCGCTGGTGGTACATCATGCCCATCGTGTTCATCACCTACAGCCTGGCGTACCTGGACCGCGCCAACTACGGCTTCGCCGCCGCCTCCGGCATGGCCGCGGACCTGATGATCACACCGGGCCTGTCGTCCTTGCTCGGCGCGCTGTTCTTCCTCGGCTATTTCTTCTTCCAGGTGCCGGGCGCGATCTATGCGCAGAAGCACAGCGTGAAGAAACTCATCTTCGTCAGCCTGATCCTCTGGGGCGGCCTCGCCACCCTCACCGGGGTGGTCTCCAACGCCTACTGGCTGATCGTGATCCGCTTCATGCTCGGCGTGGTCGAGGCCGCGGTGATGCCGGCGATGCTGGTCTACCTCTGCCACTGGTTCACCCGCGCCGAACGCTCCCGGGCCAACACCTTCCTGATCCTCGGCAACCCGGTGACGATGTTGTGGATGTCGGTGGTGTCGGGCTATCTGGTGCAGCATTTCAGCTGGCGCTGGATGTTCATCATCGAAGGCCTGCCGGCGGTGCTCTGGGCGTTCATCTGGTGGCGGCTGGCGGATGACCGGCCGGCCCAGGCCAGCTGGCTGAGCGACGGCGAGAAGCGCGACCTGGAAAGCGCCCTGGCCGCCGAGCAGGTCGGCATCAAAGCGGTGAAGAACTACGCCGAAGCGTTCCGCTCGCCGAAGGTGATCATCCTGGCGCTGCAGTTCTTCTGCTGGAGCATCGGCGTCTACGGGTTCGTGCTGTGGCTGCCGTCGATCCTCAAGGCCGGCGCGCAGATGGACATGGTCGAGGCCGGCTGGCTGTCGGCGCTGCCGTACCTGGCGGCGGTGGTCGGCATGCTGCTGGTGTCGTGGGGCTCGGACAAGCTGCAAAAGCGCAAGCGTTTCGTCTGGCCGCCGCTGCTGATCGCCTCGGTGGCGTTCTACGGCTCCTACGCCCTGGGCGCCGAGCATTTCTGGTGGTCCTACACCTTGCTGGTGATCGCCGGGGCCTGCATGTACGCGCCTTACGGGCCGTTCTTCGCCATCGTGCCGGAGATCCTGCCGGCCAACGTCGCCGGCGGCGCCATGGCACTGATCAACAGCATGGGCGCCCTCGGCTCGTTCGGCGGCTCCTACCTGGTCGGCTACCTCAACGGCTCCACCGGCTCGCCCGGCGCTTCGTACCTGCTGATGAGCGGCGCGTTGCTGCTGTCGGTGCTGCTGACGGCATTCCTCAACCCCGGCGCCAGTGACCGGGTGACGCCCAGGCCTGCGGCGCGACGTCCGTTGCCGGCCCATTCCTGATTCGAAAGAGAGATGAACGCGATGAAAAAGCAGGTTGTGCTGTACAAGAAACTGTCGCCGCCGCTGATGGCCCGGCTGCATGAGCACGTGGACGTGACGCTGATCGACGCCCTCGACGCCGACGGCCTGATGAAGCTGCGCGACGCCCTGCCCGGCGCCCACGGTCTGCTCGGCGCCAGCCTGAGACTGGACGCGGCGCTGCTCGACCTGGCGCCGTGCCTGGAGGCGGTGTCGAGCGTGTCGGTGGGCGTCGACAACTACGACATCGACTACCTGACCCGCCGCCGGATCCTGTTGAGCAACACCCCGGACGTGCTCACCGAAACCACCGCCGACACCGGTTTCGCCCTGATCCTGGCCACGGCCCGGCGCGTGGTGGAACTGGCGAACATGGTGCGCGGCGGCCATTGGCACCGCAGCCTCGGCCCTGCGCATTTCGGCACCGATGTGCACGGCAAGACCCTGGGCATCATCGGCATGGGCCGGATCGGCGAGGCGTTGGCCCAGCGCGGGCATTTCGGCTTCGGCATGCCGGTGCTCTACCACAGCCAGTCGCGCAAGCCGGCGGTGGAGCAGCGCTTCGACGCGCAATACCGCAGCCTTGAGGCGCTGTTGCGGGAAGCCGACTTCATCTGCCTGACCCTGCCGCTCACCGCGCAGACCGAAGGCCTGATCGGCGCCGAGCAGTTCGCGCTGATGCGCCCCGAGAGCATCTTCATCAACATCGCCCGGGGCAAGGTGGTGGACGAAGCGGCGCTGATCGAAGCCCTGCGCCACAAGCGCATCCGCGCCGCGGGGCTGGACGTGTTCGAGCGTGAGCCGCTGAGCCACGATTCGCCGCTGCTGCAGTTGAGCAACGTGGTGGCGACGCCGCACATGGGCTCGGCCACCCACGAAACCCGCGAGGCCATGGCCCGGTGCGCAGTGGACAACCTACTGGCGGCGCTGAGGGGAGAGAAGCCTGCAAACCTGGTGAATCCCTCGGCCTGGCAGGCTTGAGGGCTGCTGTGCCTGTCACCCGAAGGGTGAGGGATCCCGCCCTGCGGCGTCTTCACTGACGCTATCGCCAGCAGGCTGGCTCCCACAGGCATCGCGGCTGTAAGCAGCATCTGCGGCCACAACAAAAACCTGTGGGAGCTGGCTTGCCAGCGATAGGGCCGGCACAGACAGCACATGACTGTCAGGCCGTACGCGCCTGCAACAGCTGCGCCGCGCACAGCGCAATCCGCGCGCAGGCATCGGCCAGTTTCACCCGGTCCACCACCAGCCCGATGCGGATGTGCCCCGCCGCACTGGGCCCGAAGGCCTCTCCGGCGAGCACCGACACCCCGTAACCCTCCAGCAGCCGCTCGGCGAACGCCTGGGCGCCGAGCCCGGTCTGGCGCACATCGACCATCACGAACATCCCGCCGTCCGGGCGCACCGGGTGCAGGCCCGGGCAACCGCGCAGACGGTCGCACACCAGGTCCCGCCGCAGGCGGTATTCCTCGCGCATCCGGGTCACCTCCGGCAGGTCTTTCTCCAGCGCCACCTGCGCCGCTTTCTGCACGAAGTCCGGCAGGCCGAACAGCATGCTCAAGGACAGGTTCACCAAATGCTCGGCCAAGGTCTTGGGCCCGATCATCCAGCCGATGCGCCAGCCGGTCATGGCGTGGGACTTGGACAGGCTGTTGACCGTCGCCGTGCGTTCGGCCATGCCCGGCAGGCTCGCCGGGCTGACATGCTCGCCCTCGTACAAAAGATCGCTGTACACCTCGTCGCTGATCAGCCACAGGTCATGACGGATGCACAGCGCCGCCAACTCTTGCCAGATCAGCAGCGGCAGGCTGGCGCCCGAAGGATTGTTGGGACTGTTGAGCAACATGGCGCGGGTCTTGGCGGTGATCCGCGCCGCGACGTCCGCCGGGTCGACACGAAAGCCGTTCTCAGGCCGCACCGGCACCGGCACCACCGTCGCCCCGCAAGCGCCGAACACGCCTTCGTAGGTGACGTACATCGGTTCGGCGACGATCACCTCGTCGCCCGGATCCAGCAGGCACTGCGCCACCGAATACACGGCGCATTGCGCGCCGGGCATGACGATCACATGGTCGGCGTCCACCGCCTGACCGCTGCGCCGCTGGTGGCGCCGGGCGATCAGGCTGCGCAGGGCATGCTGGCCGCGCACCTCCGAGTAGTGCGTATCGCCGGCCAGCAGGCTGTCGATGGCGCCGTGGATGATCGGCAGCGGCGTGTCGAAATCCGGATCGCCCACGGTCAGCAGCAGGACATCGACGCCTTCGGCGCGCAACTCCAGCGCTCGGTCGTGAATCCGCCAGGCCGCTGCTCCCTCCCCGGCGATCCGTTGGGTCAAGGCTGAATAGCGCATGTACGTCTCCTGGTTGCGCGGTCTCCAGCCTTCACCGTATCTCAAATCACGAAACGCGCCACCATGGCGTTCAAATCCACCGCCAGACGCGACAGTTCGTGGGTCGCGGCGCTGGTCTGGTTGGCCCCGGCGGCCGACTGGGTGGCCAGGTCGCGGATGTTGACCAGGTTGCGGTCCACTTCCCGCGAGACTTGCGCCTGCTCTTCCGACGCGCTGGCGATGACCAGGTTGCGTTCGTTGATCTGATGGATCGACTGGGTGATCTGCTCCAGGGCGATGCCGGCGGCGCGGGCCATTTCCAGGGTGGACTGGGTGCGCTGGTTGCTCTGCTGCATCGACTCGACCGCCTCGCCGGTGCCGTTCTGGATGCCGGCGACCATTTTCTCGATTTCCTGGGTCGATTGCGCGGTGCGGTGGGCCAGGGCCCGCACTTCGTCCGCCACCACCGCAAAGCCGCGTCCGGCCTCGCCGGCACGGGCCGCTTCGATGGCGGCGTTGAGCGCCAGCAGGTTGGTCTGTTCGGCGATGGCGCGGATCACGTCCAGCACCTTGCCGATGTCACGGCCCTGGGCGGCCAGGCCTTCGATCATCTGCGCGGTGTTCTGCACGTCGTGGGTCATGGTCTGGATCGCGTCGACGGTTTTCACCACTTGGTCGCGGCCTTCACGGGCGGCGTGGGTGGACTGGTTCGAGGCTTCGGAGGTGGACACCGCGTTGCGCGCCACTTCTTCCACCGCTGCGGTCATTTCGTTGACGGCGGTGGCGGCCTGTTCGATTTCATCGTTCTGCTGCTGCAGGCCGCGGGAGGCCTCTTCGGTCACCGCGCTGAGCTCTTCGGCGGCGGCGCCCAGCTGCGTGGCGGAGCCGGCGATCTGTTCGATGGTCTTGCGCAGGTTGGCCTGCATCTGCGCCAGCGCTTCGAGCAGGCGCGCCGGTTCATCCTTGCCGTCGACCTCGATGGCTTTGGTCAGGTTGCCGCCGGCGATGGTCTGCGCCGCCGTCACCGCCCGGTTCAGCGGGGTGACGATGCTGCGGGTCAGCAGCAGGGCCAACAGCACGGTGGCCACGGCCGCGATCAGCGCGACGACGACGATCCCGGTGATGGCGCTGTCGTAATGCTCGCCGGCCTGGGTCGAGGCGGTCTTCGCATCGGCGGCGTTGATCGCGATCAGTTTGTTGAGCTGCTCGCCCATCAGGTCGGTGCCGTCCTTGATCTTGGTGTTGATCAGGGTGCGCATCTCGTCGACTTTGTCCTGGCGCGACAGATCCAGCATCTGGTTCTGCGCTTGCAGGTAGCTGTCCAGGGTGTTCGCGAACGACTGATACAACGCGCGCTCTTCGGCGCCGGCCGGCAATGCCGCGTAGGCGGCCTGGGCGGTGCGCACTTTCTCGACCAGCACGCCGATGCGGGTCTGGGCCTCTTGCAGGCCGGCCGGCTCGCGGTTGACCAGGATGCGGAACGACAGGATGCGCAGGCGCAGGACGTTTTCCGTCACCACGGCCAGTTGGGTCACGCTGGGCAGTTGCGTGGTTTCCATGTCGATGGAGGCCTGGCGGATGATCGACATGCGGTTGACGGCGAATACGCCGAGCACGACCACCAGCAGGGCAATGAAGGCAAAACCTAAGAAGGCACGGGGCGCGATATTCAGATTACGCAAAGACATAGGAGCACTCTCGAATGAGGGTAACGGCGAGCGTCCTTGCGCTTATCACTGGCCCGTGGTCGGATCCGGTGCGGCGCCACTGTTCGAAGGAGTCTTTGTGCGCCTGACCGTTGTATCGGCCAGGCTTGAGGTTTTTTTCGGGCGGGGATGAAATATTTTTCAAGGTGTTGCAGCGATGAAACACCGCCTGCCGTGAGGGAGTTATCCGACCGCGCAGCACTCACCTCGATGAGAGGGGCGCCGGGCAGCTCAGCGGGAGCAGCTCCCTCACCCCTGGGGTGCTCTGGTCAGGCGTTGCGCTTGGCCAGTCGCCACACCCTGGCGATGTCGCAGGCCCGCTCGCGCAGCAGGCGCGGCGCTTCGGCGCAGGCTTGCTCCAGCGGCATCGGCCCGCCGGTCACGGCGAAGGCGGCGTCGATGCCGTGGTCGTAGAGGGCCTGATAGCCCTCGCCCAAGGTGCCGGCGATGACGATCACCGGCACGCCGCGCTGGCTGGCGATGCGCGCCACGCCGAACGGCGTCTTGCCGCGCAGGGTCTGGGCATCGAAGCGCCCTTCCCCGGTGATGACCAGATCCGCGCCCTGCACGGCGTCCGCCAGGCCCACCAGTTCCGCCACGACCTCGACGCCCGCCTGGAAGCGCGCACCGAGAAACGCCTTGGCCGCAAACCCCAGGCCGCCCGCCGCGCCGCTGCCGGGCTCGTCGCGCACATCCTTGCCCAGCGCCTGGGCACAGAGGTCGGCAAAATGCCCGAGGGCCTGATCCAGCTGTTGCACCTGTGCCGGCGAGGCGCCCTTCTGCGGGCCGAAGATCGCCGAGGCGCCGTGGGGGCCGCACAGCGGGTTGTTGACATCGGCGGCGATGTCGAAGCGCACCTGCGCCAGGCGCGGGTCCAGCCCGTCGAGCTCCAGTTGCGCCAACTGCGCCAGGGCGAGGCCGCCCGGCGCCAGCGCTTGCCCTTGGGCATCTCGCAGGTTCACGCCCAACGCCTGCATCGCCCCGGCGCCGCCATCGTTAGTGGCGCTGCCGCCGATGGCCAGGATCACCCGCTGCGCCCCGGCGTCCAACGCCGCGCGGATCAGCTCACCGGTGCCGAACGTGCTGCTGACGCAGGCGTCGCGCTGCCCCGGCGGCACCAATTGCAGGCCGCTGGCCTCGGCCATTTCGATGATCGCGGTGCGGCTGTGCGAAAGCCAACCCCAGGCGGCGTCGACCGGCACCCCCAACGGGCCGCGCACCTGGGTGCGGCGCAGCTCGCCTTCGCAGGCGGCCAGGATCGACTCCACCGTCCCCTCGCCGCCGTCGGCCATGGGGCACTTGACCAGCGTCGCCTCAGGCCAGACCTGCGTCAGGCCCGCCGCGATGGCCTCGGCCACGCCTTGGGCGCTCAGGCTGTCCTTGAACGAATCGGGTGCGATGACGATCTTCATGCGAATTCTCCAGTTGCAATGGCGTCCATGCTGCCAGCCCCCAGTGCCCTTGACGCCTGTCCGCTGCACAAGCGGCGGGGGCGTTTATTGTTCAATTCCACAAAACCGGGGCTCTGCGAATGACATTGTGGGAGCTGCGGTGCGACGACTCGACTTGCCAGCGATGGCGGTAGTCAGGCAGCAGAGATGCTGGCAGTGCCGGCCCCATCGCTGGCAAGCCAGCTCCCACAGGTCTGCGGTGACCTCCGATGTGGTGGGTACCCCGCAATCCATGTGGGAGCCAGCCTGCTGGCGATGGCGGCGGGTCAGGCAGCAGAGATGTCGGCAGTGCCGGCCTCTTCGCTTGCAGGCAAGCGCCTACAGGGTTTGGCGGTGCGTCCTCAAGAGCCCTCAGGTCTGCGGCAAGAGCTGCACCCCCAGGTACAGCGCGAGCATTCCGTCCAGCCGCAGCGGATCCACCCCGCTCAGTTCGGCGATCCGCTCCATGCGGTAACGCAGGCTGTTGCGGTGGATGCCCAGCGCGTCGGCGCAGGCCTGGCTCTGGCCGTCGTGCTCGCACCAGCTGCGCAGCGTCGCCAGCAACTGGCCGTTGCTGTCCTTGGCGATCACCTTGCGCAGCGGCTTGAGCAGTTCATCGAGGGCGTCGTCGTTGCGGTGCCGCCAGAGCATCACCGGCAGGCGATAGCGGTCGAGCTTGAGCAGCCGCGAATTCGGCAGCACCTCACGGCCATACGCCAGCAAATCGCCGACCCGCCGGTAGCAGCGGCGCAGCCCAGCCAAACCGTCGGCCTGCCCGCCCACGGCGATGCGCAGGATGTTCCAGCCCTGCCCGTCGAGCTTTTCCAGCAGGCGGTCATGCTCCAGGGCCTGTCCCGCCGGACGGCACCACAGCAGCGACGATTTGGCCGAGCTCACGCACCAGCTGTCCGGGTAGCGCGACATCAGCCAGGCACCGAGGGCCTCGACCGTTTGCCCCGCGCCCTGCTCCAGGCCCAGCTCGAACAGGTACGGCACCCGCGTCAACTGCGGCTTGAGCCCCAGTTGCTGCGCCTCGTCCACCAGCCTCGGCGAATCCCCCGCCTCGCTCAGCAGCAGCGCCAGCAGGTCATCGCAGCGCTGGCGCCGCCACTGCTGCTCAGCCTGCTGGTTGCGCTGGCCCACCAGCATTTCGGCCGTCATGCGCACCAGTTCGGCGTACGTGCGCAGTGGCTCCGGCTCGCCGGTGATGCCGAGCACGCCGATCAGCCGACCGTCGAGCATCAGCGGCAGGTTGATCCCCGGCTGCACGCCTTTGAGGTGCACGGCGGTCTGGGCGTCGATCTCCACCACCCGGCCGTTGGCCAGCACCAGTTGCGCGCCTTCGTGGCGGGTGTTGATGCGCTCCGGCTCGCCGCTGCCCAGGATCAGCCCCTGGCTGTCCATGACATTGACGTTGTAGGGCAGAATGGCCATGGCCCGGTCGACGATGTCCTGCGCGAGGTCGTGATCGAGTTCGAACATAGTGGGCAAAATCCTTGAAAACGGGCGCGGACGGTTGTTCACCCGCACAGGGTCCGGCGACAAACCCTGTGCTCAGGCACAAAGACAATCCGGCCAAAGGTGGCCGAGACTCTCAGGGCGATCAACGTTACCCTTGCATCGCAAAAAATCATAATAAAGAGAGAGTCGCCATGTCACAGAGCGCCGCAGCTGTCCAGGCCATCGCTGACGACAAGAATGCCGTCTACAAACGCATCACCCTGCGTTTGATCCCCTTCATCTTCATCTGCTACCTGTTCAACTACCTCGACCGGGTGAACGTGGGCTTCGCCAAGCTGCAGATGCTCGACGCGCTGAAGTTCAGCGAAACCGTCTACGGCCTCGGCGCCGGGATCTTCTTCATCGGCTACGTGCTGTGCGGCGTGCCGAGCAACCTGGCGCTGACCAGGTTCGGTCCGCGGCGCTGGATCGCCCTGATGATGATCACCTGGGGCACGCTGTCGACTTGCCTGCTGTTCGTCACTACCCCGACCCAGTTCTACACCTTGCGCCTGTTCACCGGCGCCGCCGAAGCCGGGTTCTTCCCCGGTGTGGTGCTGTACCTCTCGCAGTGGTTCCCGACGTTCCGCCGCGGGCGGATCATGGCGCTGTTCATGTCGGCGATCCCGGTCTCGGGCCTGCTCGGCAGCCCGTTCTCCGGCTGGATCCTCAACCACTTCGCCGCAGGCCAGGGCGGCCTCGCCGGCTGGCAGTGGATGTTCCTGCTGCAAGGCATTCCGACCGTGGTGCTGGGCGTGCTCGCGTACTTCCTGCTCAGCGACAGCTTCGCCAACGCCAAGTGGCTGAGCCCCCAGGAGCGCAAGGTGCTGGAGGCCGACCAGGCCGAAGACCTGGCGAACAAGCCCAAGACCGCCTCCGATTCGTTGACCGAAGTGTTCAAGAACCCGGCGATCTGGGCGTTCGGCCTGATCTACTTCTGCATCCAGAGCGGCGTGTACGCGATCAACTTCTGGCTGCCGTCGATCATCAAGAACCTGGGCTTCAGCGACAACCTGGTGATCGGCTGGCTGAGCGCGATCCCGTACCTGCTGGCAGCACTGTTCATGCTGGTGGTCGGCCGCTCGGCGGACCTGCGCAAGGAACGCCGCTGGCACCTGGTGGTGCCGATGCTGATGGGCGCCGCCGGCCTGCTGATCGCGGTGAACTTCGCCGCCAACCCGACCCTCGCCATCCTCGGCCTGACCCTCGCCACCATGGGCGCCCTCACCGGCCTGCCGATGTTCTGGCCGGTGCCGACGGCGATGCTCAGCGCAGGCGCGGCGGCGGGCGGCCTGGCGTTGATCAACTCCATGGGCCAGATGGCCGGTTTCCTGAGCCCGTACCTGGTGGGCTGGGTCAAGGACAGCACCGGGTCGACCGATGCGGCGCTGTACCTGCTGGCGGCCGTGATCGTCGGCGGCAGCCTGTTGGCGCTGCGCATGACGCGCACGTTGCGGGCGTAATTCGCGAGCGATGCACAAACGGCCCTTTCGGGCCGTTTTTCATGGGTGAACCACTGCCTGCATCGAGCGCACTCAAGCAACGCGCGCTTTTGCATCCAGCTCGATCACCAGCCCGCCGGGCACCTGCACGAAGATCTGCCAGATCCCGTCCTCCGGCACCTGCGCCACCTGATACGGCAAACCGCTGGCCTGCACCCGCTTGAGCACGAGGGCCGCGTCGTCATCGGTACGAAAGGCAATGTGGCTCAGCACCGTATCCTCTAGCGCAGGCTGCTCGATCACATGCACCAACGCCTGGGCATCCTGGTACAGCCATCGGCCGGGAAACGGAAACGGCGGCCGCCGGCCGGGCTTGAGCCCCAGCAATCCATCGAAGGCGTCCTGCACCGCTGGCCCGTCCGGCGTGCTGAACGCCAGGTGGTCGAAATGCCAGGTCATAACAGTCCGCCTCCGTCGACGTCGATGATGCTGCCGCTGATGAAGCCGTTTTCCATCACCAGCGTGAAGGCGTCTGCCAACTCCTGCGGCGTGCCGATCCGGCCCACCGGCAACGCCGCCGAGGTGCGGGCGAACATCGCCGCACGCTGGCTTTCATCCATGCCGGCGTAGGCTTCGGTGTCGGTCACGCCGGGGCTGATCACATTGACCCGGCGCGGCGCCAGCTCCTTGGCCAACTGTTTGGCCAGCGCCTCAAGCGCGGCGTTCAGGGTGGTCTTGATGAACTGCCCGGCCACGAACTTGCGCGACAGCAGGCCGGACGTCAGGGTGATGCTGCCCCGCTCGCTCAGGTACGGCAGCGCTTGCTGGATCGAACGCACCGCGCCCCAGAACTTCACGTCGAACGCCTGTTGCGCGAGCAGCAGGTCACTGTCGGCCAGGGGCTTGGCGCTGACGTTCGGGCCCGCAGTGATCACCAAGTGATCGAAGGCGCCGATGCGTTCGAACAATTGGCGCAGCGACGCATCATCGGTGATGTCGGCGGACGCCTGACGGACGTCGCCGGCGCCGGCATCGATCCGCCGGCCGACTGCGTAGACGCGGGCGCCCCGCGCGGCGGCGCCGGATGCGACGGCGGCACCGATGCCGCTGCTGCCGCCGATGACGACGACGGTCTGATCGCGCAAGGAAGATTCGAGTGGTTTCATGACAGTGGCTCCGCTGGGCTTAAGGAGATTCCATATTCACGGGTTGCCAATCGAAGAAAAATCCCGGTAAATCGGAAGGATCTTTAAAGGATTTTTACCAATGAGCTCGATACTCGATCTGGAGATCTTCGTCCGCACCGCCGATTCGGGCAGCATTTCCGCCGCCGCCCGGACGCTGGAGCTCACCCCGGCGGCCGCCAGCATCGCGCTGAAGCGTCTGGAGACACGCCTGGGCATCCGCCTGTTCGCCCGCTCCACCCGCAGCATGCGCCTGACCGAAGAGGGCCGGCGCTACCTGGAAAGCGTGCGCCTGGCCCTGGCCACGCTGGCCGAGGGCGAACTGGCGCTCAAGCAGCAGACCGAAGGCTTGAGCGGCGTCCTGCAGCTGGCGGCACCGTCGGACTTCGGGCGCAACGTGCTGCTGCCGTGGCTGGACGATTTCAAGCGCGAGCATCCGCACATCCAGCTGCAGCTGCTGCTCAACGACCGTCACGCGGATCTGTTTCGCGAAACGGTGGACGTGGCGCTGCGCTTCGGCGTGCCGAGCGATTCAACGCTGGTGGCGCTGCCGATCCTGCCCGAGCACCGTCGCGTGGCCTGCGCCAGCCCCGCGTATGTGGCGCGCCACGGTTCGCCGCAGCACCCCGGCGAACTGAGCGGACACAGCGCCCTGCTTTACCTGCGCAACGGCCGGCCGTACAACACCTGGCGTTTCGGCCGCGGCGACGAGACCCTGGAGGTCGAAGTCCACGGCGACTATCTGAGCGACGACGGCGAAGTCGCCCGGCGCTGGGCCTTGGCCGGGCACGGGATCGCCTACAAGGCCTGGCTCGACGTGGCCGAGGACGTGCGCGCCGGCCGGCTGGTGACGCTGTTCGACGACTGGCACGGCGAAAGCGTGCCGTTCAATCTGCTGTGCCCGCACCGGGTGCAGGTGTCGGAGCGGGTCAAGGTGTTGCAGGCGTTCCTGCGCGAGCGCTGCAAAACGTTGAGCCGATAATTCACTTTGCCGCGCCAGGCGCTTCTGGTATTTGATGGAGGCTTTCCCTCCGGCAAAAGGAATTCGGCATGAGCTATCGCACTTTGGGGCACTCGGGTCTGCAGGTGTCCACCCTCACCCTGGGCACGATGATGTTCGGCGAACAGACCAGCGCACAAGATTCGCTGCGCATCATCGACAAGGCCTGGGACCAGGGCATCAATTTCATCGACACCGCCGACGTCTACACCAACGGCCGCTCGGAAGAGATCGTCGGCGAGGCCATCGCCCGCCGTCGCCACGAATGGGTGCTGGCGACCAAGGTCGGCTTCGGCCCGACCGAAGGCGTGCCGAACCGCAGCGGCTTGAGCCGCAAGCACCTGTTCAACGGCCTGGAGGCCAGCCTGACCCGGCTCGGCACCGACTACCTCGACATCTATTACCTGCACCGAGAGGACCACAGCACGCCGCTGGAGGTAACGGTTTCGGCCATCGGCGACCTGATCCGCCAGGGCAAGATCCGCTACTGGGGCCTGTCGAACTACCGGGGCTGGCGGATCGCCGAGGTGGTGCGCATCGCCGACAAGCTCGGCGTCGACCGTCCGGTGATCAGCCAGCCGCTGTACAACATCGTCAACCGCCAGGCCGAGACCGAGCAGATCACCGCCGCCCAGGCCTATGGGCTGGGCGTGGTGCCCTACAGCCCGCTGGCCCGTGGCGTGCTCAGCGGCAAATACGCGCCGGACGTCAAACCCGACGCCGACAGCCGCGCCGGCCGCCAGGACAAACGCATCCTGGAGACCGAATGGCGGGTGGAGTCGCTGCGCATCGCCCAGCAGATCCAGCAGTACACCCAGGACCGCGGGGTGGGGATCGTCGAGTTCGCCATCGCCTGGGTGCTGAACAACAGCGCCGTGACCTCGGCCATCGTCGGGCCGCGCACCGAAGCGCAATGGGATGCCTACACCAAGGCCCAAGCGGTGAAGATCACCGCTGAGGACGAGGCGTTCATCGATTCGCTGGTCACGCCGGGGCATGCCTCGACGCCGGGGTTCAACGATGTGAGCCATTTCGTGTCGGGGCGCCGGCCGCGTTCGGCCTGAGGGCTGTTTTGCCTCGACTGAAGCCATCGCCAGCGGGCTGGCTCCTACAGGGATTCAGGTGAATGCAGGTTCTGCGGTCACCTGAAAACAAGGTGGGAGCCATCCTGCTGGCGATGGCGTCACTGAGGCCGCCCCGGGGCAGGATCAAGACAATCACTCCCCCGGTTTTTGTGCTTATCTTCACGATGTGGGAAATATTGAGCACTCGGCCAATATTCAGCACAAAAACCACGTATCCTGCGCGCCCCGTTTGACCTGCAACCCGCGAGGACAGTTTGGCTAAAGGTATCGCTCTCTCGGTGACGGCTTCGACGCTGTTTGCCGTCATGTATTTCTACACCTCGTTGCTCAGCCCCCTGAGCGGCGTGGAAATCTACGGTTGGCGGATGCTGCTGACCGTGCCCTGCATGACCGTGTTCATGCTGCTGTCCGGCGAATGGCGCCGGGTGGCGGAACTGCTGCGCCGGTTGGCCGGGCAGCCGAAGCTGATCGGCGGCCTGGTGCTGTCGTCCGCCCTGCTCGGCGTGCAGCTGTGGCTATTCATGTGGGCGCCGCTCAACGGCTACAGCCTCGATGTGTCGCTGGGCTACTTCCTGCTGCCGCTGGCCATGGTGCTGACCGGCCGGATCGCCTACGGCGAGAGCCTGTCGTACCTGCAGAAGGTCGCCGTGTTCTTCGCCAGCCTGGGCGTGCTCAACGAGCTGTACCAGGTGGGCGGCTTCTCCTGGGCGACGCTGGTGGTGGTGGTCGGCTATCCGCTGTACTTCGTGCTGCGCAAACGCCTGAAGACGGACAACCTCGGCGGCTTGTGGGTCGACATGACCCTGATGCTGCCCGTGGCCTACTGGTTCGTGCGGGGCGGCGAGCAAGGCTTCGGCGTGTTCGACCAATACCCGGCCCTGGCCTGGCTGATCCCCCTGCTCGGCCTGATCAGCGCCTCGGCGCTGGTGGTCTACATCATCGCCAGCCGTCTGCTGCCGTTCAGCCTGTTCGGCCTGCTCAGCTACGTGGAACCGGTGCTGCTGCTGGGCGTGGCGCTGCTGCTGGGCGAAAGCATCAAGTCCGGCGAATGGCTGACCTACATCCCGATCTGGATGGCGGTGATGGTGCTGGTGTTCGAAGGTTTCAAGCACCTGATGCGCCAACGCCGCCCGTAGTCCCCGCACCAAAAACCTGTAGGAACGAGCCTGCTCGCGATGACGTCTTCAGACTCGAAATGGATATCGACCGAACGATCGCAATCGCGAGCAGGCTCGCTCCCGCAAGGGAATGTGAAGGCATGAAAAAGCCCGGCCTGCAGGATTGCAGGCCGGGCTTTTTTGCATCGTTGAAGCTTACTCGGCGGTCAGCACGCCACGACGCACCTGGTCACGCTCGATCGACTCGAACAGCGCCTTGAAGTTGCCCTCGCCGAAGCCATCGTCGCCCTTGCGCTGGATGAATTCGAAGAACACCGGGCCCATCAGGGTTTCCGAGAAAATCTGCAGCAGCAGGCGCTTGTCGTTCGGCTCCGAGGAACCGTCGAGCAGGATGCCCCGAGCCTGCAGCTGGTCGACCGGCTCGCCGTGGTTCGGCAGGCGGCCTTCGAGCATTTCGTAGTAGGTGTCCGGCGGCGCGGTCATGAAGCGCATGCCGATCTTCTTCAGCGCGTCCCAGGTCTTGACCAGGTCGTCGGTGAGGAACGCCACGTGCTGGATGCCCTCGCCGTTGAACTGCATCAGGAACTCTTCGATCTGGCCGGCGCCCTTGGACGACTCTTCGTTGAGCGGGATGCGGATCATGCCGTCCGGAGCGGTCATCGCCTTGGAGGTCAGGCCGGTGTATTCGCCCTTGATGTCGAAGTAGCGGATCTCGCGGAAGTTGAACAGCTTCTCGTAGAAGTTCGCCCAGTAGGCCATGCGGCCGCGGTACACGTTGTGGGTCAGGTGGTCGATGATCTTCAGGCCCGCGCCTTTCGGATGACGGTCGACGCCTTCGAGGAACACGAAGTCGATGTCGTAGATCGAGCTGCCTTCGCCGAAACGGTCGATCAGGTACAGCGGCGCGCCGCCGATGCCTTTGATCGCCGGCAGGTTCAGCTCCATCGGGCCGGTCTCGATGTGGATCGGCTGGGCGCCGAGTTCCAGCGCACGGCTGTAGGCCTTCTGTGAATCCTTGACCCGGAACGCCATGCCGCACACCGACGGACCGTGCTCGGCGGCAAAGTACGAGGCGACGCTGTGGGGTTCGTTGTTGAGGATCAGGTTGATCGCGCCCTGACGGTACAGGTGCACGTTCTTGGAGCGGTGGGTCGCGACCTTGGTGAAGCCCATGATCTCAAAGATCGGCTCCAGGGTGCCGGGCGTCGGCGACGCGAATTCGATGAACTCAAAGCCCATCAGGCCCATTGGGTTTTCGTACAGATCTGCCATGGTAGGCGCCTCATCATTCTTATCAATTAACCAAAGTTAGTTGCCAGTCATGCTGAGGGCGCGGGGCGGTGCGCAGGAGACGCCACGCACGCTGCGGGCGAGGAAGTCACCGTAGATCAGTTGTAACCCGAATATCTTCATTGTCGACCCAAGGCTCTTGCGGGCGAGGCTTCTGCTGCCAGAAGACGATTATTATTGTATGCGTAACCGGATTCTACACAGCGTAAAACGGATTGTCTGCCCTCTCTATAAAATCCGCCTTTTGCGCGTCGCTGCAAAGGGTTTGTTGCACAGGTAGATCCCCGCCAGGATCACCGCCCCGCCCAGGCACATGGCCGACGTCAGCCGCTCGCCGAGCAACAGGGCACCGAGGATCACCGCCGTCAGCGGGTTGAGGGCGATGAACACGCCGGCGCGCGTCGCGCCGATCTTGCGGATGCCGTCGTAGTAGCCGATGTAGGCCAGCGCCGAACCGAGCACGCCGAGGTAGATCAGGCTCCACCACTGCTCTGCGCCAAGGTCGGCCAGTCTCGCCCAATCCAGTTCTCCGCGCAGGGCCGCCAACGCCCACAACATCCCCGTGCCGAGCAGGATGGAGTAGGTCACCGTCTGCACCGGGCCGAGGCTCTGGCTGAGGCTGCGGGAAAACAGCGAGTACACGCCCCAGCCCAGCACGCAGCCGAAGATCAGCAGATCTCCGATCCAGGCCTGCGGCGATGCCGCCAGCGATTGCGGGTCGCGGCTGACGATCACCGTTACCGCGCCGGCGATGCAGACCGCGATGCCGAGGACTTTCATTCGTCCCAGCCGTTCCTTGAACAGCAGCCAGGACGCCAGGCCGATCACCGCCGGATTCAACGCCACGATCAGCGAGGCCCGCGACGCGTTGATGTATTGCAGGCCGTAAAAGAAACACAGGTTGTAAAGGAAGATCCCGAAGAACCCCAGCACCGTCAGTTGCAGCCATTGCCGGCGGCTCGGCCGGGCCAGCGGGATCCGCGCCAGCCGCAGAAAGACCAGCAGCGCCGCGCTGGCCAGCAGGAACCTGAGGCTGGCGGCAAACATCGGGCTCAGCTGGCCGGCCAGCAGCCGACCGGCCACCCAGGTGCCGCCCCAGACCATGGTGACCAGCGCCAGGTTCACGTACACCGGCACGTCCGAAGGCGCCGGGCGGATTTGCTCATAACCGGACATAACACTCCCGAGACAAAGAGAACGGATGCCGTATCATTTGTTCGATTGTTCATCATCGTAAAATGAGTAAAAGCTCATGACCCTGACTCAACTGGAAATCTTTTCGCGGGTGGCCGAATTGCGCGGATTCACCCTCGCCGCCAATCGCCTGGGCATTTCCCAGTCGGCGGTGTCCCATGCCCTGAAGTCGTTGGAGCAGGAACTGGGCGTCGAACTCTTGCGTCGGCATGCCGCCCAAGTGGAGCTCAGCGACATCGGCGAACAATTGCTGCTGCGCGCCCGGGCCATGCTCGGGCTGGCCGACACCTTGCGTCAGGAGGCGGCCGATGCCCGGGGAATGAAGCGCGGCACGCTGCGCATCGGTTCGTTCGGCCCGACCTCTTCGGTCACGCTGCTGCCCGGCATCCTGGAGGCATACCGCCAGACCCATCCGGGCATCGAGGTGCACATCGAGGAAGGGCCGGATCGACAAGTGATCCAGTGGCTGGAAGAGCGGCGGATCGACATCGGTTTCGTGGTCTTGCCGCAAGAGCGCTTCGACACGTTCCCCCTGATCGAGGACCGGATGGTCGCCCTGCTCCCGGCCGGCCATCCGTTGGCGGCACGGGCGCACGTGAGCCTCAAGGATCTGTGCGACGATCCTTTCGTGCTCACCGAGGCCGGCTCTTCGGAACTGGTCTCGCGCCTTTTCAGCGCGGCCCGCCTGAGCCCCAACATCCGCTACCGCTGTTCGCAACTGCTGAGCACACTCGATGTCGTCGGCCGTGGCGACGCGGTCAGCCTCGTGGCCGAAGGCTCATTGCCTGCGGACACCGCCGGCCGCTACGTGAAACGGCCGTTGTCCCCCGCCGTGCGCCGACAGGTGGGGCTGGCCGTGCTGGACAGCCGCCAGGCGTCGCCCGCCACCCTCGCCTTCATAGCGTCGGCGACCCGGCGACATCGCCCTTGAACGGCACAGGCACCGACAGCCATCTATCATGGGCGTTGACGACTCACTTACCGGAGGGCGCCCTGCATTCAAGGGCGGCTCTCCCCCGCGACAGGATGCCCCCATGCCGCTGACCGCCCGATCCCGCCGCAAGCCCGGCACCCGGATCATCGTGACCCTGCTGTGCGGCTTGCTGCCGATCCTGTCGGGCACCGCCATTCTCTACCTGCAGGCCGAGCGCACCTTGCAGCAGAGCGCGGAGCAGACCGCCGAAGAAGCGCTGCGTCAGTTCGAACTGATGCTCGACAACACGGCCCAGGCCGCCCTCGAACTGCTGCCTCTGGCCGGCCAGCCCTGCGACACGGCGCAACTGGCCCTGCGCGAACAGGTCACCCGCCGCCCCTTCGTCCGCTCGACCAACCTTGTGTGGGACGACAACCTTTATTGCAGCTCGCTGTTCGGCCACTTCAAGGAGGCCGTCAACCCCGGCGACTACACCCAGGGCAAACTGTGGCTCATGAACGGCAACCCGGTGACGCCCGACACCGCACTGCTGGTCTATCGGCTGAGCGGAGGCCGGGGCGGCGCACTGACTACGCTGGACGGCTACCACCTGAGCAACATCCTGCGCCTGATCGGGCGGCAGACCCTGCTGCTGTTGCAGGTGGGCAACAACTGGCTGTCCGCCGACGGCAAAGTGCATCAAGGCGCCCTCCCACCGTTGCCGGTGGCGCAAAGCACGCTGAACTCATCGCGCTATGCCTTTTCGGTGTCGGCGGGGTTTCCTGAGGGCAAGGTGTGGCGTTACATGGCGGACGAATACCCGCCCTTGTTCAGCCTGCTGATCTTTTTCGGCGCGGTGTCCGGCGCCATCGGCTACATCGTGCAGAAGCGCTCCACGTCACCGAGCCATGAAATGCTCCGCGCACTGGAAGCCGGAGAGTTCATTCCCTACTTCCAGCCGGTGGTCCACGGCGACAGCAAGCAATGGTCGGGAACCGAAGTGCTGATGCGCTGGAACCACCCGAAAGAAGGCCTGGTCCGCCCCGACCTGTTCATCCCCTTTGCCGAGCATTCAGGCCTGATCGTACCGATGACCCGCTCGCTGATGCAGCAGACCGCCGCCCTGCTGGGGCCGGTTTCGTCTACCTTCGTCACGCCCTTCCACATCGGCATCAACATCAGCGCCAGTCACTGCCAGAACCTGGAACTGGTACAGGACTGCCGCGAATTCCTCGCCGCGTTCGAGCCGGGCAGCATCCACCTGGTGCTGGAGCTCACCGAACGCGAACTGGTCGAGCCCACCGACATCACCCACCGCCTCTTCAGCGAACTGCGCGAAGCGGGCGTGAGGATCGCCATCGACGACTTCGGCACCGGCCATTCGAGCCTGACTTACTTGCGCACGTTCAACGTCGACTTCCTGAAGATCGACCAGAGCTTCGTCGCCATGATCGGTCTCGATGCGTTGTCGCGGCACATCCTGGACAGCATCATCGAACTGTGCGCCAAGCTGGACCTGGGCATCGTCGCCGAAGGCGTGGAGACCGAAGAACAAAGCCAATACCTGACGTTACATCACGTCAACTTCCTGCAAGGCTACCTGTACGGCAAACCCATGCCGGCGGCCGAATTCATTAACGCATTAACTCACCGTTAATTAGGCGTTCTCATCCTTCCCCCTGTGGCCTGGCGCACCAATTTGAAACAAAACAACGCGATTGTTACATGAAGAAAAAGTCAGGATTTACTCTTGCGGCATTAACTACTACAATTTTTCTTACCTGTTGCAAGATAGGCAGGTGAGCCAATTATCACCGAGTCGCTTCAAGGCTGACGTCCGAAGGCTTTGTTTGCGGTTGGTATCAGCCAAACACACTATTGGAGTAACGATATTGTCCAGACTCGCTGAATTTCGTGCAGCTGAAAAAGCCCTTCAGGAACAGCTCAAGCAGCTGGAATCGCTGAAGAACGATGCCGGGCTCAAGAAAGAAATCGAATTCGAAGAGAAGCTCCAGGGACTGATGAAAACCTACGGCAAAGGCCTGAAGGACATCATCGCCATCCTCGATCCGAACCCGGCGAAATCCGGCCAGCAAGTGGCCGCAGCACCCAAGACCCGCCGCGCCCGCGTGGTCAAGGTGTACCAAAACCCGCACACCGGCGAACTGATCGAGACCAAAGGCGGCAACCACCGCGGCCTGAAAGCCTGGAAAGAACAGTACGGGGCAGCCACCGTCGATTCCTGGTTGCGCGGCTGATCTTGCGCCAACAGAAAAAGCCCTGCCGATGCAGGGCTTTTTTGTGGACAATATTTAACAAATGCAACGAGCCCCGTCTGAAAAGTTGATCGGCCTTGCGCCAGACGCAGTACGAATTTGCAGCAGAATATTGCCGGCCGGCTCGCAGTTATCTTTGTGCTTAATGCTTTCGGGCATCTATAACGGTGCAGACCGCCCGGTCAGGATTAAAGTTTCAAGCTGTTTCGTATCGACGCTATTTCGTCGGTGCTCTGTTTGAACATCTCGGCCTCTCCCGCATACGAAAGTACATAGGCGTTCTGAGCGTCGAGGGCAGCGACCAATGTTTGCGACAACACGTGCCTGCCGTTTTCAGTGACCGTGCAGGTGGTCTCAAGTGCCGACAGCGAACCCAGGACGGATGAGTGGATCCTGTTGCACACACTCTGGTAGCCGCCCTGGAAGAAGTCCTTCTGCACCGCTTTGCGCATTTCCAGCAGCACCCCTTGCAGGTTGACTTGATGGCCGGTTTCCACTCGGGTCATGGTCAACTCCATCACCATCACCTGATTCCCTTCGGCATCGGTCTTCACCCCGCGCTGACGCGACACCTGCGGCGATGTGTCAGGCAGGGCCTCAACCTGCCAGCCGGCGGGCCAGGCGATCTCCGGCGCCTGGGCCGACGCGCCCGCGGCGCACAACGACAAGCAAAGGAAAACGAACAGCGATTTGAACGGTCGGATCATTCGAAGGACACCGGCAGACTGAGCCGAGCAGTCTGAGCCCAGCCTCCTGGCAGGGCAAGCCTGCACGTGAGGTTTGGCGATGTCCCAAGGCATGCGTATCATTGCGCCATTCACTCGCCCCATTCGTCACGGAGGGCCCATGAGCCTGCACGAACTGAACACTTTCCCTGGCGTGACCGCCACCCCGGACAGCGCAACCCGCAACTTCGTCTTCAACCACACCATGCTGCGCGTAAAGGACATCACCCGGTCGCTGGACTTCTACACCCGCGTGCTCGGTTTCTCGCTGGTGGAAAAGCGCGACTTCCCGGAAGCCGAATTCAGCCTGTACTTCCTCGCGCTGGTCGACAAGGCGCAGATCCCGGCGGACGCCGCAGCCCGCACCGAGTGGATGAAGTCGATCCCCGGCATCCTGGAACTGACCCACAACCACGGCACCGAAAACGACGCGGATTTCGCGTACCACAACGGCAACACCGACCCGCGCGGTTTCGGCCACATCTGCATCTCGGTGCCGGACATCGTCGCCGCCTGCGAGCGTTTCGAGGAACTGGGCTGCGATTTCCAGAAGCGCCTGACCGACGGCCGCATGAAGAGCCTGGCGTTCATCAAGGATCCGGACGGCTACTGGGTCGAAATCATCCAGCCGGCACCGCTGTAAGCAACACCCGAAAACGACAAACCCCATGAGCGATCATGGGGTTTGTCGTTTCAGGCTCAAGGCTTATGCCGGGGCCGACGTGCGAATCAAGTGATCGAACGCGCTCAACGATGCCTTGGCGCCCTCGCCCACCGCGATCACGATCTGCTTGTACGGCACCGTGGTCACGTCGCCGGCGGCGAAGATGCCGTGGATCGAGGTTTCGCCGCGGTTGTCGACAATGATCTCGCCACGCGGCGACAACTCGATGGTGCCCTTGAGCCAGTCGGTGTTGGGCAGCAGACCGATCTGCACGAAGATCCCCTCCAGCTCGACGCTGCGCAACTCATCCGACTGACGATCCTTGTAGCGCAGGCCGTTGACCTTCTGCCCGTCACCGGTGACTTCGGTGGTTTGCGCGCTGGTGATCACGGTCACGTTCGGCAGGCTGTGCAGCTTGCGCTGCAGCACGGCGTCGGCACGCAGCTGCACGTCGAACTCCAGCAAGGTCACGTGGGCCACAATCCCGGCCAGGTCGATGGCCGCTTCCACGCCGGAGTTGCCGCCGCCGATCACCGCCACGCGCTTGCCCTTGAACAGCGGGCCGTCGCAGTGCGGGCAGTACGCCACACCTTTGTTGCGGTATTCCTGCTCGCCCGGCACGTTCATTTCGCGCCAGCGCGCACCGGTCGCCAGGATCACGCTCTTGGCTTTCAGGATCGCGCCGCTGGCGAAACGGACTTCATGCAGCTCGCCGTTCTGGCCCGGGATCAGCTTGTCGGCGCGTTGCAGGTTCATGATGTCCACGTCGTATTGCTTGACGTGCTCTTCCAGCGCCACCGCCAGTTTCGGGCCTTCGGTTTCCTGTACGGAAATGAAGTTCTCGATGGCCATGGTGTCCAGCACCTGACCGCCGAAGCGTTCGGCGGCGACGCCGGTGCGGATGCCTTTGCGGGCTGCGTAGATGGCTGCCGAAGCGCCGGCCGGCCCACCGCCGACCACCAGCACATCGAAGGCCTCTTTGGCGCTGATCTTCTCGGCCTGACGCTCGATGGCGCCGGTGTCGAGCTTGGCGAGGATTTCCTCAAGGCCCATGCGGCCCTGACCGAAGTTCTCGCCGTTCAAGTAGATGCTCGGCACGGCCATGATCTTGCGGTCGTTGACTTCGTCCTGGAACAGCGCGCCGTCGATGGCGACATGGCGGATGTTCGGGTTCAGCACGGCCATCAGGTTCAGCGCCTGGACGACGTCCGGGCAGTTCTGGCACGACAGCGAGAAGTAGGTTTCGAAGCTGAATTCGCCCTTGAGCGAACGGATCTGTTCGATCACCTCGGCGCTGGCCTTCGAAGGGTGACCGCCGACCTGCAGCAGGGCCAGCACCAACGAGGTGAATTCGTGGCCCATCGGGATGCCGGCGAAACGCAGACTGATGTCGGCGCCGGGGCGGTTGATCGAGAACGACGGCTTGCGGACATCGTCGCCGCTGTCGATCAGGGTGATTTGGCTCGAAAGACTGGCAACGTCTTTCAGCAGTTCAAGCATTTCACGGGATTTCGCACCGTCGTCGAGAGAAGCGACGATCTCGATCGGCTGGGTGACCCGTTCCAGGTACGATTTCAACTGGGCTTTAAGATTGGCGTCCAACATACGGGCGATCTCCTGAACTTTCTTTGAGGCGAAAAAAAACGCCCGAGCGAATCTCGCCCGGGCGTTTTCATTGGGCGGTGCAGCTTACTTAGGTAGGTGCGGAGTTCCGCCCTGAGTGTTGCGGTGTCACAGGATCAGATCTTGCCGACCAGGTCCAGGGACGGAGCCAGAGTGGCCTCGCCTTCTTTCCACTTGGCCGGGCAGACTTCGCCTGGGTGGGCAGCGACGTATTGAGCGGCCTTGATCTTGCGCAGCAGCTCGGAAGCGTCACGGCCAACGCCGCCGTCGTTCAGTTCAACGATCTTGATCTGGCCTTCAGGGTTGATCACGAAGGTGCCACGATCCGCCAGGCCAGCTTCTTCGATCAGCACGTCGAAGTTGCGGGAGATGACGTGGGTCGGATCGCCGATCATGGTGTACTGGATCTTGCCGATGGCTGGCGAAGTGTTGTGCCAGGCAGCATGGGCGAAATGGGTGTCGGTGGAAACGCTGTAGATCTCTACGCCCAGTTTCTGGAAGGCTGCGTAGTTGTCGGCCAGGTCTTCCAGCTCGGTCGGGCAAACGAAGGTGAAGTCGGCTGGGTAGAAGAACACGACCGACCACTTGCCTTTCAGGTCAGCGTCCGAGACTTGCACGAAGTCGCCGTTTTTGAACGCGGTGGCTTTGAACGGTTTTACTTGGCTGTTGATGATAGGCATTGATGACTCTCCGTCAGGGGTTGTGAACTCGATGGGGTGAATCCTACCCACTCGCTCGACGGATGGCTCATTGGCAAACCTGATGCTGCTGATTTGTTTTCGCTATTAGCTGACTGTATTAATAGAAGAAAACGATATCTAAAGCGACGGCGGCTTATCCGTGATCCGAACCATCCCTTCAAAGGGGCTGGCTTCAACATAGCGCATGGCGGACTTCATATCCTTCCAGCCCACATAGCTCATCAGTGACTTGAGGTCCCAGCCGCTCTGATTCGCCCAGGTCGCGAAACCGCGGCGCAGCGAATGGGTGGTGTAATGCTCGGCCTCGATGCCGGCGCGCTTGAGCGCCTGGCGCAGCAGCGGAATCACGCTGTTGGCGTGCAGCCCCTCCTCGCTCAGATGCCCCCAACGATCCACCCCGCGAAAGACCGGGCCGCGCACCAGGGCTGCCTCGGTGACCCACTCGATGTACGCCTGCACCGGGCACAGCTTGAGCAGTGCCGGCGCCTGATAGGTCTTGCCCAGGTTTTCCCGGTCACCCTTGCTGCGCGGCAGGTACACGGTGATGCCTTTGCCGGCATGGGCCTGGACGTGTTCGACCTCGAGGCGGCACAGCTCGTCGCTGCGAAAGCCGCGCCAGAAGCCCAGCAGAATCAGCGCCCGGTCACGGCAAGCCTTGAGCAACTGCGGCCGGTTCTGTTGCGCCCGGGCTTCGCTGATCTCCTGATCCAGCCAAGCCACCGCCTGCTCCAGGTGTTGCAGCTGCAAAGGCTCGGCCTGTCTCTCCTGGGCCGGGTGCAACGCACGGATGCCTTTGAGCGTCTTGCGCACGAGCGGCGCTTTGGTCGGGTCGGCAAACCCCTGGCTGCTGTGCCATTGCGCCAACGCCGACAGGCGCAGTTTCAGCGTATTGATCGATAACACACCGGCATGGGCCACCAGGTAGCGGGCGACGCTTTCCGCCGTCGCGGGCAGGAAACCACCCCAGGTCACTTCGAAATGAGTGATGGCCGCACGGTAGCTGCGGCGTGTGTTGTCACGAGTGGCGGCTTGCAGATAGCGATCCAGATCGCTCATGGGCGGGTTTCTCACGGAGTGTACTGACGGGCTGCGCATCAAGCGCAATTCAGCGCTTCACGCGGGATAATACGAGTATATCCCGCCTCTTGAAAATCAAACATTTAAGATTTTTCTTGCCGTGGTACACTGCTATTTTTGTGGCATGTACCACAGTACGTAAAGGTAGGATCACTCATGGCCCGTGGCGGCATCAACAAGGCATTGGTTAAAGCGGCGCGGCAGGCGATTCTGGCTCGCGGAGAACACCCGAGCATCGATGCGGTACGCATTGAAATGGGCAATACCGGCTCAAAAACCACCATCCATCGTTATCTGAAGGAGCTGGATGACGGCCGAGAACCGGTCGAAGTGCCGTCGGAACCCATCGACGACGAACTGACCGCGCTCGTTGCGCGTCTGGCGCAACGCCTGAAAGAACAGGCACAGGAGCCGATCGAACAGGCCCGCGAGGCATTCGAAGAACAGCGCCAGACGCTGGAGACCGAGCTGAATCAGACGCGCCAGGCGCTCACCCAGCTGGAACAGCAACACGAAATCCAGAGTGCAGCACTCTCCCGCGAATCCGAAGCGCTGACCGACACCCGGTCGATGCTTCAGACGGAACAGACCCGCAACGCCGGCCTGAACCAGGCACTGGCGGATTTTGAATTGCGCCTAAAGGACAAGGACGAGCAGATCCGCTCGCTGGAAGAGAAGCACCTGCACGCCCGCGACGCCCTTGAGCACTACCGCAACGCCATCAAGGAACAACGCGAACAGGAGCAGAGCCGCCACGAAGGGCAAGTGCAGCAGTTGCAGATGGAATTGCGCCAGGCCCAGCAAAGCGCACTGGTGCGTCAGGACGAAATCACCCAACTGCACCGCGACAACGAACGCCTGCTGACCGAAAACCGCGGCTCGTTGCGCGAGCTCAGCCTGTTGCAGGATCAGCTCAAGCACAGCAACCAGCGCCAGGACCAGCTGTTCGAGCAAGCGTCCCACGTCGACAGCGAACGCACCCTCCTCCAGGAACGCTTGCGCGTCGCCACCCTGGAAAGCCAGACGCTCAAACAGAGCCTCGACGAACAGGCGCAACTCAATCAGGGACTGGAAAAGGAACTGACCCAGGCACAGGCGAGCCTGGAGGACAGCCTGCGCCTGGCCGCCACCGTGGCGGCAGCGGCAGACGCAGCCAAACCGAAAGGCGCTTAAGCGCCGACCGGCGAACGCATGGTGACAAACTCTTCGGCCGCCGTCGGGTGTACCCCGATGGTGTCGTCGAAGTCGCGCTTGGTGGCGCCGGCCTTCAGGGCGATGGCCAACCCCTGCACGATCTCGCCGGCGTCCGGGCCGACCATGTGGCAGCCGAGCACCTTGTCGGTCTTGCCGTCGACCACCAGTTTCATCAGCGTGCGCTCCTGGCAATCGGTCAGGGTCAGCTTCATCGGACGGAAGCGGCTTTCGAAGATCACCACGTCATGCCCGGCGCTCCTCGCCTCCTCCTCCGTCAGACCGACGGTGCCGATGTTCGGCAGGCTGAATACCGCCGTCGGGATCATCTTGTAATCCACCGGACGGTATTGCTCTGGCTTGAACAGGCGCCGCGCCACCGCCATGCCCTCGGCCAGCGCCACAGGCGTCAGCTGCACACGACCAATCACATCGCCCAGGGCGAGAATCGACGGCTCGCTGGTCTGGAACAGCTCATCGACCTTGACGAAACCCTTGTCGTCCAGTGTGACGCCGGTGTTTTCCAGCCCCAGGTTGTCCAGCATCGGACGCCGGCCCGTCGCATAGAACACACAATCGGCTTCCAGGACGCGACCATCCTTGAGGGTGGCCTTCAGACTGCCATCAGATTGCTTTTCGATCCGTTCGATGTCGGCATTGAACTGCAGATCCATCCCGCGCTTGGTCAACTCTTCCTGCAAATGCTTGCGCACCGAACCGTCGAAGCCGCGCAGGAACAGATCGCCGCGGTACAGCAGCGTCGTGTCCGCCCCCAGACCGTGGAAAATGCCGGCGAACTCGACCGCGATGTAGCCACCGCCCACCACCAGCACGCGCTTCGGCAGGTCCTTGAGGAAGAAGGCTTCATTGGAGCTGATTGCATGCTCGCGCCCCGGAATTTCCGGAATCTGCGGCCAGCCACCAGTGGCGATCAGGATGTGCTTCGCCGTGAAACGCTCACCGTTGACCTCGACCTGATGCGGTTCGACGATCTTCGCGTGGCCTTCGTGCAGGGTCACGCCGCTGTTGACCAGCAGGTTGCGGTAGATGCCGTTCAGGCGATTGATCTCGCGGTCCTTGTTGGCGATCAGCGTCCCCCAATCGAAATCGGCCTCGCCCAGATTCCAGCCGAAGCCCGACGATTGCTCGAAGTCTTCGGCGAAATGCGCGCCATAGACCAACAACTTCTTCGGCACGCAGCCGACGTTGACGCAGGTGCCGCCCAGATAGCGGCTCTCGGCCACGGCGACTTTCGCGCCAAACCCCGCCGCAAAGCGCGCAGCCCTCACACCACCGGAACCGGCGCCGATCACATAAAGGTCAAAATCGTAGGCCATATCTCTCTCCTTGACAGCTCACCAGCATACCCGCAGTCGTTCATTGGGCAAGCGCTGCCATCCAAATGGGGCCGGAAAATGAAAAAACCACCCGAAGGTGGTTTTTTTCGTGCAGACGCGAACAGACGCTTATCAGTAAGCCTTGCCGGTCTTGTAGAAATTCTCGAAGCAGAAGTTGGTCGCCTCGATGTAGCCTTCGGCGCCGCCGCAGTCGAAACGCTTGCCCTTGAACTTGTAGGCCATGACGCAGCCGTTCTGGGCCTGCTTCATCAGGGCGTCGGTGATCTGGATCTCGCCGCCCTTGCCTGGCTCGGTCTGCTCGATCAGGTCGAAGATGTCCGGGGTCAGGATGTAGCGGCCGATGATCGCCAGGTTGGACGGCGCATCTTCCGGCTTCGGCTTCTCGACCATGCTGTGCACGCGGTAGATGTCGTCACGGATCATCTCGCCGGCAATCACACCGTACTTGTTGGTTTCCTGAGGATCGACTTCCTGGATCGCAACGATGGAGCAGCGGAACTGCTTGTACAGCTTGACCATCTGGGTCAGTACGCCGTCGTCTTCGAGGTTGACGCACAGGTCGTCCGCCAGCACCACGGCGAACGGCTCGTCGCCGATCAGCGGACGGCCGGTCAGGATCGCGTGACCCAGGCCTTTCATTTCGGTCTGACGGGTGTACGAGAAAGAGCACTCGTCCAGCAGGCGGCGGATGCCGACCAGGTATTTTTCCTTGTCGGTGCCCTTGATCTGGTTTTCCAGCTCGTAGCTGATGTCGAAGTGGTCTTCCAAGGCGCGCTTGCCGCGGCCGGTGACGATGGAGATTTCGGTCAGGCCGGCTTCCAGGGCCTCTTCGACGCCGTACTGGATCAGTGGCTTGTTTACCACCGGCAGCATTTCCTTGGGCATGGCTTTAGTCGCTGGCAGGAAGCGAGTACCGTAACCGGCTGCTGGGAACAAGCATTTCTTGATCATATAAGTCCTTGAAAGGGCTGTGTGTACGAGTTTCGGCGCAGTCTAATCAGGCGGCGTGCACCTTACAATGCCCCGCACTGGCTAACCGATGCCAACATAGAGAAATATTCCGGCCGATAGTTCCATAGCCGCTTCAAGACTGCGCGTTGAGCGTAGCTCAAATCAGCCGAGGCGCCGTTTTGCCGGTATCATGGCACCTTTGAACCAGCCGACGAGACAAAGAGATGGCCGCAGCAAAAAGCATCAACGGGTATTTGGTCAGCCAAGCGAAGGACGGCCAGTGGTGGATCAGCAACGCCAAGGGCGAGCAGGTCGTCGGCCCGCTGCCCACCGAGGCGATGGCGTCTGAGGTGGCAGCCGTGTTCGAGGACACTCCGCCAGGCCCTAAACGCCGCGGCGACGATCAGGATTGACCTGCATCGAAGTCCCCAGGCCCTGCCGTTGCGCAGGGCTTTTTTGTGCCGCCCCTCGGGGGGAATGGCCAATCGCTATAACCTTTTCGCGCCAACGCTGTCAGATCGTTTGGCCGCCCCTTTTAGCAAGGATGAATGTGTCATGACCGCCCTCTTCAGAACCCTGCCGCTGATCGCCCTGCTGGCCCTGGCCGGTTGCGCCTCCTCGCAGCCCACCTACCTGGACGACGGTGAACAAGGCCTGAGCATCGACTGCTCCGGCGAAGCCAACTCATGGGCCAGTTGCTACGAGAAGGCCGATGACTCCTGCGCCGGCACCGGCTACCGCATCGTCGGCACCGACGGCACGCCCTCCGCCCAGGACAGCGACAAGACCCTGGGGCTCGACGTCGGCAACTACAAGACGCGCAGCGTCGTGGTGGTCTGCAAATAAGCCTACAGGTGGATTTCCGCGAACTTGACTCCCAATCCGCGCACGACGTCGATCAGGTCGTCGAGCCGGCTGAAGGACTCGACCTCATCGTTGTCGTCCACCAGAAAGTAGCTGCGTCCGCCGCTCTTCTTGAAGAACACGATCCACTCCCCCAGGTTCGCCGGGTTCTGGATCACGTGGGTGGCAGAGATCAGGCCCTCTGCATGCCGTTCGCGCACTTGTTCCCGCTTCATGCCTCTCTCCAGAAATGACAAAGCCGCCAAGGGTTCCTTGACGGCTTCGATGCCGACCGCCGGCAGTCTATCAGCCCGAGATGCAGGCGTTGGCGGCGTTGCGCACGTCCCGGGGGCGCACAGGGACGTTGGACATGCGCTCGTGCAGCTTGATGCTGCTGCCGCCGGAGCGATCCTCGATGTCGAACACCGCCGCAGGACCTGAAGACAGCTTGCCGGGGAC
Organism: Pseudomonas sp. R25(2017); assembly: GCF_002112565.1. Classification (NCBI taxonomy): domain Bacteria; kingdom Pseudomonadati; phylum Pseudomonadota; class Gammaproteobacteria; order Pseudomonadales; family Pseudomonadaceae; genus Pseudomonas; species Pseudomonas sp. R25(2017). The sequence goes on from NZ_NEHZ01000014.1 coordinate 165,897, forward strand.
GATCACCCGCACGCCGTCCTTCTGGGGCTCGACCTGCAAGGCGCCACGTGTGTCCGCCAGCTTTTGCGCCAGGCACCCGGCAAATTCATGGGGTTTCTTGCCGGAAATCACGTTCATGGTCGGCAACGTGGCGTCGATCTCCGAAACGCTCGCGCAACCGCTCATTGCCAACACCGCCGGCAGCCAAACCGCACCCCACTTCATACATATCCTCCAATAAAGCCCCTCCGACAGCACGAATGCCGTTTTTCTCCGGGGGCCTGTTGCGTTTATCGCGCATTGCACCGCGAAAATCCGTTTTAAATTGTCAAAGCAGCGCCCGACGGCGGGATAATAACCCGTCCGGGCTGATAAACTGCGCCCCTAGCCCATGCTATCGTTTTGATTTAGCAGAAAAAGCCCTTCTGGAGGCGCCCATGAAATTCATTCACCAGCGCGAGCACCTCAACGAAGACGACATCGTCGTCATCCAGTGCTCGCAGACCTGCAACATCCGCCTGATGAACGACGCCAACTTCCGCAGCTTCAAGAACGGCGGCCGTCACACCTATCACGGCGGCGCCTTCGACAAATTCCCGGCACGCATCACCGCTCCCAGCACCGGCTACTGGAACATCACCATCGACACCGTCAGCCGCCGGGCGATCAGCGTAACCCGCAAGCCGAACCTGACGCATTCGATCAAGATCATCCGCCGCTCCAGCTCCAAACTCAGCTGAGCCGCCCCTTCATTCCTGGACAGGCAGAGACTTCCGTGGCCCAAACGACCAAATACGTCATCAAGTACAAACTCAACGGCGAGCGTCGCTTCGAATTCGCGCAACTGGAAAATGGCACGCCGGACGAGGCCAAGGCCGCCCTGGAGGCCCTGCACGGGCAAAGCGGCGACGTGATCAGCGAGATCAAAGTCAGCAAGGCGCTTTAAGGCGCCGGCGCACATTCGACCGCAAGCAACGGAGTGCTGCGGGACGGGCCTGCGTACAGACTGACCGCCCCGAACTGCGCCAAGGAGCCGGAATGTCGAACCCGCCCACCCCTTCCCCGCTGGATTCGCTCGACTGGCCCGAGCTTGAGCGGCAGCTGGACCAAGACGGCTGCGCCATCATCCGCACGCTGCTGCGCCCCGAGACCTGCGCTCGCCTGAGCGCGCTCTATCCGCAAAGCGAACCGTTCCGCTCGCAGGTCATCATGGCCCGCCACGGTTTCGGGCGCGGCGAATACAAGTACTTCGCCTATCCGCTGCCGCCGCCGGTCGAACGCCTGCGGCGCGCCCTGTATCCGCACCTCGTGCCGCTGGCCAACCGCTGGTGCGAACGCATGGGGCTCACGGAGCGATTTCCGGCCGAGCACGCGCAGTTTCTGGAGCGCTGCCATGCCGCCGGTCAATGTCGTCCTACGCCGCTGTTGCTGCAATACGGCCCGCAGGACTACAACTGCCTGCACCAGGATCTCTACGGCGAGCATGTCTTTCCGCTGCAAGTGGCGATTCTGCTGTCGGAGCCCGGGCAGGATTTCACCGGCGGCGAATTTGTCCTCACCGAGCAACGCCCGCGCATGCAGTCCCGTCCGCAGGTCATGGACCTTAGGCAAGGCGACGCCTTGATCTTCGCCGTCAACCAGCGACCGGTCAAAGGTGTGCGCGGCGACTACCGGGTGACCATGCGTCACGGCGTCAGTCGCCTGCACAGCGGCAGACGGCATACTCTCGGGATCATCTTTCACGACGCGACATGACGGCCATGCAACCGACCACCCTCGACCTGTTCGCCGACACCGAACCGCAACCGCCGCGCACCGAGCAGATCGGCGAGCAGTCGTGGTTGCTGCGGGGGTTCGCCCTGCCCTGTGTCGAACCCTTGCTCGTCGCGCTGGACAGAATCCTCAAGGACGCGCCGCTGCGCCACATGATGACGCCCGGCGGCTTCAGCATGTCCGTGGCGACCAGCAGCTGCGGCGCACTGGGCTGGATCACCGACCGCAGCGGCTATCGCTACTCCCCTGTGGATCCGCTCAGCGGACAGCCTTGGCCGGCAATGCCGGCGGCGTTCACCGACCTGGCGCACGCAGCGGCCGCAGAGGCGGGATTTGCCGGATTCACGCCTGATTCCTGCCTGATCAACCGCTATATACCCGGTGCGAAGATGTCGTTGCACCAGGACAAAGACGAAAAGGACTACGCCGAACCGATCGTTTCCCTCTCGCTCGGATTGCCAGCGACGTTTCTGTTCGGCGGTTTCGCCCGCGCCGACGGCACCCGGCGCATCCCGCTGCTGCACGGCGACATGGTGATCTGGGGCGGCGTCGACCGGCTGCGCTACCACGGTGTGCTGCCGGTCAAGCCCGGACATCACCCGTGCCTGGGCGAGCAACGGCTGAACCTGACCTTCCGCTGCGCCGGGCCGTCACGCAGAATTTGACCGCAAGCCCCGGAGTGTTGCCGAAAGCCAGGCTGGTTAACCTGAATCAAACAGGTCAACGGACGAATCATCATGAAAACACTTTGCGCGACACCGAACACTGAAGACGATCCACGCTGGGCCGCCGTCCTCGCCCGCGATCCCCGGGCGGACGGGCAGTTCGTGTATGCCGTGAAAACCACCGGCGTCTACTGCCGCCCCAGCAGCCTGGCGCGCCTGCCCAAGCCGCAGAACGTGGAGTTCTTCGACACCGCGCAAGAGGCCGAAGCGGCGGGCTATCGCCCCAGCAAACGGGCGGGCAAGGATCAGAGCAGCATGGCCGCCCAGCATGCGGCGACGGTGGCGGCGGCGTGTCGGCGGATCGAGTCGGCCGAACACCTGCCGCCGCTCAATGAATTGGCCGAGGCCGCCGGCCTGAGCCCGTTCCACTTTCACCGGGTGTTCAAAGCCGTCACCGGCCTGACGCCCAAGGGATACGGCGCGGCCCATCGCTCCCGCAAGGTCCGGGAGCGGTTGGCGGACAGCGGCACGGTCACCGATGCGCTCTACGATGCCGGATTCAATTCCAACAGCCGCTTCTACGAAAGCGCCGACCAAATGCTGGGCATGAAACCCGGCGATTACCGCGCGGCGGGCAAGAACAACGACATCCGCTTCGCGGTCGGCCAATGCTCCCTCGGGGCGATTCTGGTGGCCCAGAGCGAGCGCGGGGTCTGCGCGATCCTGCTGGGAGACGACCCGCACCAACTGGTGTGCGACCTGCAGGACAAATTCCGCCAAGCCAACCTGATCGGCGCGGACAGCGGATTCGAGCAACTAATCGCCAGCGTCGTGGGTTTCATCGAGGCGCCGGCGCTGGGCCTCGACCTGCCGCTGGACGTACGCGGCACGGCGTTTCAGGAGCGGGTCTGGCAGGCGCTGCGGGACATTCCGCCCGGCAGCACCGCCAGCTACGCCGACATCGCCCAGCGCATCGGCGCACCCAAGGCCGTGCGCGCCGTGGCCCAGGCGTGCGGCGCCAACAGCCTCGCGGTAGCCATTCCCTGCCATCGCGTGGTGCGCAGCGACGGCAACCTGTCGGGCTACCGTTGGGGTGTGGAACGCAAGCGCGCGCTGCTTGAGCGCGAAGCGCAGTCTTAGCGGATGCCGATGTAGACCGCCACCGAGCCGGGGCCGGTATAGGCCTCGAAGTCGGTGGTGTAGCGCCGCTTGATCTGAGGGTTCGCTTCGAAGTAACGCCAGATCCGTCCCCACGTGGCGATGACGGCATCGGGCAACGCGCCCTGCCCTTCGAACACCAGGTATTCGCCGCTCTCGACCCGCACGGATTCGAAGTCGCCCTGTGGATCGGCGACCGCGACGCCCGCCGTCACATCGAACGCCCCGGACGCATCCGACTCATAAGCCGAGTACACGCCGTAGACCGGCGACTCGGTCAGTTTGCCGGGAATGGCCTCTGCCAGACCTTCCTGGAAGAACCGGCCCCACATCGGGCCGATCTTCGCCGTGTGCCCGGCATGCTCGGCGTGATTGGTGGTGCGCACCCGCAACCCGGCCACCGTGAAACCATCGACATGCTGTTGTTTGAGATCCATCGAAAGCGCCGTTCCGTGTGCTTGAAGAACGGCCCCGCAGGGCCGTGAAGGCGCTTACTGTGTCAGCGATTGACGTCCACCACAACCCGTCCGCGCAACTGGCCGGCCAGCAGTTTGGGGGCTGCGGCGATGGCCTCGCTCAGGGCGATCTCGTGGCTGATCAGCGGCAACAGGGCGAAGTCCAGGTCTTTGGCCAAGCGGTTCCAGGCTTCGATCCGTCGGGCCTTGGGCTGGGTCACGCTGTTGATCCCGGCCAGCGTCACGCCGCGCAGGATGAATGGCGCCACCGACGCCGGGAAATCCATGCCCTGGGCCAGTCCGCAGGCGGCGACCGTGCCTTCGGCGCGGGTGCTGGCGCAGGCGTTGGCCAAGGTGTGGCTGCCCACCGAATCGATCACGGCGGCCCAGCGCTCCTTGGCTAGCGGCCGCCCGGGCTCGGACAAGGTCGCCCGGTCGATGATCTCGCCGGCCCCCAGCCGTTTCAGGTATTCGTGCTCGGAGACACGGCCGGTGGACGCCACCACGCGATACCCGAGCCGGTTCAGCAAGGCGATGGCGAAACTGCCGACTCCGCCGTTGGCGCCCGTCACCAGCACCTCGCCCTGCGCCGGCGTCACGCCGTTGCGCTCCAGCGCCATGATGCACAGCATGGCCGTGTAGCCAGCGGTGCCGATAGCCATGGCCTGCGCGGCGGAAAACGCCTTCGGCAGCGGAATCAGCCAATCGCCGTTGAGCCGCGCCTTCTGCGCCAGGCCGCCCCAATGGCTTTCGCCCACGCCCCAGCCGTTGAGCAGCACCGGGTCGCCGGCCTTGTAGTCCGGGTGCGAGCTGACCTCCACGGTGCCCGCCAGATCGATCCCCGGCACCATCGGGAACTGGCGCACCACGGGGCTGCTGCCGGTGATCGCCAGCCCGTCCTTGAAGTTCAGCGTGCTGTACGCCACGCGCACCGTCACATTGCCGTCCGGCAGTTGTCCGTCTTCGAGGGATTGCAGGCTGGCGCGGTAACCGCTGTCGTCTTTGTCGATCAGAATGCCGTTGAACATGACTGCCTCGCTGGGAAGGGTTTCGGGGTCGTGGCATTCAAATACCACACTGCAACACATTGCCACACACGACTTTCCGCCAATCGGCGAATCCGCCGGGTGATTCCATCGCGGGCGGCTATGCTTTTTCGACGATCGCCTTCGCCCGTTAAGGCCCCGTCGATGGAACTGACCATGATCCCTTTGCGCCGGTTGTTTGCCTGCCTGATGCTCTGCCTGTTCACCTGGGGTAGCGTCTGGGCCGCGCCCGCGGCCAAAGGCCCGGACACCTCCACGGTCGAGCCGACATGGCCGCAGGTCATCACCAGCGGCAACGCCAAGCTGACGGTCTACCAGCCGCAGCTCGACAGCTGGGACGGGTACACCCTCAAGGCCCGCGCCGCCGTCGAGGCTACCGGCGCCGACGGCAAATCCATCTACGGCATCGTCCAATTCAGCGCCCACACGCTGGTGGACAAGGCCACGCGCTGGGTCGCCCTCGATCAGTACAACCTCATCAAGGCCGATTTCCCGGCCGACGCAAGCCAGGCCGACACCTGGGTCGCGGCGCTGCAGAAGGATGCCGCCAACCGCAAGAAAACCATTTCCCTCGATCAACTGGAGGCCGCCGTCGGGGTGCTGGCCGCCGAGCAGAAGGCCGACGCCGCGCCGTTGGAGAACACCCCGCCCGCCATCCTCAGCTCGGACGTCCCGGCGCTGCTGGTGTACATCGACGGCGAACCGGCCTACCGACCGGTGGAAGGCACCGGCCTGCAACGGGTGATCAACACCCGGCCGCTGCTGCTCAAGGACGATCAAGGCAAGCATTACCTGCATGTGTTCGACGGCTGGATGGCCGCCGACCGGTTCAACGGCGACTATTCGCGCCTCGCCTCCCCGCCTGCCGACCTGGAGAAGGCCAAGAAAGCCGCGATCGACAGCCGCCAGGTGGATCTGCTCACCGGCCAGGGCGATCCCAAGGGCAAGGCGCCGAGCCTGGCCAAACCGCCGCAGCCGAAAGTCTTCGTCGCCACCATGCCGACCGAACTGATCGTCACCGACGGCGCCGCGCAGTGGCAGCCGATCCAGGGCACGCGCCTGCTGTATGTCAGCAACACCACCGGGCACATCTTCAAGGAGATCGGTGACCAGAACAGCTACGTGCTGATTTCCGGACGCTGGTTCCGCGCCGCCGACATGAACGGCCCCTGGACCTTCACCCCGGCCGACAAGCTGCCGGCGGACTTCGCCAACATTCCCGACGACAGCCCGAAGGAAAACGTCAAGGCCTCGGTGGCCGGCACGCCGCAGGCCAAGGAAGCGGCCATCGCCGCGACCATTCCGCAGACCTCGGCGATCAAGAAAAGCGCAGTCAAGATGACCACCCCCGCCTTCGACGGCGAACCTCAGCTCAAGGCCATCACCGGCACCCCGCTGCAATATGTGATCAACAGCGCCACGCCGATCATCCGGGTCGACGCCAACAGCTGGTACGCCGTGGAGAACGGCATCTGGTTCACGGCCACCGGCGTCAACGGGCCGTGGACGGTCGCAGGGTCAGTGCCGGCGGTGATCTATTCGATCCCGCCCAGTTCGCCCATGCACTACCTCACCTACGTCAAAGTCTACGAATCGAGCGGCGACACCGTGGTCGTCGGCTACACCCCCGGCTACCAGGGCTCCACGCTGGATCCGGCCACCGGCGTGGTGGTCTACGGCACGGGGTATCCGTACACGCCCTGGGTCGGCAGCGTGTGGTACGGGCCGCCGGTGACGTACGGATTCGGCGTCGCCATCCGCTACACACCGTGGACCGGCTGGACCTTCGGTTTCGGCTTCGGCTGGAGCTGGGGCGGCAGCACCGTGGCGATGGGCTGGGGCTGGGGCGCCTATCCGTGGTGGGGCAACTACGGCTGGGGCTATGCCTGGGGCCCGCACCTGTATCCGGCGCCACTGGCCTGGGGTGGTGCCGCCTACGGCTACCGTGGCGGCGCCGTAGCCTGGGGCCCGGGCGGCTGGGCGGGCACCACCGGCAATATCTATAGGCAATGGGGCGACCGGGCGACGGTCAGCCGCTACGGCGGCGGCTACAACGCCTGGACCGGCAACCGCTGGGCGGGACAGGTCGGGGCCTCCTACAACTCGCGCACCGGCGTCTCGGCGGCAGGCCAGCGTGGCGCGGTGCACAACGTCTACACCGGCAACTACGCCGCCGGGCGCAGCGGCGCGGCGGTGGGCCCCGAGGGCGGCGCCATCGCCGGCCAGCGGGTCACGGCCGGCAATGCGCGCACCGGCACTCAGGTCACCGCCAGCCGGGGCGCCGTGTACAACCCCAACACCGGCAACACCACCCAGTACGGCGGGATCCACGGGCGCGACGGCGGCGCTGCGCGCATCGGCGACAACGTGTATGCCGGGCACGACGGCAATGTCTACAAGAAAACCGACGACGGCTGGCAATCGATGGTCAAGGGCGGCGCCACCCGCGCGCCGGTCAACAACACGGCGCAACTGCAGAACCTCAACCGCGAGTCCGCCGCCCGCAACTTCGGCAATCAGCGCCTGAACGAATTCCACGACTCCTCGCGGGTCATGAACCGTTCCTTCGGCGGCGGTGGCGGCGGGTTCCACCGACGCTGAGGGCCGCAAATCCCGGCTGGCCTTGCAGCCGGTTTTGCTGGTACAAAACCGGCTCTGCCGTCCCTGCCCGTTTTGTCGTTCGGAGAACCCTTTCCATGAGCCAATGGCCAGACACCCGCATTCTTGACCTCTTCGGCATCGAACTGCCGATCATCCAGGGCCCGATGGCCGGCGCCACCAACTCTTCCATGGTGATCGCCGCCTGCAACGCCGGCGGCCTCGGCTCGATGCCTGCCGCGATGCTGAGCATCGACCAGTTGCGTGAAGAGCTGAGAAACATCCGCCAAGGCACGTCGAAGCCTTTCAACGTCAACTTCTTCTGCCACCAGCCTCCGGCCCCCGATGAGCAGCGCGCCCGGGACTGGAAAAACCTGCTTGAGCCCTACTACCGCGAACTGGGCGTCGATTTCGACGCACCGACCCCGGTCTCCAACCGCGCGCCTTTCGATGCGGCGGCGTGCGAGGTGCTGGAAGAATTCAAGCCTGAAGTGGTGAGCTTCCACTTCGGCCTGCCGGAGAAAACCCTGCTGGACCGGGTCAAGGCCACCGGCGCGAAGATCCTGTCGTCGGCCACCACCGTCGATGAGGCCGTCTGGCTCGAACAGAACGGCTGCGATGCGATCATCGCCATGGGCTACGAGGCCGGCGGCCATCGCGGGATGTTCCTCAGCGATGACCTGAGCAGCCAGGTCGGCACCTTCGCCCTCGTGCCGCAGGTGGTGGACGCGGTGAACGTGCCGGTGATCGCCGCCGGCGCGATTGCCGACGCGCGGGGCGTTGCCGCCGCCTTCCTGTTGGGCGCCTCGGCGGCGCAGGTGGGCACCGCCTATCTGTTCACGCCGGAGGCCAGGATCAGCGCCTCGCACCACAAGGCCTTGCGCACCGCCAAGGAAAGCGAGACCGCCATCACCAACTTGTTCACCGGCCGCCCGGCCCGGGGCATCCTCAACCGGGTGATGCGCGAAGTGGGCCCGATGTCGGCCATGGCGCCGGCGTTTCCGCTGGCCGGCGGTGCGCTGATGCCGCTGCGGGCCAAGGCCGAAGCGGAGTTCAGCAACCTGTGGGCCGGCCAGGCGTTCACGCTCGGGCGGGAGATCGGCACCGCCGAGCTGACCCGGCAACTGGCCGAAGGCGCATTGGCGAAACTGGCAGGCCGGTGATCCGGGGGCGGGCGGAGGCTCCAACCCTTCGCCCGGCACCGAATCACGCATTCCGTTTGGAGGCATTTCGCTATATAGTCGCCTATATAGCGAATCCCCCTCGCATCGGCGCAGTTCCCCTCCAACAACCACTGCCCACTGCACACGCCAACCACGGAGCTGTTACATGACCATTCGTGCCTCACGTCTTGCCCCCGCTTGCCTGGCTTCCCTGATCGCCGTCTTCACCGTGGGCGCCGCCCAGGCCGATGAAGTGCAAGTGGCCGTCGCGGCGAACTTCACCGCGCCGATCCAAGCCATCGCCGCCGACTTCGAGAAAGACACCGGGCACAAACTGGTGGCCGCCTACGGTGCCACCGGCCAGTTCTACACCCAGATCAAGAACGGCGCGCCGTTCGAAGTGTTCCTGTCCGCCGACGACACCACGCCGGAAAAACTCGAAAAAGAAGGCGACACGGTCAAGGGCTCGCGCTTCACCTACGCCGTCGGCACCCTGGCGCTGTGGTCGGCCAAGGAAGGTTACGTCGACGCCAAGGGTGACGTGCTGAAGAAGAACGAGTACCAGCACCTGTCCATCGCCAACCCGAAAGCCGCGCCTTACGGCCTGGCCGCGACCCAGGTGCTGGAGAAGCTGAAACTGACCGAGGCCACCAAGGCCAAGATCGTCGAAGGCCAGAACATCACCCAGGCCTATCAGTTCGTGTCCACCGGCAACGCCGAACTGGGCTTCGTCGCCCTGTCGCAGATCTACAAGGACGGCAAGGTCAGCAGCGGTTCGGTGTGGATCGTTCCGGCCAGCCTGCATGATCCGATCAAGCAGGACGCGGTGATCCTGAACAAAGGCAAGGACAGCGCCGCCGCCAAGGCCCTGGTGGATTACCTCAAAGGCCCGAAAGCCGCTGCGGTGATCAAGTCCTACGGTTATCAGCTGTAAATGTCGCTGACGAGCGCCGATTTCGCGGCGATCTGGCTGACGCTGAAACTGGCGTCCCTGACCACCGCGATCCTGCTGGTGGTCGGCACGCCGATCGCCCTGTGGCTGTCGCGCAGCCGCTCCTGGCTGCGCGGTCCCGTCGGTGCGGTGGTGGCCCTGCCCCTGGTGCTGCCGCCGACCGTCATCGGCTTCTATCTGTTGCTGGCGCTGGGGCCCAACGGCTTCATCGGCCAGTTCACCCAATGGTTGGGGTTCGGCACCCTGACGTTCAGTTTCACCGGCCTTGTGGTCGGCTCAGTGCTGTATTCCATGCCGTTCGTGGTGCAGCCGCTGCAGAACGCCTTTTCCGCCATCGGCACCCGCCCGCTGGAAGTGGCCGCGACCTTGCGCGCCAATCCCTGGGACACGTTCTTCAGCGTGATCCTGCCGCTGGCCCGCCCTGGCTTCATCACCGCCGCGATCCTCGGGTTTGCCCACACCGTCGGCGAATTCGGCGTGGTGCTGATGATCGGCGGCAACATTCCCGACAAGACCCGCGTGGTTTCGGTGCAGATCTACGACCACGTCGAGGCCATGGAATATGCGCAGGCCCATTGGTTGGCCGGGGCCATGCTGGTGTTTTCGTTCCTGGTGCTGCTGGCGCTCTATTCCAGCCGCAAGACCCGCGCCGGCTGGAGCTGACGGATGATCGATGCGCGCTTGAACCTCTCCTATGCAGGCTTCAGCCTGGACGTCGACCTGCATTTGCCCGGCCGCGGTGTGACGGCGCTGTTCGGCCAGTCCGGGTCGGGCAAGACCACCTGCCTGCGCTGCATCGCAGGCCTGGAACGCGCCGAGAACGCCTTCATCCGGATCAACGACGAAGTCTGGCAGGACAGCGACAACGGCCTGTTCGTGCCCCCGCACAAGCGCGCGCTGGGCTACGTGTTCCAGGAGGCCAGCCTGTTCCCTCACCTGTCGGTGCTGGCCAATCTGCAGTTCGGCCTCAAGCGCATCGCCCGGCCGCTGCGCCGGGTCGATCTGCGCCAGGCCACCGAACTGCTGGGGATCGGCCACTTGCTGGATCGGCATCCGCAGAACCTGTCCGGCGGTGAACGCCAGCGCGTCGGCATCGCCCGGGCGCTGCTGACCAGCCCGAAGCTGCTGTTGATGGACGAGCCCTTGGCCGCCCTCGACAGCCAGCGCAAAAACGAAATCCTGCCTTACCTGCAACGCCTGCACGACGAACTGGACATTCCGGTGCTGTACGTCAGCCATGCCCAGGACGAAGTGGCGCGGTTGGCCGATCACCTGGTGCTGCTCAGCGACGGCCGGGCCCTGGCCAGCGGGCCGATCGGCGAGACCCTGGCCCGCCTCGACCTGCCGCTGGCCCAGGGCGACGATGCGGGCGTCGTGATCGAAGGCCAAGTGAGTGCCTACGACGCCAACTACCAATTGCTCAGCCTGCAGTTGCCCAACACCCGGATGAACATCCGCGTGGCCCATGCGCCGATGGACATCGGCCAGCCGCTGCGTTGCAAGGTGCAGGCCCGGGACATCAGCCTCGCGCTAGAGGATCCGGAGCACAGCAGCATCCTCAACCGGTTGCCGGTCACGGTGGTGAGCGAACTGGCCGGGGACAACGCCGCGCACGTCCTGATCCGCCTGGACGCCGGCGGCACGCCGCTGCTGGCGCGGATCACGCGGTTTTCCCGGGATCAGCTGGGCGTGCACCCCGGCCAACGGCTGTGGGCACAGATCAAGGCCGTCGCTGTGCTGGCGTAAACGGCCGGGCACGACGGACGGGGCCCGCTGTCAATCGCCATGACAGCCCTTGACCCGTCACCAGGAAGCCCGCCATGGCCGAGACCGTGCCAACCGACACATTGCCCCCTGACCTGCATTACGTTGATGACAACCGCCCCGGCATCACTCGCAAAAAGCTGCGCGGCACGTTCTGCTACTTCGACCCGGCAGGCCGGCGCATCACCGATGCCGACGAGATCCGCCGGATCAACGCCCTGGCGATACCGCCGGCTTACCTTGACGTGTGGATCTGCCCCGACGCCAAGGGCCACCTGCAAGCCACCGGACGCGATGCCCGGGGCCGCAAGCAGTACCGCTACCACCCGCGCTGGCGGGAAGTGCGCGACGCCGACAAGTACGGGCGCCTGCGCGCGTTCGGCCTGGCGCTGCCGAAACTGCGCAAACGGCTGGAAGCCATGCTGCTGCCGCCCGGCTTCAGCCGCGACAAGGTCATGGCCACCGTGATCACGCTGCTGGACGCCACGTTGATCCGCGTCGGCAATGCGCAGTATGCCCGGGACAACCGCTCGTTCGGCCTGACCACCCTGCGCAACCGGCACGTCGAGGTCAACGGCAGCGCGATCCTGTTCCAGTTCCGCGGCAAGAGCGGCATCGAGCACCGGATCACCGTCAGGGACCGGCGCCTGGCGCGAATCGTCCGACGCTGCCTTGAGCTGCCCGGCCAGAACCTGTTCCAGTACCTGGACGAAAACGGCGAGCGGCACACCGTCACGTCCTCCGACGTCAATGCCTGCCTGCAAGCCCTGACCGGCGCGGAGTTCACCGCCAAGGACTACCGCACCTGGGCCGGCAGCGCCCTGGCGCTGGCGATCCTGCGTGAACTGCGGTGGGAGTCCGAAGCCGAGGCCAAACGTCAAGTCGTGGAAATGATCAAGCAAGTCGCCCGCGCGCTGGGCAACACGCCGGCGGTGTGCCGCAAGTGCTACATCCACCCGGCGCTGATCGAGCGGTTCATGCTCGGCGAACTGAACGGGCTGCCGCGCCCGCGGGTGCGCAAGGGCCTGCGCGCCGATGAGGTCGCGCTGGCGATGTTCCTGGAACGCGAAGGCATGACGGAGGCGGTTTGAGCCGCTGGCCGACGAACTGGCCTGTCCGTCTTTTGCACGTTCGGCACAGGGTTCTATAGTTGATCTGACACGAATTCGCTGTGGTGACGCCATGGAAGACATTTTCATCGTCAAGCGCTGCAACCGGATCATCATCCACGGTCGGCGCGCCGGGGAAAGCCTGCACGAACCCGCCGAGGCCATCGGCTGGTTCCGCATCTGCGACACGCGCACCGGCGGATTCATCGGCGACGGCTACGACCTTGAGGAAGACGCCCGGCGCGAATGCCGCCGGCTCAACGCAGCCAGTTCACCGTTACCGGCCCGCCAGAACCGCGGCTGATGCCGCCCGTTTGCGGGTCTATACTGAAACCAGCTGAAGGAGCGGCGCCCCATGGCGGAGAGCTCGCGCGTCGCGGGCTTTTTTGCTGACTCTCCATTGCTGCGCAGCGGTTTCATGAACGGAGGTGCTCCATGTCCGAAAAAGAGTCCATCACTACCCTCCTCACCTTGCTCGACGCGCGGCAGGCGCGCCTGGCGGCGGCCTGCAAAGAGATCGCCGACTGGGTCGACCACCAAGGCGGCCACCCCACCGCCCTGCGCATCCGCGACCGTCTGAACGACATCGAGAAGGACACGCCGCTGATCCGCAGCACCCTCTCGGCGCTAAAGCCTGTGGACCGGCCGTTGCCACGGTTCAGGTGATCCGGGCGTTTAGATGTCGCCCGTGGATGCCTGACCGGGCGGCGCAATTTGTCAGCCCGGGGGCAACACCCGCACCCTTATGGCTTGGCGGCGGTCATGACCGCCCAGGCAGCGCGGCTATTGCTGCACGGTCGGCCGAAATGGGCCGGCCCGATGGAATCATTGCGCCACTCTTTACATCGCCCCCTCAGCGTCTAGCCTTACCTTGCCGTGGGCAGCGCAGATGAACGGAACATGGACACCCTGAACAAGAATGAACTCGAAAGCGTGCTGCTGGATCGCCTCCCGCAGTGCGCCGTCGCCTGCTCGATCAACGAGGACGGCAGCCTGTCCGTCGAGGTGACAGGGCCGGACGGCCACCAGTTCACCATCGCCAGCATCGACCGAGCGAAGTACCGGGACGACGCCGGTATCACCAGATTGGCCCGGGAAATCCTCCAGGAAATGGTCCTGTCGCGGCAAACCTCCCATCTCCATTGACGGTTGCGTCCTGCCGCCGGTCAGCCGACCCGCACCTTTGCCTTCGCCCGGCGTTCCAACGCGGTATGCCCGAGGCTGAAAAAAAGGGGTGCCCCATGAACAGAAAAATCACGGTGCTGACGCTGGCCGGTCTGTTGTCGTCCTGCCCGCTGTTCGCGATGGCGGCCGAGAAAGCCGCTCAAGAATCCGCCGTTCCCCCCAGCGCCGTGCCGGGCCTGAACCAAGGCGGCTCGGCCGCCGGAGACGACAAGGCCGACAAAAAAGGCGAGGAAGCCTCGGGATCGAACTCGGGAGCCGACCCGGACGCCCAGAAAAAGGACGCCGAATCGTCGGACGAAGGGAGTCAGCAGGACGGAAGCTGAGTCAGACCGTCCTGCCGCTGCCGCCCTAGGCCCATCCGCCGAGATCCGTTCGGGTCTGGGCGAAGACCACCCCGGCATCGCGCGTCAGCTGCCGCCACTCCTGGCCGGTGATCAATCCCTCTGCCTGCATGGCGTCGGCCATTTTCAGCAGCTCGTCATACTGCTCCTGTGCGGACATCCTGATCTCTGCCTCACGCAGCATGTGCAGCCATTCGGCCATGGCTTTCTTTCTGTTGGTTTCATCGAACATTGCCTTGCCCTCTTGTGCCCGTTTCACCGGTTGAGGCACGAGCAGAGGCAGGTGTTCCCGATGCACGACGTGCGGTGTTCGCTTTCCGGCATCCGCTAAAGCCCAGGACTGCATCTCGACCGTCCGTCGCTGTTTTGCCAATAATTCTCAACTTAATTCACGCCGCCCGGCTCCCAATTGAACGGAACGTCACGCCCCGTCGTTCATCTGGAGATGCCGCCATGCCTGTTTATCCCCGCCCACCCTTCCCGCCTCAGCCGCAACCGGTTCCAGGCTGCCAAACACTGATGGATCCCCGACCGGACTGCGGCGAGCAAAGTTACCGCGGGGCGGGCCGGCTGACCGGCAAGGCCGCCTTGATCACCGGCGCCGACAGCGGCATCGGCCGCGCGGTCGCCATTGCCTTCGCCCGCGAAGGGGCGGACGTGGCGATCGCCTACCTCGACGAGCACGAAGACGCACAGGAAACCGCCCGTTGGGTCGAGCAGGCCGGCCGCCAATGCCTGCTGCTGCCGGGCGACCTGGCCCGCAAGCAGCAATGCCTCGACATCGTCGCCCGCACGGTGGAACGCTTCGGCCGCATCGACGTTCTGGTCAACAACGCCGCCTACCAGATGACACACCCCACGCTGGCCGACATCAGCGACGAAGAATGGCTGATGACGTTCGATGTGAACATCACGGCGATCTTCCGCCTCTGCCAGGCCGCGGTGCCACACATGCCGGCGGGCGGCTCGATCATCAACACCAGTTCGATCAACTCCGATGCGCCCAACCCGACCCTGCTCGCCTACGCCACCACCAAAGGCGCAATCGCCAACTTCACCGCAGGCCTCGCCCAATTGCTGGGCGAGCAAGGCATCCGGGTCAACAGCGTTGCGCCCGGCCCCATCTGGACACCGCTGATCGTGTCCACCATGCCGCCGGACAAGGTGACGCATTTCGGCGACAACACCCCGCTGGGGCGTCCGGGGCAGCCGGTGGAGGTGGCGCCGCTCTACGTGCTGCTGGCCAGCGACGAGTCCAGCTACGTGTCCGGCTCGCGGTTCGGCGTGACCGGAGGCAAGCCGATCCTGTAGATCCCCATGCCGGCCTGCCGGCCCGCCCTCCCACTTTCGCCCATCAGGAAACGCATCATGCCCAGTCCCCGCCAGCACACCCAGACCCGCGCTTGCCGCGAGTTCGCCCTGGAACAGAACCAGCGCCTGATCCGCCAGGCCCATGCCCTGAATGCAGAGGCCTTCGCGCTGATCGCCGACGTCCGCCCGAACGTCGACACCTTTGAGCAGTACCACCTGCTGCGCAACAAGGCCGAAGAAAAGTTTCAGGAGGCCAAGGAGCATCTTCGCTTGGTGAACGAAACGTTTGCCGAGCCTGTCGCACCGTCCGAGCGTCCCCGACCGTTGACCGCAGGAAAACCCCGTCAGGCCATCGCCCACGAGCCTGTCTTGCTCCTCACCGGGCGCTGAGCCACAGCCGGCCTGCCGCGCCGAGTGAGAGAAATACGGACATGAGTGAACCCCACCGCTTTTCGTTAACCGACCTGGTGGCCGCCTTGCAGGCGCAAACGCTGCCACCGACCTTGACGCCCCAGGCGCTGGCGCACGTCTTGCAGACGCTGTGCCGCAGCAGCCTGGATGACCTGCCCCTGCCGGGACAGGGCAACACGCTGCTGCGCTGGCAAGCCCTGGCGCGGGTGGCGGCCTTCGACCTCAGCCTGTGCAAGCTCTACGAGGGCCACACCGATGCGCTGGCGATCATGCGTCACTGGGCGGCGCCGGCCATCCCCTCAGGCAGTACGTGGGGCATGTGGGCGGCGGAGCCGCCGCAGGCGCGGGTCACCGTCCGGACAGCCCACCCCGGCGGGTTCGTCCACTTGCAGGGCGTCAAGGCCTGGTGCTCCGGCGCCGCGACCGTCAGCCACGCCTTGGTCACGGCCTGGAACCCGGAGGGCCGGCAGCAACTGGTGGCGGTCGCGCTTGATCAACCCGGCGTGCGGGTCACGGACAAGGGTTGGCTAGCTGTCGGGATGTCGGCCACGCAAAGCGTGGAAGTGCAGTTCGAGGGCGCGCGGGGGCGTCCGGTCGGGCCACCGGGCGGCTATCTGGCGCGAGCCGGCTTCTGGCACGGCGGCGCCGGCATCGCTGCCTGCTGGTTCGGTTCGGCTCAAATCATTGCGGAAGCCTTGCGCGCGCACTGTGCCCGCAGCGAGGAACCGCACAGCCTGGCGCACCTGGGCGCGGTAGATTGCTCGCTGCATTGCACCGCGAACCTGCTGCGCGTCACGGCGCACTGGATAGACCGTCATCCCGACGCGGATGCCTTTCTTCCCGCACAACGCCTGCGGGCCCAGTGCGAACACAGCGCCGAACAGGTGATCAGCCACGTGGGACGGGCACTGGGTGCAACCCCCTACTGCCGCGATGCCCATCTGGCCCGTCACTTGTGCGACCTGCCGGTGTACCTGCGGCAAAGCCATGCCGAGCGCGACCGCGCGGCGCTGGGCGCGGTCGTCGCCCGCGAGCTGCCGGGGAGCTGGATGCCATGAGCGCCGATCCGATCTCCGGCGAAGGCACCTCGCCCGAGGCCTGGCAGGCGTCGCGCCGGCTCGCCGAGGTCGCGTCGGTCCAGGCGCAGGCGCTGGTGCCGAACGGATCGCGCGCGGTCATCGTTTCGCCCCATCCGGACGACGAAGTGCTGGGCTGCGGCGGACTGCTGCAGGCGCTCGCCCGTGAAGGCCGGCACATCCTCCTGGTGTCGGTGACCGACGGAGAAGCCAGCCATCCCGATTCCCGCTGGTGGACGCCCCAACGCCTGCGGGCGACCCGTCGGCAGGAATGCGCGCAGGCCCTCACCCGTCTCGGCGTCCCGGACGAGCGACTGACCTGGCTGCACGGCGGCTTTCCCGACACGGCCGTCGCGCGCCATGAGCAGGTGCTGACGAACGTCCTGCTGGACTGCCTGCGTCCCGGCGACACCGTCTTCACCACCTGGCGCCACGACGGCCACTGCGACCATGAAGCCGTCGGCCGCGCCAGTGCCGCCGCGACGAGACAGATCGGCGCACGCTTGCTGGAGGTACCCATCTGGGCCTGGCACTGGGCCTCTGCACAAGATCCGCGCATCCCCTGGCGACGCGCCCGCAAGGTGCTCATGGACGAAGCGGCCCTGGCGCGCAAGCGGCATGCGGTGCAGGCCTTCGTCAGCCAGACCGAACCCGATCCGGCATCGGGCAACCCTCCCGTGCTGACGCCCAGAACCCTGGAGCGTCTGTTGCACGACTTTGAAGTGGTGTTTCTATGAGCGTCGCCAATGCCTATTTCGACCATCTGTTCAGCCGCAGCCCCGATCCCTGGTCCATGCGTGAACGCTGGTACGAACGACGCAAGCGCGACATCGCCCTGGCCGCGCTGCCGCAACACCGCTACCGCCGCGGCTTCGAGGCCGGGTGTGCCAACGGCGAGCTGAGCGTCAGGCTGGCGCAGCGTTGCGACCGGCTGCTGTGCTGCGATGTCTCGGCCCTCGCGGTCACGCTTGCGGCCGAGCGCCTGCAGGACGCCGGCCATGCCCGCGCCTATCAGGCCCGTGTGCCGGACCAATGGCCCGGCGGCGCGTTCGACCTGATCGTCATCAGCGAACTGGGCTACTACCTCGACGCTGCGGATCTACGCCGGATGGTCGAGCGGGTGAGGGCCGCGCTCACCGCCGATGGTGCCCTGCTCGCCTGCCATTGGCGGCATCCGGTGGCGGTGTGCCCGCAGACCGGCGACCAGGTGCATGCGTGCCTGCACGAACACCTGCACCTGAACCGTTCGGTGCGCCACGAGGAAGCGGACTTTCTGCTGGAGGTCTGGGAAGGCAACGAGCTGTCCGTCGCTGACCGCGAGAGCCTGACGGAGCGCGCGCCATGATCGGGGTCGTGGTGCCGGCCCACAATGAGCAAGCGCTGCTGGCCGACTGCCTGCGCGCCCTGTGCCTGGCGGCATGCCATCCTGGCCTGGCCGGGGAAACCGTGCAGGTTCTGCTGGTGCTCGATGACTGCGTCGACGGCAGCGGCGCCATCGCCGCAGATGCCGGCGTCGAATGCCTGAGCGTCAGCGCCCGCAATGTCGGTTATGCCCGGGGTGTCGGCGTCAGCCATTTGATCGCCCTGGGCGCACGCTGGATCGCCTGCACCGACGCGGACAGCGAAGTGGCACCGGACTGGCTGGTGGCCCAGTTGTCGCTCGAAGCGGACATGGTCTGCGGCACGGTGCATGTGCGCGACTGGGGCGGGATCGGCCTGGCGATCCGGCAGCGCTACGCCGACGCCTATACCCACGCGGAGAACCATCGCCACATTCATGGCGCCAACCTGGGCTTTTGCGCCGTGGCGTACCTGCGGGCCGGCGGGTTCAAGCATCTGCCGGTGGACGAGGACGTGTGCCTGGTCAAAGACTTCGAGCGGTCGGGCGCCAGCATCTCCTGGAGCCAGAGGCCGCGGGTGGTCACCAGCGCTCGCCTTGAGGGGCGGGCCCGGGACGGTTTTGCCGGCTACCTGCGAAGCCTGGTGCGCGGCGAAGAAGCCGGCTCAAGCTAGCCGCTTCATGCCTGTTTCTTGAGACCCAGTTGTCTGCGCATCGCCGCAGTGATCGACTGGCGCACGTCGCCGTACCCGGCCCAAGGGTCTTCCACCTCACCCAACCGCTGCGCCAGATTGAACAGGGTCCATTGTCCGGCGCCTTTGATGTCCGCCAGCTCATCGCGGTGGATCGGCACGGACACCGGCAGCCCCTCGCGGGCCCGCAGCGAATAAGCACAGGCGGTGGTGGCGCCCCGGCCGTTGCGCAGGTAGTCGATGAAGATCCTGCCCACACGGTTTTTCGGCCCGGAGACCGCCGAGATCCGCTCGGGGAACAACGCGGCCAGGTGCTGAACCATGGCCTGGCTGAAGGCCTTGACCTCATCCCAGCCGGCCCGGCGCACCAGCGGCACCACGACGTGCATGCCCTTGCCGCCGCTGGTCTTGAGGAACGCCTGCAGGCCGAGCTCATCGAGCAGGGTCAACGTCAGGCCGGTGGCCTCGACCATCATCTTCCACGGCAGCGCCGGATCCGGGTCGAGGTCGAGGATCAGCCGGTCCGGCCTGTCGAAGTCCTTGGCCGTGGCGTTCCAGGTGTGCAGCTCCAGCGTATTCATCTGCACCGCACCCATCAGCGCCGGCAGTTGATTGATGACGATCGCCACCTGCCCCGCCTCAGCCTTCGAGTACTGACGCAGCCCGGGAATGGCCAGGTGCGCGGCGTGCTTCTGGAAGAACAGTTCGCCGGCCAGGCCGTCCGGTGCGCGCACCAGGGCCACCGGGCGCTGGGCCAGGTGCGGCAGGATCCAGTCCGCCACCTGGGCGTAATACTCGGCGACCTGGCCCTTGGTGGCGCCGCTGCTGGCGTCGACGATGCGGTCGGGATGGGTCAGGTGCCAGCGGCCGTCGGCCGGGCGGCCCTTGGCTTTCGCCTTCGCCGGCGCCGGCGCCGGGCGTTCCGCTGCCACGGTGTCGGCGGGCTTGTCGTCGCGCAAACCATGGAACACCGAATGGCGCACCACGCCGTCACGGGTCATTTGGCCGTAAGCGACTTCGGCCAGCAGTTGCGGCTTGACCCAATGCACCTCACGGGCCGAAATGCCGGCCGGGGTTTTCTTCAATGGACTGCCGCTCACCGTCAACGGCTTCAGGCGTGAGTGAATGTGCTGCAGCGTCGTGGCGCTGAACCCGGTGCCGACCTTGCCGGCGTAGCGCAAGGTGCCGCTGTCCTTGTCGTGCAAGGCCAGCAACAGAGCGCCGAAGGCACTGCGGGAGCCTTTGGGCTCGGTGTAGCCGACGATCACGAATTCCTGCCGCTGGCTGCACTTGAGCTTGATCCAGTCGGGGCTTCGGCGGCTGACATAGGGGCTGTCGGCCCGCTTGCCGATCAACCCTTCGAGCTTCATGTCGCAGGCGCTCGCCAGCAAGGACGCGACAGGCTGGTCGAAGGACTCGGAGTAACGCAGCTCCGGGGCCTTTTCATCCGTGAGCACGGCTTGCAACGCAGCGCGGCGCTCATTCAGGGGACGGTCACGCAGATCCTCGCCGTTCAGGAACGGCGCATCGAAGACGTAATAGACGATACGTGCATCGGCCTGCTCATCGAACGCGTTCTGCAACGCCTGGAAATCCGCGATGCCGTCATCGCCGATCACCACCATCTCGCCGTCCAGCCAAGCGGACTTCAGCCCGAGCCTGGCCAGCGCCCGGGCCTGGCGGGGCATTTTCGCCGTCCAGTCCAGGCCGCTGCGGGTGAACAGTTTCACCTGTTTGCCGTCGATCCGGGCCAGCATGCGGTAACCGTCGAACTTGATCTCGTAGCACCAGTCGCCGGCGGGCGGCGAATCCACCAGCGTGGCCAGCTCGGGCTTGAGCGACGCCGGCAGCGCCGAAGCAGGGGCGGCCTTGCCCTTAGGCTTGGCGGCGGCCGCTTTCGGCGGTTCCGCGATCAGCGTGCGGTCGCTCAAGACACTGTCCGGGCGCGCCTCCAGCACGTCGTAGTCGGATTCGGCCCGGGCCTGATCGTCATCGGACTTGACCAGCAGCCACTGCTCCTTCTTGCCCGCCAGCCGGGTGCGGAACAGGTTCCAGGCTCCCGAGAGCTTTTCCCCCTGCAAATGAAACCGTAGCTTGCCCTTCGCGTAGCCGTCATGGGGATCGCCTTCCGGCATCCAGACACCGCGATCCCAGACGATCACGTCCCCGGCGCCGTAATGGCCTTCGGGAATGTGCCCCTCGAACGTCGCGTAGTCCAGCGGATGATCTTCGACATGCACCGCCAGCCGCCGCACGGACGGATCGAGCGAAGGCCCTTTGGGAATCGCCCAACTCTTGAGCGTGCCGTCGAGCTCCAGGCGGAAGTCGTAATGCAAATGGCTGGCGTCATGCTTCTGGATGCAGAACTGCAGCGCCTTGGCCTTGCTGCCGCGCGCCTGCTTGCCCGCCGGTTCCGGGGTGGCGTCGAAGTTGCGCTTGCGTTGGTATTCCGTCAGGGACTTGGCCATGGCGCGGCTCCACGATCCTGGGTGACTGCCCCGCTACGACGCCTTGCGGCGCGTGCGTTTGGGCGCAGATTTGGCCTTGTCGCCGCCCAGGCTGCGCTTGAGCAGTTCGGTCAGGTCGACGATGTTGGCCTCTTTGCGCTCGGCGGCGGATTCCGGCGCGGCCACGGTGGCGATCTTGCCCTTGCTCGCCTTTTCTTCGACCAGGGCCATGATGGTGTCCTTGAAATCGTCCAGGTACTGCTCCGGCTCCCAATGGCTGCTCATGTCGTCCACCAGGCGCTTGGCCATCTGCAGTTCCTTCTTGTCCAGTTTGGGCTGGGTGACGCTGGCGTCCAGTTCCAGGCCCTCCAGGCTGCGCACCTCGTCGGGCCAGCGCAGGGTGATCATGACCAGCGCATCCTCCAGCGGGCGCAGCAGGGCCAGGTGTTGCTGGGTATGCAGCACCACCCGCGCCAGGGCGACCTTGCCGGACGCCGTCAGCGTTTCGCGCAGCAGCGCATAGACCTTGCCGCCGCGCCGGTCCGGGCTCAGGTAATAAGGCGTGTCGAAATGCTGGAGAGGAATCTCGTCGGCCGCGACGAAGGAGAAGATGTCGATGGTCTGGGTCGCCTCGGGCCGGGCCTTGCGGATCTCGTCTTCGCTGATGACCACGTAGCGGCCTTTCTCGAACTCGATGCCCTTGACGATGTTGTCCTTGTCGATTTCCTTGCCGCTGACCTTGTTGATCCGCCGGTAACCGACCGGCTCCATGCTGCGCTTGTCCAGCCAGTCGAAATCCAGCCGCTGGCTGACGACGGCGGAACTCAAGGACACCGGGATGTGCACCAGTCCGAAACTGATCGCACCTTTCCAGATCGCGCGGGCCATGTCGGTCTCCTGTCGGCTGAACCGGTCTGTAGCCGCTCGCGGGAAATGGGTTTGGGGAGCAGCTTGTTGGGTTGAGCGCTGCGGTGAACCGGGAGTTCAAAAAGAATGCGGGCGGAGGACATCCTCTATCCGGCCTGCAAGCCAGACGGCGGCAAATGACAGCAAGTGATGTACTTCGGCAACGACTCAAAGCGAATCGATATCAATCTCCTCGCCGTCGTTTGCTTCCACGTGAGCAAGCAGATTCTTGTATGACTCGAACTCTTCTCGGGCCAGCCTGAATCTTTCCCTCGTCTCCTCCGGGCATGGAGGCTGAGGCTTCAGGCTTTGGGCGTATTGCCGGAACAGATGTCTTTTTCGTGTGCTCTGATCGTCGCCTTTGAGATAAAGATCAATGTTCTCTTGAGAAACAACGTTGTAGGAACCGAAAACAAAGGTCACATGCGCTTTGCAAACCGGGTTTTCGTTGTACCAGATAAATTCCTGCGAGGTACGTTTGTGAGGTTGTGACCTAGGCTTCGGGGGAACCAGGAAGACCACTTGCATTGCTTTGTCGTGCATCCCGCCCAAAAATCTGTCCAAATCCACCGGACTGACGCCAAGGCGTGTGGATGTACGCGAATAATCGACCACGTCGAACGCCGTACGCAGTTCATTGAAGATACTGAACGGCATGATGTGGTGAACCCCCAGAAGCGTAATCTCGCTGTTTTCGCTTGGCGTATTCTGGTTTAGCCGTTCCAGCAGAGTAGGAAAATCGATGCATTGATCGCTGCAATACATCTTTGTTGCATCATCCGGAATGTCGGCCTCCATCTGAGACATCAGCTCCCGGTTCTCCAAGATCGGGATGTCGATAAAATCCTGAATTGAACCTTGTATCTCCGGCATGAAAGCCAGGTCGATGACACTGTGACAACCGGGGACAATTTCGAACTTAGTGGTGCTGCGGGTCGGGCTGAACTCCATCCCGGCCTTCTTCACCAAAAACACTTCGTAGTTCCCCTCAGGTAACCCGCCTTTCTGAAAGTACCGAGTCGGCTGGGATACAAACGAGCCCTCCTCGTTGCTATTCAGTTCGAACTCGGTGTGCTCGGTGCTGTGTTCGTCGCGGATTCTCAGGAAGACACCATCGACCAGTTGATCCTTGTCGTCGTAAACGCGAATACACAGAACACCCGTTTTTTCACAAGGCTCAATAATCGAGCCGATCGGTTTGTCTTCCGGTGAGTTGGCTTTGACGCGACACATCAGAGCATCCCCCCACAGCGCAAATCGGCGTACTGCCTGACCATTTCGTAGCGCCTGCCTGGGTCAATGTCCGCCACGACCAGAAAGTCCTTAGCCCACCAGTTCTGCTCCGCCTCGATGAACCCTGCCCCGTAATACAGTGCGCACTCGATGAAGGTGAAAAACTGCATTTCGGTCAGGGCATGGTAACGCTTCGCCCGTTCGAACTCCTGGTCGACAAAGGCATCCAGGGACTGGGTTCCCAAGGCTTGGATCCGGTCGGCGTAAAAGGGCTCCAGCCGCGTACGCACCCTCTGCTTGAAGCTGTCGATCGAACTAAGCCGGAAAGCGTCCATTTGTTCTTTGCGCATGATCATGGGATTCCGTTCCACGCTCCGTTTAAGCACTACAGAATAGTGGCATCCGGCCATTTTGCAGACTATCTTGATTCCGTCGTATCGATTGCCCCGGCAGCCCGGCACCCGCTCCCCCCAATGACGCCCCTGACCCTCGTCAGCCCGACCGGAAGCCGCGCCGTTTCATGAATGGATTCAGTCCCGCAGGGCCTTGCGCCCTGCGGCACCAGGAAGGAGCCCAAGGTATGCTGGATGCCAACGCGACGCACATCACCCTGAACCTCGAAGGCGTCTCAAACGATCTCCAGGTCGTGAGTTTCGTTGGCCGCGAAGCCCTCAACCAAGCTTTTTGCTTCGACATCGAACTGGTCAGCGCCCGTCCCGACCTCGCCCTCGAAGAGCTGCTGCACAAGCCCGGCGTCCTCACCTTCGGCGCCACCGGCGAGGGCAAGATCCACGGCCTGGTGTACCGCATCGAG
>NZ_NEHZ01000015.1:0-180771 GCF_002112565.1 Pseudomonas sp. R25(2017)
GAGGAAGGGGCGAAATCTCCCACGGTCTGTACTGCGTCAACAGTCAGAATCCAGCCTAGTCCCTCCTCCTCCCTTCAAGTACCAGCATACAAGCCAGCCTGCTGGCGATGGCGCCGGTGAAGGCGCCGCGAAGCCTTCAGAGGGTCTTGGAGATCCGCCCGGCCATCAGCGCCCAGCCGAACAACAGCACGCACAGGATGATCAACGGCCACGAGCGCCATTGCAGGTACGGCGTCAGATCGTGCATCGGCACCACTTCGCCGTACAGCACGCCTTGCTCGAACTGCGGGATGCTTTCGGTGATGCGGCCGAACGGATCGATCAGGCCGGTGACGCCGTTGTTGGTGGCGCGGATCATCCAGCGTCCGGCCTCCAGGGCGCGCATCTGCGCCATCTGCAAATGCTGAAGCGGGCCGATGGAGGTGCCGAACCAGGTGTCGTTGCTGATGGTCAGCAGCAGGTCGCTGCGGGCGGACAGGCCGGCGGCGAACTCCGGGTATACCACTTCGTAGCAGATGAACGGGGCGATCTGGTAGCCCTTGGCCTGCAGCAACGCCTGGTCGGCCGGGCCGCGGGCGAAGTCGGACATTGGCAGGTCGAAGAACGCGATCAGCCCGCGCAGCAGATCCTGCAGCGGCACGTATTCGCCGAACGGCACCAGTTTCTGCTTCAGGTAGGTGCCGTCGCCTTCGCCGACCACGGTGATGCCGTTGAAGAAGCGCTTCTCGTGGCGCACGGTCTGGCGGATCGGCACCCCGGTGATCAGCGCCGATTTACGCTCGGCGGCGAAGGTGCCCATCATGTTCAGGTAGCCTTCGGCGGACTCCTTGAGCACCGGCACGGCGGTCTCCGGCCAGATCAGCAGATCCACCGGCTTGGACCGGAAGCTCAGGTCGCGGTACAGCGCCAACTGCGCGTTGAGCTGCGCCGGATCCCACTTCATGCTCTGCTCGACGTTGCCCTGGATCGCGGCGACGCTCAGCGGCGCGCCCGCCGGGCTGGTCCAGGCGTGGCCCTTGAGCGCGACGCCCGCCACCCACGGCCCGATCAGCAACAGCAGGCCGGCGGCCAAGAAACCCTTGCGGCCGCCGCTGAGCAGGCGCGGCATGTTGTGGAACAGTGCGGCGGTCAGCGCCAGGACGAACGACACCAACCACATGCCGCCCACTGGCGCCAGCCCGGCCAGCGGGCCGTCGAGCTGGCTGTAGCCGGAGTACAGCCAGGGGAAACCGGTGAGGAACCAACCCCGGAACGCCTCCTGGCCGACCCACAACGCCGCGAACGCCAGCGCATCGGCCAGCGGCGCTTCGTTGCGTCGCAGCCAGCGCGCCCAGAGCCAGGCGGGCAGGGCGAAGAACCAGGCGATCGCGGCGGTGAACAGCAGCATCAGGAAACCGGCCAGCAGCACCGAAGCGCCGCCGAAGTGGTGGATGCTGTAGTAGATCCAGCTGGTGCCGGCACCGAACAGGCCGAAGCCGAAGCACCAGCCCCGGCCGAGCGCCTGGCGCGGGCTCAGCTCGCGCAGGCCGGCATAGAACAGGCCCGCCGCCAGCAAGGCCAGCGGCCAGATGTCGAACGGCGCCAGAGAGAGGGTGGTGATTGCGCCGGCCGCCACGGCCAGCAGGTTACCGGGCCAGCCGGGGCGGGTTATCCAGCGCATTTCTATCCTTGGAGGTCAGCGGGCGATTGGGGTCAGTCGCAGCAAGTGGATCCGACGGCTGTCGGCGTTCAGGATGCGGAAGCGGTAAGCGCCGATCTCGGTGATCTCGTTGCGCTTGGGCAGGTGCCCGAACGCGCTCATCACCAGGCCGCCGACGGTGTCGAACTCGTCGTCGGAGAACTCGCTGTCGAAGAACTCGTTGAAGTTCTCGATCGGGGTCAGGGCCTTGATCAGGAAATCGCCGCTGGGCAGCGGCTTGATGTAGCTGTCCTCTTCGACGTCGTGCTCGTCCTCGATGTCGCCGACGATCTGTTCCAGCACGTCTTCGATGGTCACCAGGCCCGCCACGCCGCCGTATTCGTCGATGACGATGGCCATGTGGTTATGGTTGGCGCGGAATTCGCGCAGCAGCACGTTCAGGCGCTTGGACTCCGGCACGAAGGTGGCCGGGCGCAGCAGGTCCTTGATGTTGAAGCTCTCGCCGTTCTCCTTGAGGATCAGCGGCAGCAGATCCTTGGCCAGCAGCACGCCCATCACGTCGTCGTGGCTTTCGCCGATGACCGGATAGCGCGAGTGGGCCGAGTCGACCACGGCGGGGAGAAATTCGCGGGGCGTCTGGGTCGCCTTGATGCTGACCATCTGCGAACGCGGCACCATGATGTCGCGCACCTGCAGGTCGGCGACCTGGATGGCGCCTTCGACGATGGCCAGCGCTTCGCTGTCCAGCAGCTTGTTCTGATGGGCGTCGCGCAGCAGCTCCATCAGCTCCTGGCGGTTCTTCGGCTCGTGGGCAAAAGCCTGGGTGATCTTGCCCAGCCATGACTTCTGCCCGTTGCTCGATCGATCTTCGCTCATAGCGATTACTCTGAATCCTTTGTCGTAACGGTAGGGGATGTTTCGGTTTCGTCGTCCGCGTACGGATCGGGGTAGCCCAGTTCGGCAAGCAACTCGCGTTCCAGGGCTTCCATCTCTTCGGCTTCATCGTCATCGATGTGATCGTAGCCCAGCAGATGCAGGCAGCCGTGAATGACCAGATGGGCCCAGTGGGCGTCGAGCGCCTTGCCTTGCTCGGCAGCCTCGCGCTCGACCACGGCCACGCAGATCACCAGGTCGCCCAGCAGCGGGATGTCGAGAAACTCGTCGGGCACTTCGGCGGGGAACGAAAGGACGTTGGTCGCGTAGTCCTTCTGGCGCCAGGTGCGGTTCAGCTCGCGGCCTTCGGCCTCGTCCACCAGACGGATGGTCATTTCCGAGTCGGCGGTGCGCTGGCGCAGGGCCAGTTCGCACCAGCGGCGGAATTCGGCTTCGCTCGGCGCGGGCGCCTCGGTGGCGGTTTGCAGGTCTAGCTCAAGCATCGCGCGGGGGTTCCTTGGCCGCTTCGGCACGGGTCTCGAAGCGCTCGTAGGCTTCGACGATGCGCTGCACCAGCGGATGGCGCACCACGTCCTTGGGCTGGAAATGGGTGAAGCTGATGCCCGGCACGTCCTTCAGCACCTCGATCACATGGTGCAGCCCGGACTTGGTGCCGCGCGGCAGGTCGACCTGGGTGATGTCGCCGGTGATGACGGCGGTCGAGCCGAAGCCGATCCGGGTCAGGAACATTTTCATCTGTTCGACGGTGGTGTTCTGGCTTTCGTCGAGGATGATGAAGCTGTTGTTCAGCGTGCGGCCGCGCATGTAGGCCAGCGGCGCGACTTCGATCACCTGGCGTTCGATCAGCTTGGCCACGTATTCGAAGCCGAGCATTTCGTAGAGCGCGTCGTAGAGGGGGCGCAGGTACGGGTCGATCTTCTGGGCCAGGTCGCCGGGCAGGAAGCCGAGCTTTTCGCCCGCCTCGACCGCCGGGCGCACCAGCAGGATGCGCCGCACCTGTTCACGCTCCAGCGCGTCCACGGCACAGGCCACGGCCAGGTAGGTCTTGCCGGTGCCGGCCGGGCCGATGCCGAAGTTGATGTCGTTGCCGAGGATTTCCTTCACGTAGCGCAGCTGATTCAGGCCGCGCGGGCGAATCATGCCTTTCTTGGTGCGCAAGGCGACGGACGGTTCGGCGGGGGAGTGCTTGTCCAGTTCTTCGACGGCCGATTCCTGCAGGTACAGGTGCACCATGTCCGGCGACAGCTCCGTACCCTTGGTTTCCCGGTACAGGCGGCGCAGCAGGTTTTCCGCGGAAGTGGTGTGCTTGGGTTCGCCGATCAGTTCGAACTGGTTGCCGCGGTTGCGGATCTCGATGGCCAGGCGCTGTTCGATCAGGCGCAGGTGCTCGTCGAACTGCCCGCACAGATTGGCGAAGCGACGAGCCTCGAAGGGCTCAAGGATGAAGCGATGGGGTTCTATGGGTGCGTTCAAGGTCGTATTTAGCCGCCCTGGGGCAATAATGATGAAATCAAGGATAACGCCAGTGGCGTGGGTGCGAAAGCTCTTAAATCTTGCAAGGTGAATGGCCGACGTTGCGGGGGCGGGCAAGCCCGTTCCCGCCGTTGCTCTGTACCGTCAGCCGATCAGCGAGCCGCGAAGCGAGTGCGGCTGCGCCGAATCGATGTGCACGTCGGCGAACTGCCCGATCAGGGTCGGATTGTCGCAGCGGAAGTTGACGATACGGTTATTCTCGGTGCGCCCCTGCAGTTCGCCCGGATCCTTCTTCGAGTAGTCGGTGACCAGGATGCGCTGGGTGGTGCCGACCATTTGTCGGCTGATCTCGAAGCCCTGTTGGTTCAGGCGGTGCTGCAGCGCGTTCAGGCGTTCCTTTTTCAGCTCTTCCGGGGTGTCGTCTGCCAGGTCGGCCGCCGGGGTGCCCGGGCGCTGGCTGTAGACGAACGAGTAGGAGAAGTCGAAGCCGACGTCGGCGATCAGCTTCATGGTCTGTTCGAAGTCTTTCTCGGTCTCGCCGGGGAAGCCGACGATGAAGTCGGAGCTGATGCAGATGCCCGGCACGGCGGCGCGCAGTTTGCGCAGCTTGGACTTGTACTCCAGCGCCGTGTGGTTGCGCTTCATGGCCGCCAGGATCCGGTCGGAGCCCGACTGCACCGGCAGGTGCAGGTGCTTGACCAGCTCCGGCACGTCGGCGTGGGCCTGGATCAGGCTGTCGGAGAACTCCAGCGGGTGCGAGGTGGTGTAGCGGATGCGGTCGATGCCGTCGACGGCTGCGACCACCCGGATCAGCTCGGCCAGGTCCGCCAGGCGGCCGTCGTGGGTCAGGCCGCGGTAGCCATTGACGTTCTGCCCCAGCAGGGTGACTTCGCGCACGCCGTTTTCGGCCAGGTGGATGATCTCGGCGATCACGTCGTCGAACGGCCGGCTGACTTCCTCGCCGCGGGTGTAGGGCACCACGCAGAACGTGCAGTACTTGCTGCAGCCTTCCATCACCGACACGTAGGCGCTCGGGCCGTCGATGCGCGGCTCGGGCAGGTGGTCGAACTTCTCGATCTCCGGGAACGAGACGTCCACCTGCGGCAGCTTGCTGATGCGTGCGGCGTCGATCATTTCCGGCAGGCGGTGCAGGGTCTGCGGGCCGAACACCACATCGACGTAGGGCGCGCGGTCGCGGATCGCCGCGCCTTCCTGGCTGGCCACGCAGCCGCCGACGGCGATGACCATCTCCGGGTTGGCCAGTTTCAGTTCGCGCCAACGGCCGAGCTGGGAGTACACCCGGTCCTGGGCGCGTTCGCGGATCGAGCAGGTGTTGAGCAGAATCACGTCGGCGTCTTCGGCGCGGGCGGTGACTTCCAGGGCCTGGTGTTCACCCAGCAGATCGACCATGCGCGAGCTGTCGTACTCGTTCATCTGGCAGCCGTGGGTTTCGATGTAGAGCTTTTTGGCCATGGATTCAGGTCGTCACGTGATTCGAAGAACCGCGCATTATAGGGAACATGTCCAAAGGTTCCTACCGCTGCGCGACCGGTGCCTGTGCTATAGTTTGCGCCCTCATTTTTGCCCCGATGTGTTGTCCGCCCGCCATGACCAAACGCGAAGCTCCGATCTACAAGGTGATTTTCCTCAACCAGGGCCAGGTGTTCGAAATGTACGCCAAGCAGATCTACCAAAGCGATCTGTGGGGTTTTCTGGAAGTGGAAGAGTTCGTCTTCGGCGAGCGCACCCAGGTGGTCGTGGATCCGAGCGAAGAGAAGCTCAAGGCCCAGTTCGAAGGCGTGGTGCGCAGCTTCGTGCCGATGCATTCGATCGTGCGCATCGACGAGGTCGAGCGCCTCGGCACGCCGAAGATCAGCGAGGCCCGGGCCGGCACCGGCAACGTGATGCCGTTTCCGATGCCGATGCCTGAGAAGTAAGCCACGGCTCACTTGCCGCACTCACGGCAGACCAGCGGGTTTCAGGGCAGCGGCGAGAAAGGCGTGCGCCCGTCCGCGCTCTGCAGTTCCATCAGGTATTTACGGAAAATTTGCCCCAGCACCTGGGTGGCGGTCTCGAGGTCTTCTCGGGGCATCTTCTCGGCGACTTCGTCGGCGGTGTCCAACGCATCCTCGGCGCCGTTGACCGCCGCCATCTTCAGCACGATATAGGCCTGGATGTTGTTGGCCTGCACGCCTTCGCCGTGGAAGAACATGGTGCCGAGCTTGAACTGCGCCTGGGCGTGGCCCTGCAGCGAGGCCTTTTCGAAGTAGTTGAGGGCTTGGTTGAGGTCGCGCGGTGCGTTCTTGCCGTCGTAGTAGAATTCGCCCAACTCGTATTGCGCTTGCGCATCCCCTTCGTCCGCAGCCTTCTGGCAGGCGGCGAGGGCCTGCGTGACGTCTTGCGGCTGGGTGTTGAGGGTGCAACGCCCCATCGCCGGGATCAACAACGAGTTGCCGCCTGCCTGTGCATGTGCAAGCAGCGGCTGAAGGAGCAACAGGCAGCCCAAGGCAAGGGTGCGGCCGGTGCGGTTCATGGGAATCGACTTACCTCTGAAGGGCACGCGGACCCGTCGAGGGATCCAATAAGCGCGCATTATGAAATAAGCAGGCCCAACCTTACAAAGTCTTTACTCGATTTTCTGCTGCGCGGAGCGCTGGTCGCCCGGTTTGCAGGCGATTGTCGGCGGCGATGCAGGAAAAAACGCTCAGGTGTAGGCAAACGCTGACGCCGGCATTGGCCAACGTCAGCGTCAGGGCGGATTACTTCAGGGCGGCGAAGGCGCGTTCGGCGGCGTCCAGGGTCAGTTTCAGTTCCGCTTCGCCGTGGGCGATGGAGGTGAAACCGGCTTCGAAGGCGCTCGGCGCCAGGTACACGCCGCCTTCGAGCATCAGGTGGAAGAAGCGTCCGAACAGGGCGGCGTCGCTGGCCATCACATCGTCGAAGGTGACGATGTCGTCGGCGCCGCTGAAGTACAGGCCGAACATACCGCCGGCCTGGGTGGTCACGAACGGGATGCCGGCGGCGTCGGCGCGTTGCTGCAGACCGTCGAGCAGGCGGGTGGTGTAGTCGGTCAGCTCGGCGTGGAAGCCCGGACGGCTGATCAGGCGCAGGGTGGTGAGGCCGGCGGCCATGGCCAGCGGGTTGCCCGACAGCGTGCCGGCCTGGTAGACCGGGCCCAGCGGCGCGATGCGCTGCATGATCTCGCGCTTGCCGCCGAAGCAGCCGACCGGCATGCCGCCGCCGATGATCTTGCCGAAGGTGGTCAGATCCGGCGTCACGCCGTAGTGGGCCTGGGCACCGCCGAGGGCGACGCGGAAACCGGTCATCACTTCGTCGAAGATCAGTACGACGCCGTGGCGGTCGCACAGGCTGCGCAGGCCTTCGAGGAAGCCCGGCGCCGGCGGCACGCAGTTCATGTTGCCGGCCACCGGCTCGACGATGATGCAGGCGACGTCCTGGCCGACTTCGGCGAGCATCTTCTCGACGGCGCCGATGTCGTTGAACGGCAGGGTCAGGGTGTGCTTGGCGAATGCCGCCGGCACGCCGGCCGAGCTCGGCACGCCCTGGGTCAATGCGCCGGAGCCGGCCTTGACCAGCAGGCTGTCGGAGTGGCCGTGGTAGCAGCCTTCGAACTTGATGATGCTGTCGCGGCCGGTGAAGCCACGGGCCAGGCGGATGGCGCTCATGGTCGCTTCGGTGCCGGAGCTGACCATGCGCACCATGTCCATCGACGGCACCAGCGAGCAGACCAGGTCGGCCATCTCGGTTTCCATGGCGGTCGGGGCGCCGTAGGACAGGCCGTGCTCCAGTTGCTTGCGCACGGCGTCCAGCACGTCCGGATGGCTGTGGCCGAGGATCATCGGGCCCCACGAACCTACGTAATCCACATAGCGCTTGTCGTCTTCGTCGGTGACGTAGGCGCCTTCGGCATGCTTGAAGAACAGCGGGGTGCCGCCGACGCTCTTGAACGCGCGGACCGGCGAGTTGACGCCGCCGGGGATGTGTTTCTGGGCATTGGCAAACAGGGTTTCGGAACGGGACATGATCGGGCTCTCGAAGGTCAGGATTTGAACAATTCATTGAATGCGCGGGCGCGGCGCGTCACCTCGGCGGTGCTGTCGGCACCGAACAGGCCGTGGACGACCGCCAACAGGTCGGCGCCGTGGGCCACCAGCGGGGCGGCGTTGTCCAAGGTGATGCCGCCGATCGCGCAGATCGGCAGATGCAGCGTGCGGCGGGCCTCGTCGAGCAGGCCGAGGCTGCAGCTCGGGGCGCCGGGCTTGGTGCTGGAGTTGAAGAAGCGGCCGAAGGCGACGTAGCTGGCGCCTTCCTTCACCGCCTGTTCGGCCAGGTCGAGCTGCGCGTGGCAGGTCGAGCCGATGATCGCCTTCGGCCCCAGCAGGGCGCGGGTCGGCGACAGCGGGCCGTCGGTCTGGCCCAGGTGCACGCCGACGCCCAGGCGGGCGGCCAGCTCGGCGTCATCGTTGATGATCAGGCGGGTGCCGTGGCGCTCGCACAGCTCGCGCAAGGCTTCGGCCTCGCGCAGGCGGCGGGCGTCGTCGCCGCTCTTGTCGCGGTATTGCAGGAGTGTGACGCCGCCTTCCAGCGCCGCCTCCACGTAAGGCAGAAACTTGCCCGCCAGCAGCGTGCTGTCGGTGATGGCGTACAGGCCACGTAATTTCATCGCACAGGCCTCCCGGCGTCAGGCGCGGAACATCAGGTGCGCCGCGTCAGCGGCGCTGCATCAGGCGCAGAAGTCCAGCGGCAGGCGGCGCGGCACGAACTGGCCTTTGCCCAGCCGCTCGGCGTCGCGCAGGGTGCGCCAGGTGTAGTCCAGGGCGCTGCGCACGGCGCTGGCCAGGTCTTCGCCCAAGGCCAGCCGACCGGCCAGGGTGCTGGCCAGGGTGCAGCCGGAACCGTGGTAGCTGCCCGGCAGGCGCTGGCAGAGGAAGGTCTCGCGCAGGCCGTCGCGGCTGTACAGGCGGTTGTGGATTTGCGTCTCGTCGCCGTGGCCGCCGGTGATCAGCAGGTGTTTGACGAACGGCAGGAGCTTTTCTGCGCACTCGTCCGCGGTGCCTTCGGGCAGTTCGGCGAGGATCCGCGCCTCGGGCAGGTTCGGGGTGGCGATGGCGGACAGCGGCAGCAGGCGTTCGCGCATGGCGTAGCCGACCTCGTCCTTGCCCAGGCGTCCGCCGCCGCCGGCGCGCAGCACCGGGTCGCAGACCACCGGCAGGTGCGGGTGCGCCTGGAGCAGTTCGACGACTGTGTCGACCATTTCCAGGGAACCGAGCATGCCCAGCTTCACCGCTGCGACGTCGGAGTCGTTGAGCACGGCATTGGCCTGGGCCAACACCCACTCGCGGTCGAGGACGCGGAAATCGGTGACGTTGACCGTGTCCTGCACGGTCAGGGCGGTGACGGCCGGAGCCGCATGGCAACCCTGGGCGAGCAGGGCTTCGATATCTGCCTGCAGGCCGGCGCCGCCACTGGGGTCGTGGCCGGAGAGACAGAGGACAACGGGGCGGGAGCTATAGGTATTCATGGTGCGCGAGCTTACCACCAATCCCGGTGTGCGGGTTCAGCTGTGGTGAGGGAGCTTGCTGCCGCCGGGCCGCAAAGCGGCCTCGATGCGCCGTTCTGCCGACACATCCGGATCAATGGCATGGCGACGGATCGGGAGCACGCGCCGTCCCCGCAACGGACTGCACTGTCACAATCTGACCAAGCCAACAGCTCTAGCCCGGTGCTTTGCTCTGAAACGCCCGTTCTAGAGCCTCTGTGGGAAAAATTTCCATGGTGCTCAATGGCCATCAACGGCTATGCTAGAGTGGATCCAAACCAATAACAGGTAATACCGGTTTTACGTCTTCTCAAAGGGAATGGGGGGCTTCCTGACGCAACCGGACAAGCCACGCTGGGGCTTCAATGCGCTATTTGCTGATGTTGCTGTTCTGCTTGCCCCTCCTGGCGAGCGCCGTCGAGTTCGACGAATTCACCCAGAGCCTCCCCCTGGGCCGATCCCTGCAAGTGTTCGAAGACCCGAGCGGTCAGGCGACCTTCGCCGATGTCCGCGCGCAAGACGCTGCCGGCCGCTTCAAGCCGCATGACAAGGCCACGCTCAACGCCGGCTATTCGCGCTCGGCGTTCTGGCTGAAGATCGATCTGCTTTACCGCCCGAACAATCCGGCGGCGCAGCGCACCTGGCTGCTGGAGCTGGCCTACCCGCCGCTCGACCACCTGGACCTCTACCTGCCCGATGCGACGGGCGCCTACCGCCTGACGCGCCAGACCGGCGATGCCCTGCCGTTCGCCAGCCGCGAGATCCGCCAGAACAATTACCTGTTCGACCTGGCCTTCGAACCGGGCCAGGCGCAGACCGTTTACCTCAGGCTGGCCAGCGAAGGCTCGATCCAGGCCCCGGTGACGCTGTGGTCGAGCACCGCCTACCTGGAAGGCCAGCCGGTGCGCCTGTACGTGCTGGGCATCATTTATGGCGTGCTGCTGGGGATGCTGGTGTACAACCTGTTCATCTACCTCAGCGTGCGCGACACCAGTTACCTCTATTACATCTTCTACATCGCCTCGTTCGGCCTGTACCAACTGTCGGTCAACGGTGCGGCGGTGGAGTACTTCTGGCCTGACAACCCGTGGTGGGCCAACGCCGCCACGCCGTTCTTCATCGGCTGTGCGGGGCTGTTCGGCAGCCAGTTCGCCCGCAGCTTCCTGCAGACCAAAGACCACAGCCGCTGGCTC
The DNA here is from genome assembly GCF_002112565.1 of Pseudomonas sp. R25(2017). Taxonomy (NCBI): domain Bacteria; kingdom Pseudomonadati; phylum Pseudomonadota; class Gammaproteobacteria; order Pseudomonadales; family Pseudomonadaceae; genus Pseudomonas; species Pseudomonas sp. R25(2017). Next base: position 10,760 of record NZ_NEHZ01000015.1, read on the forward strand.
GACCGGCTGCTGATCGCCCTGATCGTGTTCGGCGCGCTGGTGGTGGGCCTGTCGCTGATGACCAGTTACGGGCTGGCGCTGCGCCTGGCGACGACCCTGGCGCTGACCTTCACCGTGGTGATCTTCGCCGCCGGGATCCTGGCCTGGTGGCGCGGCCTGCGGGTGGCGCGCTATTTCATCATTGCGTGGTCGGCGTTCCTGCTCGGCGGGGTGGTCAACACCCTGATGGTGCTGGGCGTGCTGCCGAACGTGTTCCTGACCATGTACGCCAGCCAGATCGGCTCGGCCATCGAAGTGGCGCTGCTGTCGCTGGCCCTGGCCGACCGCATCAACGCCATGCGCGAGCAGCAGGCCCAGACCCTGCTTGAGGCCGGGCAGAAACTGGAAGTGCTCAACCAGCAACTGGCCCACAGCAACAAGCTCAAGGACGAGTTCCTGGCGACCCTGACCCACGAGTTGCGCACGCCGATGAACGGCGTGATCGGCTCGCTGGAACTGATGCAGACCGTCGAACTGGATCCGGAACTGGAGCAATACCAGCAGACCGCCGCCGGCTCCGCCCGGGACATGATGCGCATGGTCAACGGCATTCTCACCCTCACCGAACTGCAGGCCGGCAAGCTCAAGGCGACGTCGGGCAGCTTCAGCCTGCGGGGGGTGATCGAGGCGTTGCGGGTGCAGTTCGACGGCAATGCGTCGAGCAAGGCCCTGGATTTCAAGGTCGATGTGCTGCCGACCTTGCCCGACCGCCTGCACGGCGACAGCGGCAAACTGGCGCAATGCCTGGAATGCCTGTTGGACAACGCGATCAAGTTCACCCGGGTCGGCGGGCTGGCCCTGCGGGTCACCGGCAAGCCGTCCCAAGGCAACCGGTTGGCGCTGTCGTTCGCGGTGATCGACACTGGCATCGGCTTCACCGACCTGGGCGAGGCGACGCTGTACCAGCGGTTCTTCCAGCTCGACGGCTCGATGACCCGGGAGTACGGCGGCCTGGGCGTCGGCCTGGCGATCTGCCGGCAACTGGTCGAATTGTTGGGCGGCAAGCTCACCCACCGTTCCGAGCCCGGGCGCGGCAGCCGGTTCCAGCTGGATGTCGAATTCGAACTGCCGGCGCTCGAACCTGCTCCCGTCTCGCTGCACAGCGCTGACGGCACGCGGGTGCCGCAGGATTGCACCGTTCTGTTGGTGGACGACAACAGCGTCAATCAACTGGTCATGCGCGGCATGCTGCTCAAGCTCGGCTTCCGGGTGCGCACGGCCGACCACGGCGAGGCGGCGCTCGAATGCCTGCAGCGCGAAACGTTCGACGCGGTGCTGATCGATTGCCAGTTGCCGCCGCTGGACGGCGCGTCGCTGTGCTGCCGGATCCACGATCTGCCCGGTTGCGCCCACCTGCCGGTGTTCGTCCTGGCGCTGGGGGCCGAGCGGGAGCGCTGTGCGGCGGACGCCGTGATCGACTACCTGGGCAAACCGGTGAAATTCGAAGAGTTGCAGGCGGCTCTGGAGCGCCGGGTGTTGTGTCGCTGATAGGGTGAAACCGCCGAGAGTTCGGCGCAAATGACACTTTGTCCGGCCACGGCGCGGTGCTTAACTGAACGCCTGGCAGACAGGAGGAGCCCCGTCATGAACCTGCATCAGTTCGCCGAAACCCACGAAGTCACCAACCAGCCGCCGTCGCTGGACGGCGCCAACCTGTACCGCATCGACCTGCCGCTGCAGGAGTGGTCGCGGCGCTTCGGCGCCGGTTGGGCCGAGTCGCGGATCGACGCCTACGGCGCCCTGGCCGGCGGGCCATTGATGGAGGCCGGGTTCCTCGCCAACCAGAACAAGCCGGTGTTCGCCAGCCATGACCGCTACGGCCACCGCATCGACCTGGTGGAGTTCCACCCCGCGTACCACGAGCTGATGCGCACGGCCATCGAGCACGGCCTGACCTCGCTGCCCTGGGCTCATCCGCAGGACGGCGCCCATGTGGCGCGGGCGTCCATGACCTACCTGCATAGCCAGGCCGAGGCCGGCAGCGGCTGCCCGCTGACCATGACTTTCGCCAGCGTGCCGGCGATGCGCCTGCAGCCGGACCTGGCCGAGCGCTGGCTGCCGAAGATCCTCGCCACCGAATACGACCCGCGCAACGTCGGCATGGTCCACAAGGCGGGCGTGACCATCGGCATGGCCATGACCGAGAAGCAGGGCGGCACCGACGTGCGCGCCAACACCACCAAGGCGTTCCCCGTGGGCGCCGGCGGCCCGGGCCAGGCCTATGAGCTGGTGGGGCACAAGTGGTTCTGTTCGGCGCCGATGTGCGATGCGTTCCTGACCCTGGCGCAGACCGACAAGGGCCTGAGCTGTTTCCTGCTGCCGCGCCACCGCCCGGACGACACGCGCAACCAGTTCTATATCCAGCGCCTGAAGAACAAGCTCGGCAACTGCTCCAACGCCTCCAGCGAAGTGGAGTTCCGCGGGGCGCTGGCGTGGATGGTCGGCGAGGAGGGGCGCGGGGTGCCGACGATCATCGAGATGGTCGCCATGACCCGGTTCGACTGCATGGTCGGCTCCAGTTCGCTGATGCGCCAGGCGCTGACCCAGGCCAGCCACCACTGTGCGCACCGCAAGGTGGGCGGCAAGCTGCTCAGCGAGCAGCCGCTGATGCAGAACGTGCTGGCCGACCTGGCGCTGGAAAGCGAAGCGGCGCTGGCCCTGAGCCTGCGCATGGGCCGGGCGCTGGACCGTCTGGACGACCGCCACGAAGCGCAGTTCGCGCGGTTGGTGACGGCGGTGGGCAAGTATTGGATCTGCAAGCGCGCCCCGGCCATGATCAACGAAGCCGCCGAGTGCATGGGCGGTGCCGGCTACGTCGAAGACAGCATCCTGCCGCGGCTGTACCGCGAGGCGCCGGTCAACTCGACCTGGGAAGGTTCCGGCAACGTGCAGTGCCTGGATGTGCTGCGCGCCCTGTCGAAAGAGCCGGGCGTGCTCGACGGGCTGTTCCATGAACTGGGCGACGGCCACGGCGACCCGCGCCTGGCCGCGCACATCCAGCGGTTGCAGGCGGCGTTCAAGGACACCGGCGACATCCAGTACCGCGCGCGGCAACTGACCGAAGACATCGCCCTCGGCCTGCAGGCGAAGCTGTTGCTGGAGGCCGGGAATGCGGCGGTCAGCGACGCCTTCATCGCCAGCCGCCTCGACGGCGCGGGCCGGGTCTATGGCGCATTGCCCCGTGGCGTGGACGTGGCGGCCATTGTCGCCCGCTCGACGCCGCAGGGTTTCTGATCCCGCCCCGATCCCACAAGGGGGGCGCCAGGCACAAAACACTGTGGGAGCCAGCCTGCTGGCGATGGCGTCAGCTCATGCGCCGCAGGGCAAAGCCGAGACGGTTGCTCCCACAGGTTTGCGCTTTGCCTCAAGGATTGCGGCAAAGCCAATCGCCACTGTTCCCGTGACGCCGCGTTGCAGGCAAGATGAAGGCCTGCAAGACAGAACACAGGAAGCTGACCGTGACCGAAGCGTTTATTGTCGTTCAAACCGCCGAACAGGCCGTGGACCTCTTGGCCGAGCTGCACGAGCGGGCCACCACGGCGCTGAGCACGGCGCTCAAGCGTTACCTCAAGGACCGCGCCGAACCGGACGCCGCACAGCGCGCCCTGTTCCGTTACCCCGAACTGCGCCTGACCTACCACTGCCAGGGCGAAGTCCCGCAGACCACCCGCGCCTACGCCAAGGTGCAGCTGCCGGGCACCTACAGCGTCACCGTCACCCATCCCAAGGCGTTTCGCAAATACCTGCTGGAGCAGCTGACGCCGCTGATGCACGACTTCACCGTCACCGTTGAAGTGGGCGTCAGCGAGCAGAACATCCCGTACCCGTACGTGGTCGAGCAGGGCGATGAGCTGGCCGGTTCAGGCGTCACCGCCGCGGTGTTGGCGCGGGTGTTCCCGAGCACCGACCTGTCCGCCGCCACCGACGGCATCGCCGACGGCCTCTACGACTGGGAAAACACCGACCCTCTGCCGCTGGCGCTGTTCGACGCCGCGCGGGTGGACTTCTCCCTGCGCCGGCTGGTGCACTACACCGGCAGCGACTGGCGCCACGTGCAGCCGTGGATCCTGCTGACCAACTACCACCGCTATGTTGACCAGTTCATCGTCCACGGCCTTGAGCAACTGCGCCGCGACCCGCGTTTCGTGCGCATGGTGCTGCCGGGCAACGTGATCATCGAGAAGGGCATGGATCACGGCGAGGCCTCGGCCATCGCCGCCGGCGTGGTGTGGCACCGTTACCAGATGCCGGCCTACCACCTGATCGCCAGCGACGGCCACGGCGTGACCCTGGTGAACATCGGCGTCGGCCCGTCCAACGCCAAGAACATCACCGACCACCTGGCGGTGCTGCGTCCGCACTGCTGGCTGATGATCGGCCACTGCGGCGGCCTGCGTCAGTCGCAGACCATCGGCGACTACGTGCTGGCCCACGCCTACATGCGTCGCGACGGGATCCTCGACCGGGTGGTGCCGCCGAACATTCCGATTCCGGCCCTGGCCGAGGTGCAACTGGCGTTGCAGCAAGCGGCGGCCAACGTCACCGGCGACAAGGGCGACGACCTGAAGAAGCGCCTGCGCACCGGCACCGTGCTGACCTACGACGACCGCAACTGGGAACTGCGCTGGGCCCAGGAGCGTCCGCTGATCAACCTGTCCCGCGCCGTGGCGGTGGACATGGAAAGCGGCACCATCGCCGCGCAAGGCTATCGCCTGCGGGTGCCGTACGGCACGCTGCTGTGCGTCTCCGACAAACCGCTGCACAGCGAGATCAAGCTGCCCGGTTCGGCCAACGCCTTCTATGAGCGTGCGGTCAGCCAGCACCTGAAGATCGGCATCGAGGCGGTGGACCTGCTGCGCACCGAACTCAACTCGCTGCACTCGCGCAAGCTGCGCAGCTTCGACGAACCGCCGTTCCGCTGACGGTTTGCCGTGGCCATTTGGCGGTCGGGGCACTAGCATGGTCGGCCCTGACCGTCAGATGTTGTTTTGCCCATGTCCCGTGCCCAACGCCCGCCTTCCCGCCGCCCCGGCGCGAAGCCATCCCCGACAGCCCCTCGCCGTGTCGCCAAGGCGCCGCCGGCCGAGCCGAAGCTGATCCTGTTCAACAAACCGTTCGATGTGCTGACGCAGTTCAGCGACGGCGAAGGGCGGGCGACGCTCAAGGACTACATCGACGTGCCCGGCATCTACCCGGCCGGCCGCCTGGACCGCGACAGCGAAGGCCTGTTGCTGCTGACCAACGACGGCCAGTTGCAGGCGCGCATCGCCGACCCCAAGCACAAGTTGGCCAAGACCTACTGGGTACAGGTGGAGGGCGAGCCGAGCGCGGAGCAGTTGCAGCGCCTGCGTGACGGCGTCGAGCTCAACGACGGCATGACTTTGCCCGCCGAAGCGCGGCAGTTGGACGAGCCTGAGCTGTGGCCGCGCAACCCGCCGGTGCGCTTTCGCAAGAGCGTGCCCACGAGCTGGCTGGAACTGGTGATCCGGGAGGGCCGCAACCGTCAGGTGCGGCGGATGACGGCGGCGGTGGGGCTGCCGACCTTGCGGCTGGTGCGGGTCAGGATCGGCGGGTGGACGCTCGACGGCCTCGATCAGGGCCAGTGGAAGGAAGTGCCGGCGCGCTTATAGGGCGCCGGACTCGATCAGGCCGATCACCACGCTTTTGATGATGAAGGCGGCCACGCCCAGACCCAGCACGAAGAACAGGATGAACGAGCCGAAGCGCCCGGCCTTGGATTTCTTCGCCAGGTCCCAGACGATGAAGCCCATGAAAATGATCAGGATGCTGACCAGGCCAGTCATCATCCACTCTTCGAACAGTGCTGGATCCATCGGACATCTCCGGCGCGTGCGGCTTGAAAGGGCGGCGGGGAGTATACGCCAAGGGCGGCGGCGCGGGGATCGGCCTGCGGCGGTGTGCCGCAGTCATCCGTCGCCGGCATCGGCGGTGTCCGGTGCACCGCCATCGCCAGCCGGCTGGCTCCCACAGGGGATCGCGTATGTCCGCAAAGCTGCTGTCACCCCAAACCCTGCAGGAGCTTGCCTGCAAGCGATGAGGCCGGCATTGCCGACATCCTGGTGACCGGCCTGTGAAGGGGCCTTCAGCTGCGCAGGTGGGTCAACGGAAGTTCGGTGCTGTTCAGGACCTGATTGAGCACGAAGCTGGAGCGCACGCTGGTCACCCCTTCGATCCGGGTCAGGTGGCCCAGCAGCAGTTTCTGGTAATGGTCCATGTCCGGCACCACCACCTTCAACTGATAGTCGGCATCCACCCCGGTCACCAGGCTGCATTCGAGCACCTGCGGCAGGGTGCGGATCGCCGCCTCGAAGTTTTCGAAACGCTCCGGCGTGTGCCGGTCCATGCCGATCAGCACATAGGCGGTCAGGCTCAGGCCGAGCATCTTGCGGTCGAGCAGGGCGACCTGGCGCGAGATGTAGCCGTCGTCCTCCAGTTGCTTGACCCGGCGCGAGCATGGCGAGGGCGACAGACCGATGCGTTCGGCCAGCTCCTGGTTGGAGATGCGGGCGTCGCGCTGCAGCTCCGCCAAAATGCTCAGGTCGTAACGGTCGAGTTTGCTCATCAATCTGTCCTTTGTGCTGTCTATTGCGGCGGATTATCTATCCAGGGTTAAAAATTGCGCAAGCGGTGTTTATTTGAGCAATCTTCGCAATCATCTGTCGCGGCGTCCGGCCTATCCTTATCACCAGAATCACTGCTCGGTAACACAGTCCACTGCGGCCGCCCAATCAGGCCTGCCGCGGCCGCCGCCCCCACCGGGGACGCGCCGGCCCCCGAGCTGCACACTGTCCAGAAGACGGGGTGAGGTGAGCCGGCGCCACAAGCGTCGAGCCAGGACGAAGTTCTCTGAAGGGGAGGCCGACGGGTCTCCCCTTTTTCTTGCCTGCGATTTGCCTGCCTTCGCGTGTGCGCGGCTCAATAAATAAATGCCGTGACTGATAACCTGTAGCAGAACCCGGTGTGTCGATTCCCGGTCTTAGCTACAAGCCCTAACCCCCCGCAGTGAGGAATTTCATGAAGTCGCGCATCTGGCGTCTGGCCGGTGTTGGTTTGCTGTGTGTGAGTGTCGGTGCGCAGGCGCTGGCCGATGAGCCGCAGAATCGCGGCCCGGACGGCGGCGGACGCGGGCCGGGGCATCAGGGCAACAATCAGGGGCGGGACGGCGAGCATCAGTCCCATGGGCAGAACGGCCCGCAGCAGAATCAGCCGCGCCCGCAGAACAACGAGATCATCCGCGGCGACAACAGCCGCCAGTTCGAGCACAACGGCCAGCAGCCTGGCAATGGCCAGTGGCAGAACAACGGCCAGCAGCACGGCAACGGCCAGTGGCAGGGCCACGACCAGAACCGCGAGCGCCCGGCCTACAACCCCAACCCGGTGCGCCAGCCGCCGCCACCGCCGCAACTGCCGGCCAACAGCCTGCCGATCCAGCCGCGGCCCGACACCGTGCGCCAGACTCAGGAGCCGCGCCCCGGCTACTACCGCGACGAGCGTCCGCAGAACGGCGGCTACCACCAGACCTGGCAGACCGGCAACCGGCCCGACGACCACCGCTGGCCCGGCCGCCCGGACGGTCGCGGCAACGGCTGGGGCCCCGGCCCGCAGTACCGGCCGGGCCATGTGATCGACCGCTTCCCGGACCGGGACTTCCGCGTGCCCTACCGCGGCCAGGACTATTTCTATTCCGGCGGCTACTGGTATCGCCCGCAGGGCCCACGCTACATCGTGGTTCAGCCGCCCCGCGGGATCCGCATCCAGTACCTGCCCGACTACGCCCGCGAAGTGTGGATCGGCGGCGCACTGTTGTTCCTCGCCGCCGGTTCCTATTACGCCTACCAGGAGGCGACGCAGGACTACATGGTGGTGGAGCCGCCGGTGCAGCCGTCGCAGCCGTCCGGAAACGGCTATGACGTGGAGGCCTATCCGGCCAACGGGCAGTCGCCGGAGCAGGTCCAGCGCGACGGTTACGAGTGCTATCAGTACGCGGTGCAGCAAAGCGGTTTCGACCCGCGCACCGCGACCTACCAGCCGGCGCCCGAAGTGGTGCAGGCCTACCGCCAGGCCCAGGGCAATTGCCTGAGCAGCCGCGGGTATCAGGTCAACTACTGATCCCGGTGCCGGCACGCGCGGCGTTCACCACTTCCTGCGGGTCGGCGTGCACCAGCACTTCGGCCCGCGGGTAGGCGGCGTGGATGGCATCCGCCGCCCGGTCGCTGATGCCGTGGGCCACGGTCAGGGTCAGGTCGCCCGGCAGTTCCAGGTGCAGTTGCACGAACCAGTGGTTGCCCGACACCCGCGTGCGCAGGTCATGGGCGCCCAGCACGCCGGGCACGGCGCAGGCCAGTTCGAGCATGTGCTGGCTGACGTCCGCCGGCAGTTCCTCGTCCATCAGCACCGCGAAGCTTTCCCGGGCGATCTGGATCGCGCTCCACAGAATGTAGGCGGCGATCCCCAGGCCGAACCAGGCATCCAATTGATTGAAACCCAGCCCCGCCAGCACCAGCGCAATGAGGATGCTGCCGTTGAGCAGCATGTCCGAACGGTAGTGCAGCGAGTCGGCGCGCACCGCGTTGGAGCCAGTCTGCTTGATCACCCGGTGCTGCAGCATCAGCAGCGCCGCCGTCAGCACCAGGGAAAACACGATCACGCCGATGCTCAGCCATGGCGCGCCGAGGGGCTCGGGGTGCTTGAGCCGTTCGAACGCCTGAAAGGCGATCAGCACCGCACTGCCGCCGATGAACAGCGCCTGGGCCATGCCGGCCAGGGACTCGGCCTTGCCGTGCCCGTAGCGGTGATCGTCGTCCGCCGGCCGCAGCGCGTAGTGCACCGCCAGCAGATTAAGCAGCGAGGTGACGCCGTCGAGGGCCGAGTCGGTGAGGCCGGCGAGCATGCTCACCGAACCGCTCAGCCACCAGGCGATCGCTTTGGCGATGACCAGCGTACAGGCCACCGCCACCGAGGCGCGGGTCGCCAGCCGCAGCAGGCGGGCGTGTTCGGGGCTGGAGGTCATGTCGGGAGCGGTTCCTTGTTCAAGCGGCCGGTTGCAGGCCGAACATCGCCAGTTGCTGGGCGCTGCCCTTGTGCCGGATCAGGCGCGGGTCGTCCAGCGGCAGGTGGCGGCCCAGTTCGCTTTCGAGGATAGCCTGCAATTTGAGGTTATCGACCTGACCGTCCGGGCCCACCGCTTGCTTGAGCTTGGCCGGATCGACCTGGGCCGTCTTGCCCGGCTCGAAGTAGATCGCGCCGGTGGTGAAGTCCACGGCGAACGCGATCAGGCCGGGGATGATGTAGAACAGCAGGCCCACGGCGTCGAGCACCGCGATGGCCGGGTCGATCTTGCCGTCGATCTGGCCGCGCCGGTCCGGGTAGAAGATCGACCCGCACGCGGTCACTTGGGTGAGCAGGGTGGCAACCAGTGCACCGCCGATCAGGCGAAAAGGTAAACGCATGGAAAAATCTCCTGAATCCTCTGATGACGAAGCGTCGTCGTGTGAAGTTAAGACCCTGACGAACACCTGGCAGTTCGCCGTTATACTCGCGACTCTGTTTGGGAGCCAGCATGATTTCTTTGCCGATCGACGATGTTCTACCCGCCCTGCGTGACGCGCTGGCGACACGCCACGAAGCCGTGCTCGAAGCCCCGCCCGGCGCCGGCAAGACCACCCGCGTGCCGCTGGCCTTGCTCGATGAGGCGTGGCTGGCCGGGCAGACCATCCTCATGCTCGAACCGCGCCGGCTGGCGGCGCGCGCGGCGGCCGAGCGGCTGGCCAGCGAGCTGGGCGAGAAGGTCGGCGAGACCGTCGGCTACCGCATCCGCCTCGACAGCAAGGTCGGCCCCGGCACCCGCATCGAGGTGGTCACCGAAGGTATCCTCACCCGGCGCCTGCAGGACGACCCGGCGCTGGAAGGCGTGGGTCTTTTGATCTTCGACGAATTCCACGAACGCAGCCTCGACGCCGACCTGGCGCTGGCGCTCAGTCTGAACGGTCGCGAGCTGTTCCGGGCTGAACAGCCGCTGAAGATTTTGCTGATGTCCGCGACCCTGGAGGGCGAACGCCTGGCCGGGCTGCTGGACGATGCGCCGATCCTGCGCAGCGAAGGGCGGATGTTCCCGGTGACCACACGCTGGGGCCGGCCGTACCAGCCCGGCGAATACATCGATCAGCGCGTCACCCAGACCGTGCTCGAAGCCCTGCATGACGAGCCCGGCAGCCTGCTGGTGTTCCTGCCGGGGCAAGCGGAGATCCGCCGAGTCCACCAGCAATTGGCCGACGCCCTCGGCGAGCGCAACGACGTGTTGTTGTGCCCGCTGCACGGCGAACTGGACCTGGCCGCCCAACGCGCGGCCATCGACCCGGCCCCGGCGGGCCAGCGCAAAGTGGTGCTGGCCACCAACATCGCCGAGACCAGCCTGACCATCAACGGCGTGCGCGTGGTGATCGACGCCGGGCTGGCGCGGGTGCCGCGCTTCGATCCCGGCAGCGGCATGACCCGCCTCGACACCCAGCGCATCTCCCGGGCCAGCGCCACCCAGCGCGCGGGCCGGGCGGGGCGTCTGGAGCCGGGCGTGTGCTACCGGCTCTGGTCGCAGGATCAACATGAACAACTGGCGGCCTACGGCAGCGCGGAAATCCTTTCGGCAGACCTGGCCGGGCTGGCGCTGCAGCTTGGCCGCTGGGGCGTGGCGCCCAAGGATCTGGTGTGGTTGGACGTGCCGCCCGCCGCCGCGTATGCGCAGGCGCAGGACTTGCTGCAGCGTCTCGGCGCGCTGGACGGCGACACCCTGACCCGCCACGGCCAGGCCATGGCCGAACTGCCGGCCCATCCGCGCATCGCCCATCTGCTGTTGCGCGGGCAGGCGCTGGGGCTGGCGGCGATGGCGTGCGATGTCGCAGCGCTGCTGGGCGAGCGTGACATCCTGCGCGGCGCCGGCGCCGATCTGCACAGTCGCCGGGTGTTGCTGTCCGGCGAAGCGCGGGCGGCCCGCGGTGCCCAGGGCGGTGTGCAGCGGGCCCGGCAACTGGCCAAGCAATATCGCGGCTACTTGCGCGGCAAAGCGAGCGAGCCGGTGGCCGACCCCGATCATCCGCGCTGGCTCGGCGCCTTGCTGGCGCTGGCCTATCCGGATCGTGTGGCCCAGCAGCGCAAGGCCGGCGGTGCCGAATACCGGTTGGCCAACGGGCGCGCGGCGCTGTTCGCCGAAGCCGACAGCCTGATGAAGGAGCCGTGGATCGTGATCGCCGACCTCGGCAGCCGCCAGGGCCAGCGCGAGGAGCGGATCTACCTGGCGGCGGATTTCGATCCGGCGCTGTTCGACTCGGTGCTGGCCGAACAGGTGCACAGCGTCGATCAACTGGACTGGGACGAACGCGAAGGCGTGCTGCGCGCCGAGCGCCAGCGCAAGGTCGGCGAGCTGATCTTGAGCCGCGAGCCGCTGACCGGTCTCGATGAAAACGCCCGCAGTCAGGCGCTGGTCAATCTGGTGCGGCGCAAGGGGCTGGAATTGCTGCCGTGGACACCGGAACTGCGCCAGTGGCAGGCGCGGGTCGGGCTGCTGCGCCAGCTCGACCTGGACACCCAGAGCGACAGCCAATGGCCGGACGTCAGCGACGCCACGTTGCTGAAAACCCTCGAAGACTGGCTGATGCCGTACCTGGGCAAGGTCTCGCGACTCAGCCACTTCGCCAACCTCGACCTGTCGAGCATCGTGCGCAATCTGCTGCCGTGGCCGTTGCCGCAGCGGCTCGACGAACTGGCGCCGCATCACCTGAGCGTGCCGTCGGGCTCGTCGATCCGCCTCGACTACAGCGAACATCCGCCGATCCTCGCGGTGCGTTTGCAGGAGCTGTTCGGCCTCGCCGACACACCGCGGATCGCCGGCGGCCGACAGGTGGTGAAACTGCACCTGCTGTCGCCCGCACGGCGGCCGGTGCAGGTCACGCAGGACTTGGCCAACTTCTGGCGCAGCACCTATGCCGAGGTGAAGAAGGATCTGAAGGGGCGCTACCCCAAGCATTACTGGCCGGACGATCCGTTGGTGGCGGAGGCGACGGCGCGGGCCAAGCCGCGGGGGACTTGAGCATCGGTGAGGGCGGGCGCTGTGCGCCCGAGCGGGAGCAAGCTCCCTCGCTACAGCTTTCAGGCACCCGCTTTGGCGGTCAGCTGTTCGCGGCAGTAATCGGCGAACAGCTGCGCCGGCTTGGTCAGTTGCCCGCGCTTGAGCCAGGCTGCCACCAAGCCTGAGCCGGTGACGTCTTCGACGATGTCCACGCACACCACTTTCTTGCCGTCGTAGGTGCATTCCGAGTGCGGGCGGGTGACCAGGATCGAGAAGCCGAAACCCTGGCCGACCATGCCGCGCACCATTTCGATGGACGGCGAGCTGAACTCGATCCGCGGGCTCAAGCCCAGCTCCTCGAACAGGCTGACGAAGTAGGTGCGGCTCGGCTGCACGTCCAGCAGGATCATCGGTTCCAGGCACAGGTCGCGCAGCGACACCTGCTTGAGCTGGGCGAAGCGGTGGTCCGCCGGCAGCAGCGCATACGGCCGCTGGGCCGGCATCAGGGGTTCGGTCTCGATGGTGGCGTCCAGGTCGTGCTTGTACAGGATCGCCAGGTCGAAGGTGCCGGAGGTCAGGCCCTGCACCAGCTCTTGCTGTTCGCCGTCGCGGATGCGGATCTTCACCCCCGGGTACAGCGCCGAGAACCCGGCCATCAGTTGCGGCAGGTACAGCGGCGCGACGGTCTCGAAACAGCCGATGTCGATCTGCCCGGCCACCACGTCGTTGTCGGCCAGGGCGTTCTGCTCGAACTCCTTGGCCATGCGCAGCAGTTCCTGGGCCTTGCGGAAGAACCGCGCGCCGCTGGGGGTCAGGGACACGCCCTGGGCGTGATGGCGGATCAGCAGCTGCACGCCGAAGCTGTCCTCCAGCCCCTTGATCGCCGTGGAGATCGCCGGCTGGGCGATGTACAGCTTGCGCGACGCTTCGGCGACGCTGCCGCACTCGACGGTGGTGATGAAGTACTTCAACTGACGCAGGTTGTAAGCGGCCACGGCAAACCTCAGGTCGAACGGATCTCGACATCCACGCAATTCATGTGCCGCCATCCTCCGTTCCGGCGACGGTGTTTTTTGTCCCTGAACAATAGCCTCATACGCGCGCGAGGGGGTTGTCCGCTGGTTAGCTTTTTCATTGCCTGCGAAGACATTTTTACTGGTTTTGCCGCTCGCGGGGGTGAGCGACTATCGACCGCACAAGAACAGGCATCACACCTCAACAGGGAGCATCCGACCGTGTTCGAACGTGCAGACTGGCAGCGCAAGGCCGCTGCGTTGAGCTTTCCCGACCTGGCCGTGATCGGCGGCAAACGGTGCGCCGCGCAGTCGGGGCAGACCTTTGCTGCGGTCAATCCGGCGACCGGCGCGCACCTGGCGGATGTCGCCGCGTGCGGCGAGGCCGACGTCGAGGCGGCGGTGCGCGATGCGCGTCAGGCGTTCGACAGCGGCGTCTGGTCCGGGCGCTCGCCCGTGGAGCGCAAGCAAGTGCTGCTGCGGCTGGCCGAGCTGATCCTGGCCCACCGCGAAGAGCTGGCGCTGCTCGACTCGCTGAACATGGGCAAACCGGTGATGGACGCCTTCAACATCGACGTGCCGGGCGCCGCCGGGGTGTTCCGTTGGTACGCCGAAAGCCTCGACAAGCTCTACGACCAAGTGGCGCCGAGCGCCGCGAACGTGCTCGCCACCATCACCCGCGAAGCGCTGGGCGTGGTCGCCGCCGTGGTGCCGTGGAACTTCCCGCTGGACATGGCCGCGTGGAAGCTCGCCCCGGCGCTGGCGGCCGGCAACTCGGTGATCCTCAAGCCCGCCGAGCAGTCGCCGTTCTCCGCGTTGCGCCTGGCCGAACTGGCGCAGGAGGCCGGGTTGCCGGCGGGCGTGCTGAACGTGCTGCCGGGGCTCGGCGAACAGGCCGGCAAAGCGTTAGGACTGCACCCCGACGTCGATTGCCTGGTGTTCACCGGCTCGACGCAAGTGGGCAAATACTTCATGCAGTACTCGGCGCAGTCGAACCTCAAGCAGGTGTGGCTGGAGTGCGGCGGCAAGAGCGCCAACCTGGTGTTCGCCGATTGCCGGGACCTGGAGCTGGCGGCGCAGAAAGCCGCGTTCGGCATCTTCTTCAACCAGGGCGAAGTCTGTTCGGCCAACTCGCGGCTGCTGGTGGAGCGTTCGATCCACGACGAGTTCGTCGAGCGCCTCAAGGCGCAGGCCGAGCGCTGGCAGCCGGGGGATCCGCTGGATCCGGCGAGCGCCGCCGGGGCCATGGTCGACGGCCGTCAGACCGCGACGGTGCTGCGCTTCATCCGCGAGGCCGAGCGCGAAGGCGCGACGCTGGTCTGCGGGGGCCGGCAGCTGAGCTTCAACGGCTCGGAGAACTTCATCCAGCCGACGATCCTCACCGGCGTGCAGCCGTCCATGGCACTGTTTCGCGAGGAGGTGTTCGGCCCGGTGCTGGCGGTGATCCCGTTCGACGACGAGGCCCACGCCTTGCGGTTGGCCAACGACAGCGTCTACGGTCTGGCGGCATCGCTGTGGACCGATGACCTGCACCGCGCCCACCGGGTGGCCCGGCAATTGCGGGCGGGGACGGTGTCGGTCAACAGCGTCGATGCGCTGGACGTCACCGTACCGTTCGGCGGCGGCAAGCAGTCCGGCTTCGGCCGCGACCTGTCGCTGCATTCGTTCGACAAATACACCCAGCTGAAAACCACCTGGTTTCAGCTGCGCTCATGACAGCCGCTCACAACAAGAAGGAGATCCGGCGATGACCACCTCACGTGAAACCCGCGACTACCAGGCCGCCGATGCAGCGCACCACATTCATGCGTTCGTCGACCAGAAGGCCCTCAACGACGAAGGTCCGCGGGTGATGGTGCGCGGCGAGCGCCTGCACCTGTGGGACAACGACGGGCGGCGCTACCTGGACGGCATGTCCGGCCTGTGGTGCACCAACCTGGGCTACGGGCGCCAGGACCTGAACGCCGCCGCCAGCCGGCAGCTGGAGCAGCTGCCGTACTACAACATGTTTTTCCACACCACTCACCCGCAGGTGATCGAGCTGTCCGAGCTGCTGTTCAGCCTGCTGCCGGGGCACTACAGCCACGCGATCTACACCAACTCCGGCTCCGAGGCCAACGAGGTGCTGATCCGCACGGTGCGCCGCTACTGGCAGGTGCTGGGCAAGCCCGAGAAGAAGATCATGATCGGCCGCTGGAACGGCTATCACGGTTCGACCCTGGCGGCGACGGCGCTGGGCGGGATGAAGTTCATGCACGAGATGGGCGGCATGCTGCCCGACATCGAGCACATCGACGAGCCGTACTTCTTCGCCCACGGCGGCGACCTGACCCCGGCGGAATTCGGCGTGCGGGCGGCGCGGCAACTGGAGGCGAAGATCCTCGAACTGGGCGCGGACAAGGTGGCGGGCTTCATCGCCGAACCGTTCCAGGGTGCGGGCGGCATGATCTTCCCGCCGGAAAGCTACTGGCCGGAGATCCAACGCATCTGCCGTCAGTACGACGTGCTGCTGTGCGCCGATGAAGTGATCGGCGGCTTCGGCCGCACCGGCGAATGGTTCGCCCACGAGCATTTCGGCTTCGAGCCGGACACCCTGTCCATCGCCAAGGGCCTGACCTCCGGCTACATCCCCATGGGCGGCCTGATCCTGTCGAAGAAGATGGCCGAAGTGCTGGTGGAGCAGGGCGGGGTGTTCGCCCACGGCCTGACCTATTCCGGGCACCCGGTGGCGGCGGCGGTGGCCATCGCCAACCTCAAGGCGTTGCGCGACGAGGGCGTGGTGACGCGGGTCAAGGACGACATCGGGCCGTACCTGCAGCAGTGCCTGCGCGAGGTGTTCGGCAACCATCCGCTGGTGGGCGACATCCAGGGCGCGGGCATGGTGGCGGCGCTGCAATTGGCCGAGGACAAGGCCACTCGCAAACGCTTCGCCAACGAGAACGACATCGCCTGGCGCTGCCGCACGATCGGCTTCGAGGAAGGCGTGATCATCCGCTCGACCCTGGGCCGGATGATCATGGCGCCGGCGCTGATCGCCAGCCGCGGGGAGATCGATGAGCTGGTGGGCAAGACCCTCAAGGCGCTGGACCGTACGGCGCAGGAGTATGGCCGGCTCTGAGGCAATCGTTCGGCTCAAGGGCCTCATCGCGGGCAAGCCCGCTCCCACACTGGATCTGTGCCCGGCACGAATCCCCTGTGGGAGCGGGCTTGCCCGCGATGGCGGCCGCCCATTCAACGCATTCCCAACGTTCTGCACCCCTCCCGGGCACCCCCGCCCGCTGTGCCCTTTCGCGGTGCCGCCTACCCAGTTTTTTCATCGTTCGCGTCTAACTATTTCCTCGTTTTCCTGACGCTGGGCCTGGGTCAACATCGATCTCGCCAGCGCAACGCGTTGCCCGCCAGAGTCCGCAGAGACCGCAGCGGACAACCGCCCGACCGCCGCCGGCCGTACTGCCCATGACAACTAAATCAACAGCGTTGGGAGTGCTCCATGATCCAGTCCTTGTTCACCCGTCTTGCTTGTCCCCTGGCGGTTACCGCCATCGCCGCCTCGGTCGCCACCGGCGCCCAGGCCGGCACCTTGTCGATCGGCCACACCACGTGGGTCGGCTACGGCACCCTGTACCTGGCCCAGGACCTGGGCTACTTCAAGGAAAACGGCCTGACCGTCGAACTGCCGGTGGTCGAGGAGGCCTCGATGTACATGGCCGCCCAGGCATCGGGCCAACTGTCCGGTTCGGCCTCGACCATCGATGAAGTGCTCAAGTACCGCCCGCAGTTCTGCTTCAAGGCCGTGGCCGCGCTGGACGACAGCCATGGCGGCGACGGTGTGCTGGTGGGCAAGCACGTCAAGAGCCTGCAAGAGCTCAAGGGCCAGGCCGTGGCCGTCAACGAAGGTTCGACCTCGCAGTTCTGGCTGTCGTACCTGCTGAAGAAAAACGGCATGAGCATGAGCGACATCACCGTGCAGAACATGACCGCCGACGATGCCGCCACCGCGTTCATCGCCGGGCGCGTGCCGGCCGCCGTGACTTGGGAGCCGCACCTGTCGATGGTGCGCGACAAGCAGCAGGGCAAGGTGCTGATCGACAGCAGCAGCACGCCGGGCGTGATCGTCGATGTGGTGGCGCTCAACTGCTCGGTGATCGAGAAGCAGCCGGAGGATGTGAAGGCGCTGGTCGCCGGCCTGTACAAGGCCGTGCAGTACACCAAGGACCATCCGCAGAAAGCCTACGAAATCATGGCCAAGGGCGTGGGCGGTTACCTGTCCGATCCCAAGGAACTGGCCGCCGCCGCCCAGGGCGTGCGCTTCTACGACCAAGCCATGAGCGAGAAGCTGCTGGGCAAGCCGGGCGCACCGGGCGACAGCGAGCCGCTGATCAAGCTGGCCAACGAGACCGCCAGCGAACTGCAGGGCAAACCGTTCAACGTCAGCAACGACGATCTGGTGGACAACCGTTTCGTCAGCCCGCTCTAGGAGGCCGGTCATGTTCAAGCGCAATTCGTGGCTGAGCCGCTGCATCACGCCCAAGACCGGTTTGCCGGTGCCGGTGGTGTGGAGCGCCAGCGGGCTGGCCTGGGTGTTGTTGGTGGGCCTGTGGGCCGGGCTGTCGTACGGCGGCGTCGTGCCGGGCATGTTCCTGCCGACTCCCGGGGCGGTGGTCGAGGCGGCCCTGCGCCTGAGCCGCGACGGCACCCTCGGCCAGCACGTCTGGGCCAGTGTCGAAGTGGTGATGGTGGGGTTCATCGTGTCGTCGCTGGTGGCGGTGCCGCTGGGGCTGCTGATGGGCAGTTTCCGCATCGTCCAGGCGTTCCTCGAGCCGATGGTCAACTTCATCCGCTACTTGCCGGTGACCTCGTTCGTGCCGCTGTTCATCCTGTGGATCGGCATCGGCCTGGAGCAACGGGTGTCGGTGATCATCTTCGGCGTGTTCTTCCAGCAACTGGTGATGGTGGCGGACGTGTCCAAGGGCATCTCCAAGGACCTGATCAACGCCTCCTACACCCTGGGCTCCAACCGCCGCGACGCGGTGCTCCACGTGATCGCCCCGGCTTCGCTGCCCGGCGTGCTCGACACCTTGCGGGTGACCATGGGCTGGGCCTGGACCTACCTGGTGGTGGCCGAGCTGGTCGCCGCCTCCAGCGGCCTGGGCTACCTGAGCCTCAAGGCCATGCGCGGCTTTCAGGTGGATGTGATCTTTCTCGCCATCGCGATCATCGGCCTCTTGGGCCTGGTCACCGATCAACTGTTCCGCTTTCTGCGTTTGAGGATTGCCGCATGGGCTCAGTAACCGCCGCCAACCATCGTTTCGTCGAACCGGTCGCCGCGCCGGCCCACGCCGCCCCGCGGCTGCAGGTGGACAAGGTCAGCCTGCGCTACAGCAAGCCCGGTGGCGGTACGTTCACCGCGCTGGAAGAGGTGTCGTTCGAGGTGCCGGACCAGCAGTTCGCGGTGCTGGTGGGGCCGTCGGGCTGCGGCAAGTCGAGCCTTTTGTACCTCACCGCCGGGCTGGCCGAGCCCACCGGCGGCCAGATCTACGTCGGCGGTCAGCAGGTGCAGGGCCCCGGCGCGGACCGCGGCATGGTGTTCCAGAGCTACACGCTGTTCCCGTGGCTGACGGTGCGCCAGAACGTCGAGTTCGGCCTCAAGCGTCGGGGCCTGCCGGCGGCGCGGCGCAAGGAGATCGTCGACCACTACGTGCATGAGGTGGGCCTGTCCGGGTTCGCCGACAACTACGCCAAGCAGCTGTCCGGCGGCATGATGCAGCGGGTGGCGATTGCCCGGGCGCTGGCCAACGATCCGCAGATCCTGCTGATGGACGAGCCCTTCGGTGCCCTCGACAGCCAGACCCGCCTGCAGATGCAGCAACTGCTGCTGCGGGTGTGGGGCAACAGCAAGAAGACCGTGCTGTTCGTGACCCACGACATCGACGAGGCCATCCTGCTCGGCGACCGGGTCTATGTGATGGGCGCGCGGCCCGGGCGGATCAAGCAGATCCTCGACGTGCCCATCGAACGCCCGCGTTCGCTGGACATGGTCATGGAGCGCTCGTTCATCGACATGAAGCGGCAGATCTTCGGGCTGCTGCACGACGATCTGGACGAGGCCCACTGACAGGCCCGCACACCATAAAACTCTGTGGGAGCGAACCTGCTCGCGATGACGGCGGTCAGGGAGTAGGAGGCAACAGGAACCGCGCGACCACCGGCAAATGGTCGGAGATGCGCAAGGTGTCGTCCTGGCGCACACGGGCCTCGACCCGCTTGACCTTCGGGCTGTGGAACAGGAAATCCACCGTGCGGTCCGGGCCGTTCAGGGCCGGGTCGTTGGGGTAGTGGGTCAGCCATCGGGCGCGGTCGATGCCGCCGGCCTCGTTGTTGGTCGGGATCATCGGATATTTGTCCCACAGCAGGTGCAGCGCACTGTCGGCGGCGTAGGGCGTGCGCTGCTCCGCCGGCAGGCGCCGGTACTGGCCCAGGGGCAACAGGTTGAAGTCGCCGCCGATCAGCCACGCGATGCCGTGGCTTTCGTGCTTGTCGAGCACCTTGGCCACCGCCGCCACCTGCGCCCGGGCGGTGTCGGCGGAAGCCTCTGTGGAGGGCCGGGCGCGTTCCAGCAGGGTGTTGAGCACCACCAGTTGGCCGCCGTCGCTCAGGGGCAGCGCCGTGCTGAGCAAGGCGTTTTTCGGCTGGAACTGGCGGCTGATGACGTTGGCCGGCGCCACCGGCAGTTGCAGGCGTTCGGCGTGTTCGATGCGGTAGCGGGAGAGGGTGGCGAGCTGCCGGCCGACGCTGCCGAAAATGTGCGGGTCGGGAACGAAATCGGCCTTCCAGTCGAAAGCATGGGCGCTGCACGGGTAGAGGTCGGTGAGGCGTTCCTGCAACAGCTTCAGCTGGTTCTGGTAGCCGCTGGCCTTGGCGCCGTCGTCCAGTTCCTGCAACAGCACGATGTCGGGCTGTTCGTCGCGGATCACCCGCGCCACCTCGTCGAGGCTGAAGGCCATGTCGTCGGCGGTCGGGGCTTCATCCTCGCCGTGGGCCAGGTCGTTCCAGAACACGTAACGCTTGCCGGCCAGGTACTGGACATTCCAGGTCATCACCTTGAGCGCCTGGCCGGGCACCAGCATCGGCGGTTGCCCGGTGCAGCTGACCGGCAGGGTTTCCCGGGCGTCGGGGCGCCAGGTCAGGCTGTAGAGCGCCGTGCCGGCGAGGGCGACGACGAACAGCACGGGCAACAGGATGTAGCGCAGCAGTCGGGTCATGGCTCAACGCATCGCGTTCTGCAAAGTGGCCCCGAGCATACCCGAGACCCGTCGCCGAGCCCAAGGCCAGAGCGGTCAGACCGTTCCGCTTCGCTTGTCGGGCAGTTCGCTGATGAGCATGAACAGGCGGAACAGCACCACGCTGGTGAACAGTTGCAGGAAGCTCTGGGCGCTGTCGATCAGCACCGCGACCAGCGGGTTTTGCGGCTCGGGGTAGACCTGCAGGGTCATGCCCTTGAGCAGCCACAACGGCCCCATCACGCACAGGATGCAGCCCAGGATCCGCAGGAAGTGCCCCCGGGTCAGGCGCAGGCTTTCCTTCATCGCCTGCAGCGGGCCGAAGCCGCGCAGCACCAGCAGGTATTCGCCGAACGCGAGGGTGACCATCAGCCACAGCCCCGGCAGGAAATACAGCGACAGGCCGAGCAGGATCAGCAGGGTGTTGAGGGCGGTCAGCACCGCGAAGCGCGGCCACAGGCGCGCGGACATGGCCAACAGGTCGCGGATCAGCGGGGTCTCGCCGCGGGTGCGGGCATCGAGGAACAGGATCAGGGCGGCGGTGTACAGCGGGTACACCAACAGGCCGACGATCACGCTGATGGCCGAGACATTGTCCGGGTCGCCGGCGCGGTCGACCATCTGCTGCAGGAACGCCTCGAAGATCACCAGCGGCAGGCACAGCTGGACGATCCGCCCCAGATGGCGTTTGAAGAAGTACAGGGAGTCGCGCAGCACATCGAAGGCATTCATCAGTCGGTATCGCAGGTCAAAAACAGTGGCTCACTTTAACCGATGACGCCTTCGGCTGCGCAAACGTAAACGTTCGGTAAAGACCATTGAAACATTCTGCCGCTGCCTCCATTACGGAGGGGCGCCCCGACCGATGTGGACGGGGGCGACGTTATCCCCGGCAATCTGTGAGGTCGCCATGAACACCGAAGAACAAACCCTGATCGATGGACTGTTTTCCCGCCTGCAGCAGGCCGAGACGGAGGCAGCCCCGCGCGACGCCCAGGCCGAGGCGCGGATCAAGGAACACCTGACGCGCCAGCCGGCCGCAGGTTATTTCATGACCCAGGCGATTCTGGTGCAGGAGGCCGCCCTCAAGAGCCTCGACGAACAGAACAAGCAACTGACCCAGCAGGTCCAGCGCCTGCAGGCCGAACTGCAATCGGCCAAGGCCCAGACCGCGGCGCCGGCCCCGAGTGGCGGCGGGTTCCTGTCCAGCATTTTCGGCGGCAGCCCGCGCCCGGCGGCCGCACCGGCCCAGAGCGCCGCGCCGGCCACCGGCGGCTGGCGCGAACCGGCCCCGTCGAACTACGGCGCACCGCCGCCGCAGCAGAACTTCGGCGCCCCGCCATCCAGCTACGCCCCGCAGCAGGCCGCCCCTTCGGCGGGCAGCAGCTTCCTCGGCGGCGCCCTGAAGACCGCCGCCGGCGTGGCGGGCGGGGTAATGCTGGCGCAAGGCATCAGCAGCCTGTTCAGCCACAACCAGCAGCCGCAGGAAATCGTCGAAGTGATCAAGGAAGTGCCGGAGCCGGCCAGCGACCAGGGCAACAACGGCTGGGGCGACGAGCAGCGCTATGCGGGCAATGACCAGGGCGGCTTCACCGACACCGACTACAGCGACGACAACTCGTCGTTCTTCGATGACGACGATTCCTACGTCTGACCAACGGTAAAGCCTGCACCTTGTGGCGAGGGCGCTGGCTCCCGCCGGACTGCGCAGCAGGCCTGTCTCTTGAAAGACGCGGCTGCTTCGAAGCCCGGCGGGAGCCAGCGCCCTCGCCACATTGCCGTTTACTGGCATACTGAGCGCCTTTTTCGGGCCTGGCGCCTGATCCGGCTCATGCGCGTTGGCGCCCAGAGGTATTCCGGTGAAAAAAATCGCAGTGTTCGCCGACGTGCAGAACCTCTACTACACCGTGCGTCAGGCCTACGGTTGCCACTTCAACTACGCGGCGCTGTGGGCGGACGTCAGCCGCCAAGGCCAGATCGTCGAGGCCTACGCCTACGCCATCGACCGCGGCGACAGCAAGCAGCAGCAGTTCCAGCAGATCCTGCGCAACCTGGGCTTCACCGTGAAGCTCAAGCCCTACATCCAGCGCAGCGACGGTTCGGCCAAGGGCGACTGGGACGTGGGCATCACCCTCGACATCATGGACGCCGCCGACCACGTCGACGAAATCGTCCTGGCCTCCGGCGACGGCGATTTCGACATGCTGCTGGAGCGCGTCGCCCACAAGCACGGCGTGCAGACGGTGGCCTACGGCGTGCCGGGCCTGACCGCCAACTCACTGATCCGCGCCGCCGGCCGCTACGTGCCGATCGACGGCGCGCTGTTGCTCAAGCATTGATTTGAACGGAGCCCACCCGGTTTGGAACGCATTGCAGTCATCGACTTCGAAACCACCGGCATCTCGCCCAGCAGCAGTTGCCGCGCCACGGAAATCGCCGTGGTCATGCTGGAGAACGGTCGCATCGTCGAGCGTTACCAAAGCCTGATGAACGCCGGCGTGCGCGTCCCGGCTTTCATCGAACAACTGACCGGCATCAGCAACGCCATGCTGCGCACCGCGCCCTCGGCCGAGCAGGTGATGAACGAAGTCAACGAATTCGTCGGCACCACGCCGCTGCTGGCGCACAACGCCGCGTTCGACCAGAAGTTCTGGGACTTCGAACTGGGTCGGATCAAACGCACCCGCCTGCAGAACTTCGCCTGCTCGCTGCTGCTGGCCCGACGCCTGATGCCGGCGGCGCCGAACCACAAACTCGGCACGCTCACCGCTTTCGCCAACCTGCCGCACACCGGCCAGGCCCACCGGGCGATGGCCGACGCCGAAATGGCGGCCAACCTGCTGGCCCACATGGCGGACGACCTGCGCAACCGGCACGGGGTGCGGGAGATCTCCCATGATTGGCTGTGCCGGTTGCAGAAGGTGCCGGCGGCGAAGGTGGGGGAGCATTTGCGGCGCTATTGCTAGGTCACGGGAAATAGCGCGTCGGAGAGTGAAGCGATGCCTTGGCCCTGTTTCCTAAAAGAGCAGGATCGTTTCCATCGGTTTTCTCAAGTGTCTCTCCGATGTCCATCGGGTTGGGAATCCTCCGAAAAAGAGTGCGCATTTTTTGCATTCTCTTCTCTTTGTGCGTACCGGTCGGCGATGGAGTCAAACATTTTTTGCAGGTCATCAACAATTCCATCTAGCAGGATTTCCGCATTTTCACGCGTGTTTTCAAGAGAGTTTGCGGCAGCAAGGCGTTTGTCGACGAGTCTCTTCATCTCCCGCTCCTGACTTCTTTGCTCGGTCATGGCTATCAAGCATTCAAGGCGTTCTGTATGTCGCTGTACGATGGAGGGGTGATCAGGGTGAGTCTCTGCGCTCCAGTCACTCTCGATTACGGCCTCCCAGTTGACGTCGGGCTCGGTTTCAGTTCCCGTGACAATGTTTATGCCGTAGGCCTGCTTGATCGCGGTGTCTCCAGAGTAGGGCACACAGACGGTTCCGCAATAGATTCCGAATAGCTCAACGTTTATCAACGCCTTCTGTTTTTGGGGACTTGCCACCAAAAAAATCGTATGGGTATCTGGCGAATGGTCAACGACTTCAAAGTCAGGTAGCCAGTAGAACGTATCAGGCGGGAGCGGAATATCGTTGGTGGCTTCTTTTGTGTCGTAGTCCGGAAGTTTGGATACATATTCGCGAAGAAGCGGATGTGCGCCGACATTGTGATGTTCTGAAAAGAGAGAGGCCATGACAAAAATGGCAGGGAAAATGTTGTGATGGCTGAGGTTAAGCTCATATCCCATCGGATGGGTTGGGTATGATTCGGTAAACGTGGCGTTCGATATGGCGGTTGAGATGTCCATATCATGGTCAGGGTGTAGTTTTTGTATGCGCTGTAGATGGTTTTTGTAGTCGTTTAGGTCTCTGGAGTGAAATGTATAAAGGACTCCATCAGACTTTTCTGTTCTTTTGAATGTTGGCTTTGTCGCTCTGAAGGGCGTTCCAAAGTTTGTGTAGTATTTGTCACCCCGGGTGTCTGTCATCACTGTATTTGGCGGTGCGGATCCGTCCTCTCTTACACCGCCCAAAGAGGACATTACCGGGTTGAACAGTTTGATGATTCTCAGATCGACCCGTTTATTGAGTATGTCATTGGCGGTTCTGCTGATGAGGCCTTTGGGCTTCAGTGTTCCTCCAAGTGCGAGAGGAATGATGTGTGCGAACGAGTCGGCTTCCACTGTAAGGGGTTGCTGAGTGATGAGGCATTCTTTGGCATCCATTGCGCTATTCCATTGATTTCAACATGAGGGGTATGCGAGCGGGCAAGTATTTATGAGCGCTAAACTTTTGTCACTGCCTCTAATTGCCCCAGCGGCACCCGCTTCTCTATCGCGCTCGACAGCACGATGGACGTCTTGCTGAACCCGAATTTCGCCACCCGGTCGATCAGTTGCTCCAGCTCCGGCATCGAGCCCACCGCCGCCTGCATGATCACGCACGGGTCGCCGGTGACGCGGTGGCATTCGGTGAGCTGCGGAATTTTGATCAGGTCGTCGTAGGCCTTCTGGTTGCCGTGCTGGTTCAGGCGCAGTTCGATGACGCAGCGGATCGGCAGGCCGAGCTTGGCCATGTCGACTTTCGCCTGGTAGCCGGTGATCACGCCGCTGGCCTCCAGCTTGGCCACGCGCTCGGCCACGGCGGGGGCGGAGAGGTTCACTTTGCGGGCGAGGTCGGCGTAGGACGCGCGACCGTTTTCCAGCAGGGCGCCGAGCAGCATGCGGTCGTACTTGTCCATGGGCGGACTCCTGAAAAGGCCAGACTTTCGAAAGGATGGCTGATCGACGCGATCTCCGTGATTTCAAAAGTGTACCGGTGCGATAAACAGGTTTTGTAACTTATTTTCGCCGCCCGGCCTTTCTAGAATAGTCGGTCTCCCTGCCTTGATGTCGAGCTGCTCCCATGTCTGCCGTGCGCCGTTTTTCCCTGCCGTTGATTGCCGCGTTCTTTGCGCTGTACGTGATTTGGGGATCGACCTACCTGGTGATCCGTCTCGGCGTCGAACACTGGCCGCCGCTGATGCTCGGCGGCGTGCGCTTCGTGATCGCCGGCAGCCTGATGTACGGATTCCTGCGCTGGCGCGGGGTGCCGGCGCCGACCTGGGCGCAGTGGAAGGCGGCGGGGCTGATCGGGATTCTGCTGCTGAGCTTCGGCAACGGCGCGGTGACGGTGGCCGAACACACGGGCGTGGCCTCCGGCGTGGCGGCGCTGGCTGTGGCGACAGTGCCGCTGTTCACCTTGCTCTTCGGCTACTTCTGGGGCGCGCGCAACACCCGTCTGGAATGGGCCGGGGTGGCGATGGGGATCCTCGGCATCGCGATGCTCAACATGGGCTCCAACCTGCAATCCAGTCCGCTGGGGGCGGCGCTGCTGATCTTCGCGGCGGCGGCCTGGGCCTTCGGTTCGGTGTGGAGCAAGCACTTGCCGCTGCCCCAGGGCGCCATGGCCAGCGCGGCGGAAATGCTTGTCGGCGGCGTGGTGCTGCTGATCGGCAGCGCGGTCAGCGGCGAGCGCCTGGAGGCCATGCCGCCGCTGGACGGCTGGCTGGCGCTGGCGTACCTGATCTTCTTCGGCTCGATCATCGCGTTCAACGCCTACATGTACCTGCTCAAGCACGTGCGCCCGGCGGCGGCCACCAGTTATGCCTACGTCAACCCGGCGGTGGCGGTGCTGCTGGGGATCGTGTTCGTGGGCGAGACCATCGGCCTTGAGGAAGCGTTGGCGATGCTGGTGATCATCAGCGCGGTGGTGCTGATCGGCCTGCCGCAATGGCGGCGGGGGGCGGAGCGTCCGGCGGTCGTGGCGGCGCCGACAGAAACCCGGGCGAATTAGGGTAAACTGCGCGCCATTGCACACTCGTTGCACCTTTGCGCTGAATTTTCCTACGGTACTCCCATGACTTTCGCCACCCTTGGCCTGATTGAACCTCTGCTGCGCGCCCTTGAAGCGCTCGGCTACCAGACCCCGACGCCGGTGCAGGCCCAGGCCGTTCCGGCAGTGCTGGCCGGCCGCGACCTGATGGCGGCGGCCCAGACCGGCACCGGCAAGACCGCCGGTTTCGCCTTGCCGCTGCTGCAACTGTTGACGATGGAAGGGCCGAAGGTCGCCGCCAACTCGGTGCGCGCGCTGATCCTGGTGCCGACTCGCGAGCTGGCCGAGCAGGTCCACGAGGCCGTGCGCCAGTACGCCGAGCACCTGCCGCTGCGCACCTACGCGGTGTACGGCGGCGTCAGCATCAACCCGCAGATGATGAAGCTGCGCGGCGGCGTCGACCTGCTGGTGGCGACCCCGGGCCGTCTGCTCGACCTGTTCCGCCAGAACGCGCTGAAGTTCAACCAGTTGCAGACCCTGGTGCTGGACGAAGCCGACCGCATGCTCGACCTGGGCTTTTCCGAAGAGCTGGCGAACATTTACCGCGCCCTGCCGAAGAAACGTCAGACGCTGCTGTTCTCCGCGACCTTCTCCGACGACATCCGCCTGCTGGCCGGGCAGATGCTCAACGATCCGCTGAGCATCGAGGTCAGCCCGCGCAACGTCGCCGCCAACACCGTCAAGCAATGGGTGGTGACGGTGGACAAGAAGCGCAAGTCCGAACTGTTCGTGCACCTGATGCGCAAGAACAAGTGGAAGCAGGTGCTGGTGTTCGCCAAGACCCGCAACGGCGTGGATGCGCTGGTGGAGAAACTTCAGGGCCTGGGCGTGAACGCCGACGGTATCCACGGCGACAAGCCCCAGGCGACCCGGCAGCGTGCGCTGGACCGCTTCAAGCTCGGCGAGGTGCAGATCCTGGTGGCCACCGACGTGGCGGCCCGGGGCCTGGACATCGAGGACCTGCCGCTGGTGGTCAACTTCGATCTGCCGATCGTGGCCGAAGATTACATCCACCGCATCGGCCGCACCGGCCGGGCGGGCTCCACCGGACAGGCGATTTCGTTGGTGTGCGCCGATGAGGTGAACCTGCTGTCGGCCATCGAGATGCTGACGCGCCAGACGCTCAAGCGCGAGAACGAGCCGGACTTCGAGCCCGACCACCGGGTGCCGGACACCGACGCCAGCGGCCAGGTGATCAAGAAGCCGAAGAAACCGAAAAAGCCGAAAGTGACCGGCGGCAAGCGCAACCTGGGCAAGTGGGTGGACAGCGGCGACACGGCGGTGTCGGAACCTGCGATCAAGCCTGTGCGAAAAGTGCCGGCATTCAACACCGGGCCGCGTAAGCGCAAGCCTTGATCCCATCGCGCTGATCAGACTGTAATCGCCAGCCTGCTGGCGATTGCGGTGGGTCAGCCAGCACTGTTGTCGGCTGTGCCGGCCTCATCGCTGGCAAGCCAGCTCCCACAGGATTTTTGGTGTGCAGGGGCTCAGTGTGGGAGCCAGCCTGCTGGCGATTGGATTTCAGCCTTTGCGCTGCAGCCACTCGATCATCCCCAAACCCGCCGTCCGCCCGCTGGCGAAACACGCCGTCAGCAGATAGCCCCCGGTCGGGGCTTCCCAGTCGAGCATCTCGCCGGCGCAGAACACCCCTGGCAACGCCTTGAGCATCAGCCGTTCATCCATGGCCTCGAACGTCACGCCGCCGGCGCTGCTGATCGCTTCGTCCAGCGGGCGCGCCTTCACCAGCGTCAGGGGCAAGGCCTTGATCGCCCCGGCCAGTCGCGCCGGGTCGGCGAAGGTCTGGGCGTCGGTCAGTTCCCGCAGCAGCGCCGCCTTCACCCCGTCGATCCCGAGCTGGCCGTGCAGGTGCTTGGCCATCGTGCGCGAGCCGCGGGGTTTGCTCAAGGCGGCCTGGATCTTATCCACAGGCCGGCCGGGCAGCAGGTCGATGTGCACAACGGCCGAACCGTTGCGGTTGATCGCCTCGCGGATCGGCGCCGACAGCGCGTAGACCAGGCTGCCTTCGATGCCGGTGGCGGTGATGACGCATTCGCCCAGGCGCGGCTTGTCGTCGTTCAGGCCGATGCCGATGTTCTTCAGCGGTGCGCCGGCGAATTTGCTGACCATCAGATCGCTCCACGCCGACACCTCGAAGCCGCAATTGCTCGGCTGCAACGGCGCCAGTCCTACGCCGCGTTGCTCCAACGCCAGCATCCAGGCACCGTCCGAACCCAGGCGCGACCAGCTGCCGCCGCCGAGGGCGAGCAGGGTGGCGTCGGGGGTGAGGGTCTTTTCGCCGTCGGGGCTGTCGACGCGCAAAGCGCCGTTGGCGTCCCAGCCGATCCAGCGGTGGCGGGTGTGGATAACGACGCCGCCGTCGCGCAGGCGCTTGAGCCAGGCGCGCAGCAGCGGTGCGGCTTTCATGTCGGTGGGGAACACCCGGCCGGAACTGCCGATGAAGGTGTCGATGCCCAATCCGTGGATCCAGCGGCACAGCGCGTCGGCGTCGAAGTCCCGCAGCAGCGGGGCGATCTGCGGTGCGCGCTCGGCGTAGCGGGAGAGGAACGCCGGGTACGCTTCGGAATGGGTGATGTTCATGCCGCCGACCCCGGCCAGCAGGAACTTGCGGCCCACCGAGGGCATGCCGTCGTACAGGTCGACGCGCACGCCGGCCTGGCTCAGCACCTCGGCGGCCATCAGGCCGGCGGGGCCTCCGCCGATGATGGCGACGTGGTGGGGGGCGGTGGAGGCGGGCTGGGTCATGGCGTGCGCTGCGGTCTGGCGGGAAGAGGCGCGCATTCTACCAGCCGCGAACCCTGTGGGAGCGAGCTTGCTCGCGATGGCGACGGCACATCCGGCATCGATGGGTCGGACAGACCGTTATCGCCAGCAGGCTGGCGCCCTCCGTGTTTGCTTTTTGCGATTCAACATGGGCTCCGCCGGGCGGAGTCAGGCACTGGTCAAAAAACGACCATCGCGCTGCAGGCCAGGGTCAGCGTGGGCTGTAGTCCCTTTCGCGCAGGTTATCCACAGGCCGTTCCACAGCGATTGTGGGTAACGCAGCACAACTCAATGACAACCGGATGACTGCCAGACCCGCTGCGCGCTGTGGTGCAGGATGCCGTGGCGGCGGGCGAGGGCCTGGCGGTCCTTGCTGTAACCGCCGCCGATGACGCCGACCACCGGGATGTCGCGGCCCAGGCAATGGCGCATGACGCTTTCGTCCCGGGCGGCCACGCCGGCGTCGGTCAATTGCAGATAACCGAGGGCGTCGTCCTTGTGCACGTCGACGCCGGCGTCGTACAGCACCAGGTCCGGCTGGTACAGCGGCAGCAGGTAGTTGAGGGCATCGTCGACGACGCGCAGGTAATCGGCGTCGCCCATGCCCTTGGGCAGTGGGATGTCCCAGTCGCTTTCGGCCTTGCGTGCGGGAAAGTTCTTTTCGCAATGCAGGGAAACGGTGATCGCCTCCGGGGTGTCGTGCAGGATCCGGGCGGTGCCGTCGCCTTGGTGCACGTCGCAGTCGAAGATCAGCACGCGGTTCACCCGGCCGCTCTGCAGCAGGTAGTGGCTGATGATCGCCAGGTCGTTGAAGATGCAGAACCCGGCAGGGTAGTCGTAGTGGGCGTGGTGGGTGCCGCCGGCCAGGTGGCAGGCCAGGCCGTGCTCCAGGGCCTTTTCCGCCGCCAGGATCGAACCGCCGACCGCCCGCACCGTGCGCCGGGCCAGCGCCTCGTTCCACGGCAGGCCGAGGCGGCGCTGGTCTTCGCGCGACAGCTCGCCGCTCATGTAGCGCTCGATGTAGTCGCGGTCATGGGCCAGGGCGAGGATATCCGGCGGGCACAACTGCGGTCGCAGCAGGTCTTCGTCACGGGTCAGTCCGCTGTCCACCAGGTGGTCGCGCAGCAGGCGGAACTTGTCCATCGGGAACCGGTGATCCGCCGGGAACTCAGGGCTGTAGTCGTCGTGGTAGATCAACGGTAATGGCATGGAGAAATCATGTAGGCACGCAGGAAAGAATCACGGATCCTACCAGCGATGTAGACTGGCGGCACGGAAACGGAGGGGCACCATGGAGCCGATACTTGAGCTTGAAAGCGCAAGGCTGCGGATGCGCCAGTGGCAGGACGAGGATTTGCCGGCATTTGCCGCGATGTGCGCCGATCCGCAGGTGATGCGCTATTTCCCTGCACCGTTGACCCGACTGGAAAGCGCCTCGATGATCGGTCGCGTGCGCGGGCATTTTGCCGAACACGGTTATGGCCTGTGGGCGCTGGAGCGCAAGGACTCCGGCCAGTTCATCGGCTTCACGGGCCTAGGCGTGGTCGGCTTCGACGCGCCGTTCACCCCGGCGGTGGAAATCGGCTGGCGCCTGGCCAAGGAGCACTGGGGCCTGGGGTATGCCAGCGAAGCGGCGTGGACGGCGCTGCGTTGCGGCTTCGACCGGGTGGCGCTGAACGAGGTGGTGTCGTTCACCAGTGAGTCCAACCTGCCGTCGCAGAAAGTGATGCAGGCCATCGGCATGCACCACGCCGAGGCGGATGATTTCGATCACCCGCGCCTGGCCGACGGCCATCCGCTGCGCCGGCATGTGCTGTACCGCATCAGCCGCGAGCAGTGGCTGCAAACCTTGCATGGATAAGCAAACACGGACGTTTAAAATGGCCGCCGCCCCGAAGGGCCCGGCCAGAACCTGAATCCCCCGCCGCAGCCGAGACTGCGCGGTTTTGCTTTGTGTGAGGAGAGTCTGAATGAGCCAAGTGTTGGAAGATCTGGTGGATCTGCTGACCCTCGAACCGATCGAGGAAAACCTGTTCCGCGGCCGCAGCCAGGATCTGGGGTTCCGCCAGCTGTTCGGCGGCCAGGTGCTCGGCCAGTCGTTGTCGGCGGCCAGTCAGACCGTCGAAGAGGCGCGGCATGTGCACTCGATGCACGGTTATTTCCTGCGTCCGGGGGACGCCAAGCTGCCGGTGGTGTACTCGGTGGACCGCGTGCGCGACGGCGGCAGCTTCAGCACCCGGCGCGTCACGGCGATCCAGAAGGGCCATCCGATCTTCACGTGCAGCGCTTCGTTCCAGTACGACGAGGAAGGCTTCGAGCACCAGAGCCGGATGCCTGAGGTCGTCGGCCCGGAGAACCTGCCGTCGGAACTGGAGATCACCCAGCAGCGCGCCCATCTGATCCCCGAGCACATGCGCGAGAAGCTGCTGTGCCCGAAACCGATCGAGGTGCGCCCGGTCACCGAAAAGGATCCGTACAACCCGCAGCCGGCCGACCCGGTCAAGTACGTGTGGTTCCGCGCCGACGGCGCCCTGGCCGACATCCCGGCCCTGCACAAGTACTTGTTGGCCTACGCCTCGGACTTCGGCCTGCTGACCACGTCGATGCTGCCCCACGGCAAGTCGGTCTGGCAGAAGGACATGCAGGTCGCCAGCCTCGACCACGCGCTGTGGTTCCACAATGACCTGCGCGCCGACGACTGGCTGCTCTACGCGATGGACAGCCCGTGGGCCGGCAACTCCCGCGGGTTCTCCCGGGGCAGCGTGTTCAACCGCGCCGGGCAACTGGTGGCGTCGGTGACCCAGGAAGGCCTCATCCGCCACCGCAAGGACTGGGCATGAGTCTGGCGGACGTGCGGCACTGGGTGTTCGACATGGACGGCACCCTGACCGTCGCGGTGCATGACTTCGCGGCGATCCGGGTGGCGTTGTCGATTCCGCCCGAGGACGACATCCTCACCCACCTTGCGGCCTTGCCGGCGGACGAAGCGGCGGCCAAGCACGCCTGGCTGCTGGAGCATGAACGGGATCTGGCGCTGGGCTCGACCCCGGCTTCCGGCGCGGTGGAGCTGGTGCGCGACCTGCACGCCCGGGGCTACCGGCTCGGCATCCTGACCCGCAATGCCCGCGAGCTGGCCCATGTCACGCTCGAAGCCATCGGCCTGGCCGACTGCTTTGCCGTGGAGGATGTGCTGGGCCGCGACGAAGCGCCGCCCAAGCCGCATCCCGGCGGGCTGCTGAAACTGGCGCACGCCTGGGCGGTGCCGGCCAGCGAGATGGTGATGGTCGGCGACTACCGCTTCGACCTCGATTGCGGCCGGGCGGCGGGGGCGCGGACGGTGCTGGTGAACCTGCCGGACAACCCATGGCCGGAACTCACGGACTGGCACGCGAAGGATTGCGTCGAGCTGCGGCGGATGGTGTTCGCCTGAGCGGACGCCATCACTGGCCGAACAAGGCCTTCTGCCCCTCCGGCGACGTCAGCATGCCGTCGCCGTTGTGCCCCACGCCGGGCACCTCCATCAGCCGCTGGTTCACCCCTTCCGGGTGACGGCGCAGCAGGTAGCCGAAAAACAGTTTCCCGCGCTCCAGCCGGTTGGCGCCCTGGGCCTTGGCCGCGCAGCTCTTGTCCAGCGCCGGGTGCTGCGGGTCGGTGTCTTGCTGGCCGAGCAGATAGATCACCTCGCGTTTGACGTAACTGCCTTCAAGCTGCGCGGGTGTTTGCCCGCCGGCATAGATCGGCGGATCCGCCAGACCGTACTTCCAACGGTTGAAGCCGGCGCATTGCGCGTGATCGAACGCCACCGGCCGCTGCTCGTTGAAATAGGCGTACGACGAAGGGTTGGCCACCACGTAACGCAAGCGGATGCCTTCGGCCTTCAGCGTCGGCGGTTCCTTGGCGAGCAGCGCATAGCGCTGGACGACCTGGCCGCCGCCGGAGTGGCCGAAGATCACGATCTGCTTCACGTCGGGAAACTGCTTGCGGTCGCTGACCCGCGCGACGATCTCGTCCAGCGCGGCGTAGGAACTCAACGGGTTCGGCCCTGTGGATAACCCGCCGCCCATCCAGTCGTTGCCTTGCCAGCGCAGCACGCTCGGCGGCAGCGAGTACAGCGCCACGTCGCTTTCGTTGAGGAACTGCGGGGCGATCACCAGAGTGCTGGCGCTCTGGCCGGCCAGCTCCGCCGCGCTTTCGGCGCTCTTGCGGTAGGTCTCGGCGTTGCGCAGGCGCCCATGCACGACGATCAGCACCCGCTCGATCTTGGCCGGCGCCGGGCCGATCCCCACTGCCATTTCCCCGGCCTTGAGTTGCAGGCGCCCGGTGCTGATCGCATCGACGCCGGCGGCCTGGGCCCCGCCGGCGATGAACAATAAAGCCAACAGCCATCTATGCATTTACAGGTTTTTCGCCGCAAAGGTATCGCACTGGCCGACCTGGCCTTGGGCGAATCCGGTTTTGAACCAGCGCACCCTTTGCGCCGACGTGCCATGGGTGAACGAGTCCGGCACCACGCGGCCCTGACCCTGCTGTTGCAGGCGGTCGTCGCCGATGGCGTTCGCTGCGTTCAGGGCTTCTTCGATGTCGCCCGGCTCCAGCCAGTTCAGGCGTTTCTGCGCGTTGTACGCCCAGACGCCGGCCAGGCAGTCGGCCTGCAGTTCCTGGCGCACCAGCAGACCGCCGTCGCCTTCCATCTGCCGGCCTTGCTGGCGGGCGGCCTGGATCTTCGCCGAGACGCCGAGCAAGGTCTGCACATGGTGGCCGACTTCGTGGGCGATCACGTAGGCCTGGGCGAAGTCGCCCGCCGCCTTGAAGCGCTGGGCCATTTCCTGGAAGAACGCCATGTCCAGGTACACCTTCTGGTCCGCCGGGCAATAGAACGGGCCGGTGGCCGAGGTGGCCAGGCCGCAGGCGGAATTGACCCGGTTGCTGAACAGCACCAGGGTCGGATCGCGGTACTGGCGGCCGGCCTGCTGGAAGATCGCACCCCAGGTGTCTTCGGTGTCGCCGAGGATCGAACGCACGAACTCGGCCTGTTCATCGTTGGCCGGCGGTGCCTTGCGGGTTTGCGTGCCGACCGGCGCCGATTGTTCGGTCATCTGGCCGGTGAGCTGGCCGAGGATCTGCAGCGGATCCTGCCCCGTGATCCAGCCGATGCCGACGATCAGCAGGATCGCGGTGAGGCTCAGGCCCTTGCCGCCGCCGAAGCGCATCCCGCCGCCACCGCCCATGTCATCGCCACGGGCATCGACGACGTTGTCGCTGCGTCGTCCTTTTCTCCATAGCATGTGGGAATCCTCTGCTTTTGCGTGATGAACAGTGTTGTTGGTGTGTGAGTTTGGCGCCAGTCCGGCCGTCCGTCCATTCGCAGACGAAAGCAGTCCCGATCTCAGTGATCCACGTCGGGCCTATTGCCGATGGGTAGGAACCTGACGCTGCCGGCGAATTCCGTTGCGCAGGAAATTTTTTGTCGCGGGCCGTCAACGGCGTTCGGTTGCTGCCTGCGCCGGCGAGGGGAGGATTTCGCAATCCTCGCCGTGTCTTCTAGAATCGGCCAAATTTCACTGGGATCTCACCATGGCCGGCAGTCAAATCGAACGGGTCTTCAGCGTGCTGGAAAGCCTCGCCAGCGAGGCGGGCGGGCTGCCGATGCAAACCCTGGCCGAGCAGTTGGGCATCCCGAAAAGCGCGACCCACCGCTTGCTCGCCGAACTGGTCCGGCTGGGTTATGTGCGGCAGAATCCGGATACGCTGCGCTATCACATGTCCACCCGGCTGGTGGCGATGGGGTTTCGTTACCTGTCGGGCAGCGGGGCCGATATTGTGCAGCCGGTGCTCGACCGCCTGGCCCAGGAGACCGGCGAACTGGTGCGCCTGGGCGTCATCGACGGCGAGCGCCAGACCTGGATCGCCAAGGCCCAGGGCGCCCGCACCGGCCTGCGCTACGACCCTGACATGGGCCGCGAGGCACCGCTGTTCTACACCGCTTCGGGCCATGCATGGCTGGCGTGCATGAGCGATGCCGAGGCGCTGTCGCGGGTCGAACGCCAGGGCATCGAACTGCCTGCCGGGGCCGGGCCGAATGCGCCGCGTTCCCCCGGCGATCTGCTCGAACGCCTGCGTATCGCCCGGGAACAGGGCTACGCCTGCGTCGAGGAAAGTTCGGCGGTGGGCACCTCGGCGATTGCGGCAGTGGTGCGCCATCCCGGCGATGGCCGGGCGATCGGCGTGCTGAGCATCGCCGGCCCCAGCGCGCGGCTGCCGGGGGCGCGGCTGCATGAACTGGCGCCGCTGCTGCTGACGTTCGCCCAGGAACTGTCCGAGGCGAGCCAGGCGTCTGAGCTGTTCGTTTGACGAATTTTGTGGGGGCGAGCAGCGGCGAAGCGAAAATGTGCGCTGTTCGCACGGTTTTGTGTTTCCGGTCTGTGAAAATATGGAACCGAGTTCTAGATTGTTGATTGTCAGTGCTTTCCGGTCAGTTCCAAGGGCGGGCGCAGGTGCCCCGCTTCATCAGGTTCAGTGTTCATTCAGAGATATCCAATGACCGTCAGCACCCCGCTTTCCGGCGTCAATCAACCCTTCAAGGGGATCTTGCTGATCGTCGTGGCCACGTTCCTGTTCTCCAGCCATGACGCCCTGTCGAAATACCTCTCAGGCTTCTACCCGATCGTGATGGTGGTGTGGGCGCGGTATCTGGTGCACACCTTGCTGATGGCCGGGATTTTCCTGCCGCAGTCGGGGCTGCGGGTGCTGCGCACCAAGCGGCCGCTGCTCCAGTCCGTGCGGGCGTTGTGCCTGCTGGGCACGAGCCTGTTCTTCACCACGGCGCTGCTGTACATCCCGCTGGCGGAGGCCACGGCGGTGAACTTCCTGGCCCCGGTGCTGGTGACGGCGCTGTCGGTGCCGCTGCTCAAGGAGCGGGTGACGCGGGGGCAATGGATCGCGGTGATCTGCGGTTTTTCCGGGGTGCTGGTGATCGTCCATCCCGGCGGCGAGCTGTTCACCCCGGCGGTGTTGCTGCCGTTCTGCTCGGCGCTGTTTTTCTGCTTTTACCAGTTGCTCACGCGCAAGCTCAGCGAAGTCGATAGCCCGACCACCAGCAACTTCTTTGCGGGGCTGTGCAACACGCTGGTGATGAGTGCGCTGGTGCCGTTCTTCTGGCAGGTGCCGAGCCTGGGGCATGGCCTGCTGATGCTGGCGCTGGGCAGTTGCGGGATGACCGCGCACCTGTTCCTGACCCAGGCCTTCCGGCATGCCGCGCCGGCGCTGCTGGCGCCGTTCGGTTATTGCCAGATCGTGTTTGCGGGGCTGTTGGGCTGGCTGCTGTTCAACCACACGCCGACCCTGACCACGGTCGCGGGCATTGCGGTGATCTGCTGCAGCGGACTGGCGGCGGCCTGGCAGCAGCGCCGCGCCTGAACGTTGCGCGGGTGGGGGCTGGCAGGCCAGCCCCCACAAGGAACCGCGCTCAAGGTCACTCGGTGACGGTGGGGATCTTGCGGGGGGCCATGAAGTACATCCAGATCAGCGCGATGAAGTACATCGCCGGGATCAGGGTGAACAGCACGGTGTAGTTGTTGTTCGTGACGGTCAGGATGTGGCCGACGATCTGGGTCATGAACATCCCGCCGATGGCCGCGCACATGCCGCCGAAGCCGAACACGGTGCTCATCATGTGCTTGGGCGTGTAGTCCATCACCAGGCTCCAGATGTTGGCGGTCCAGGCCTGGTGCGCGCCGATGGCCAGAGAGATGGCGGCCACCGCGACCCACAGGTGGCTGGAGCCGGCGGCCACCACCACGCCGATGATGCAGCAGGCGAACAGGAACATCGACAGCAGCCGCGCCTTGATCGGGTCGGCGCCGCGCCCGATCAGGAACGACGAGAGGATGCCGCCGCCCACGCTGCCGAAGTCGGCGGTGAGGTAGATGATGATCAGCGGGATGCCCATCTGGGTCACGTTGATGCCCAGGTTGTATTGCTGGTTGAGGAACGGCGGCAGCCAGTACAGGTAGAACCAGAACACCGGCGCGGTCAGCGAGTAGGCGAGGGCGAAGGCCCAGGTTCCGCGCATGCGCAGGATCCGCGAGAACGGCACGCGGGCCTGTTCCGGCTCGGGCTGCTGCTGGATGTATTCCAGCTCCGAGGCCTTCACGCTCGGATGGTCTTCCGGGTTGAAGTATTTGAGGGCCCAGCACAGCAGCCAGACACCGCCCAGCGCCGACATGCACAGGAACGCCGCCTGCCAGCCCCAGGCATGCAGGATCAGCGGCAGGAGCATCGGGGTGAACATCGCGCCGACGTTGGTGCCGGCGTTGAAGATGCCGGTGGCCACCGCACGCTCGCCGGCAGGGAACCACAGGCGGGTGGTCTTCACGCAGGCCGGGTAGTTGGCCGCTTCGGTCAGGCCGAGGATGAAGCGGCAGACCATGAAGCCCGCCGCCGAGGTCGCCAGGCCATGGGCGCCGGTGGCCAGGCTCCACAGCAGCACGGCGCAGAAGAACACGCGCTTGACCCCGACCCGGTCGATCAGCCGGCCCTGCAGCACGAAGCCGATGGCGTAGCCGACCTGGAACCAGAAGTTGATGTTGGCGTAGTCCATTGCCGTCCAGCTCATCTCCTTGGCCAGGATCGGCTGCATCACGCCCAGGGCGGCGCGGTCGATGTAGTTCAGGGTGGTGGCGAAAAACACCAGCGCCAGCATGCCCCAACGGGTCTTGCCGACGGCCAGGGCGCCGCGGATCTTGTCGCCGATGCCGCTGGAGGCAGAGGTCATGGCTGCACGCGCCATGTGTGAGCTTTGGGAAGGAGTCATGTAAGCCACCCGTTTCTTGAAATTTTTATGGTGTTCTGGGTCGTTTCGCAGCGAGACCGACGGTTCGCATCCGGGCTCGGTGTGGCGTCGATGTTGGGCAGCGGCCGAAAGATCGTCAATTCGCCAAACCGGCATTGTGTTCGATAATCGCACGAAAAACTAACCGGGTAGTACACTTTAAATTGCCTGGCGACCGATCGGAACCAATAATCCGCTCACCCGCAAAAGCGGCGCCATCCCCGCCGCCGACGCCTCCACCGGGAGTTGAGAGATGCAGCGATCCATTGCCACCGTTTCCTTGAGCGGCACCCTGCCGGAAAAGCTCGAAGCCATTGCCGCCGCCGGGTTCGACGGGGTCGAGATCTTCGAGAACGATCTGCTGTACTACGACGGCAGCCCCCGGGAGATCCGGCAGATGTGCGCCGACCTCGGCATCGCCATCACCCTGTTCCAGCCGTTCCGCGATTTCGAGGGCTGCCGCCGCGACCGGCTCGCGCGCAACCTGGAGCGTGCCGAGCGCAAGTTCGACCTGATGCAGGAGCTGGGCACCGACCTGGTGCTGGTGTGCAGCAACGCCTCGGCCGACAGTCTCGGCGACCGGCAGATCCTGGTCGACGACCTGCGCCTGTTGGCCGAACGCGCCGGCGCCCGTGGCCTGCGCATCGGCTACGAGGCCCTGGCCTGGGGGCGTCATGTGAACACGTATCAACAGGTCTGGGACATCGTGCGCCAGGCCGACCACCCGAGCCTGGGCGTGCTGCTCGACAGCTTCCACACCCTGTCGCTCAAGGGCGACCCGAGCGCCATCGCCGACATCCCCGGCGAAAAGATCTTCTTCGTGCAGATGGCCGACGCGCCGATCCTGGCCATGGACGTGCTGGAGTGGAGCCGGCATTTCCGTTGTTTCCCGGGGCAGGGCGAGTTCGACCTGCCGGGGTTTCTCGCCCCGATCATCCAGAGCGGCTACACCGGTCCCCTGTCGCTGGAGATCTTCAACGACGGGTTCCGCGCCGCACCGACCCGCGCCAACGCGGCGGATGGATTGCGTTCGCTGCTGTACCTGGAGGAGAAGACCCGTCAGCGCCTGGCGCAGCAGCCGCTGCCGCTGGCCAGCCGCGAGATCCTGTTCGAGACGCCCAAGGCCAGCGGGTACGACGGCGTCGAGTTCCTGGAGTTCGCCGTGGACGAAGCCCTGGGCGCCAAGCTGTCGAACTGGCTGGAGCGGCTGGGGTTCGTCAAGGCCGGGCAGCACCGCTCCAAGAGCGTGAGCCTGCTGCGTCAGGGCGACATCAACCTGATCCTCAACGCCGAGCCTTATTCGTTCGGCCACAGTTATTTCGAGGCCCACGGCCCGTCGCTGTGCGCCACGGCGCTGCGGGTCAAGGACAGCGCCAGCGCCTTGGCGCGGGCGGTGGCCTACAAGGGCCAGCCGTACCGGGGGCTGGTCGGGCCCAACGAACTGGAGCTGGCGGCGATCCGCGCGCCGGACGGCAGCCTGATCTATCTGGTGGATGAAGACGCGGACGTGTACGGCACCGACTTCAATCTGGTGCCGGGCGCCCAGGCCCGAGGCGGCCTCAAGCGCATCGACCACATGGCCATGGCGCTGCCGGCGGACAGCCTCGACACCTGGGTGCTGTTCTACAAGAGCGTGCTGGATTTCGAGGCCGACGACGAGGTGGTGCTGCCGGACCCTTACGGCCTGGTGAAGAGCCGGGCGCTGCGCAGCCGCGACAGTTCGGTGCGCCTGCCGCTGAACATTTCCGAGAACCGCAACACCGCGATCTCCCATGCGTTGTCGAGCTACAGGGGTTCGGGCGTGCATCACATCGCGTTCGACTGCGAGGACATCTTCGCGCAAGTGCGGCGCGCCAAGGAGGCCGGGGTGCCGTTGCTGGACATCCCGCTCAACTACTACGACGACCTCGCTGCGCGCTTCGACTTCGACGACGAGTTCCTCAGCGAGCTGGCCTACTACAACGTGCTGTATGACCGCGACGCCCAGGGCGGCGAGCTGTTCCACGTCTACACCGAACCGTTCGAAGGACGCTTCTTCTTCGAGGTCATCCAACGCCGCAACGGTTACGCCGGTTACGGCGCCGCCAACGTCGCGGTGCGGCTGGCGGCGATGGCCAAAGCACGCAGCGGCGGTGCCCGCCAGGCGAAGTTGTAGGTATTTCGTAAACGCGGGATTAAACACGGGCTGCTCGGCTTCCTTCACTGTGCCGCGCGGCCCATAATCGCCAGCTTGTGCAGTGATGGCCGTGAGCCCGCAATGACAATGACTTCAGAACTTACCGTCGCCGTTTCGCCTGTCGCCGAGCCGCGCAAGAGTCGCAAGAACAACCCGGAAAAGACCCGTGAGAACATCCTGCAGGAGGCGATCGTCGAGTTCGTACAGCAGGGCCTGTCCGGCGCCCGCGTCGATGCGATCGCCGAGCGCATCCACACCTCCAAGCGCATGATCTACTACTACTTCGGCAGCAAGGAGCAGCTGTACGTCGAGGTGCTGGAGAAACTCTACGGCGACATCCGCAACACCGAAAGCCGCCTGCACCTGGCCGAATTGCCGCCGGTGGAAGCGATCCGTCGGCTGGTGGAGTTCACCTTCGACCACCATGACCGCAACGTCGATTTCGTGCGGATCGTCAGCGTCGAGAACATCCACAACGCCGAGTACGTGAAGCGCTCCGACGCGATCAAGGCGATGAACAACACCATCCTCGATTCGCTGAGCGAGATCCTGCAGCGCGGGGTGCAGAAAGGGGTGTTCCGCGCCGGGCTCGATGCGCTGGACGTGCACCTGCTGATCAGTTCGTTCTGCTTCTACCGCGTCTCGAACCGCCACACCTTCGGCGAGATCTTCCAGATCGACCTGCCGGACGAAAGCATCAAGCAGCGCCACCGCCAGATGATCTGCGAATCGGTGCTGCGCTACCTGCAAGCCTGACGGTCAGCGAGGGGCGGCCCCTCGCACCGCTCATCCGTTCATGCGCTGGAAATGCGCCAGCATCCGTTGCGCGTCCGCCGCCACGCCGCTGAACAGCTCGAACGCCTTCACCGCCTGAAACACCGCCATGTTGCCGCCGTCCAGCGTGCGGCAACCGAGGGCGCGGGCGTTGCGCAGCAGTTCGGTCTCCAGCGGGAAGTACACGATCTCCGCCACCCACAATTGCGCCCGCAGCAGTTCCGCCGGCACCGGCATGCCCGGCAGCTTGGCCATGCCCATCGGCGTGGTGTTGACCAGGCCGTCGGCCTGTTTAAGCGCCGTCGGCAAGTCCTGCCCGAGCACGGCGCGGCGCTCGCCGAAATGCTGATTGAGGTTGAGGGCCAGGCTTTCGGCACGCCCGGCGTCCACGTCAAAAATGCTCAGGTGCCGAACGCCTTCGCTCAGCAGTGCGTGGGCCACCGCCGCACCGGCGCCGCCGGCGCCCATCTGGACGACACGTTCACGGTCGACGTCCGGCAGGCCTCGGCGAAAACCCTCGGCGAAGCCCAGGCAATCGGTGTTGTGCCCCACGCGCTTGCCGTCCTTGAGCACGACCGTGTTCACCGCACCGATGCCCCGGGCTTCCGGCGACAGTTCGTCGAGCAGCGGGATGATCGCCTGCTTGCACGGGAAGGTGATGTTCAGGCCGGTGAAGTTCATTCGCTCGGCGGCCAACAGCAGGTCGGGCAGGGCGTCGCTGTCCAGTTGCAGTTGATCGAGGTCGATCAGCCGGTACAGGTAGCGCAGGCCTTGGGCATCGCCTTCCTGTTCGTGCATCGCCGGCGTGCGGGACGCCTGGATGCCTGCGCCGATCAGACCGGCCAGAACCGCATTCTGCCGAGTCATGCGCGCGCTCCTTTGAACCGGTGGCCGAAATGCTCCAGGGCCAGACGATAGCCGTGGCTGCCGAAGCCGCACATTACGGCAGTGGCGATGGCGGAGACGAAGGAGTGGTGGCGGAACGGCTCGCGGGCATGGACGTTGGACAAGTGCACCTCGATCACCGGCAGTTCGCTGGCCACCAGCGCGTCGCGGATCGCCACCGAGGTGTGTGTCCACGCCGCGGGATTGATGACGATGCCGGCGCAACGGTTGCGGGCGCCGTGGATCCAGTCGAGCAATTCGCCTTCGTGGTTGGTCTGGCGGAACTCCACGGCCAGGCCGAGCTCGTCGGCGGCACGTGCGCACAGGGTGGAAATATCGGCCAGGGTTTCGTGGCCGTAGGTCGCCGGCTCGCGGGTGCCGAGCAGGTTCAGGTTCGGGCCGTTGAGCACCAGAACGATCGGGGGCATGGGGACAACTCCACTTATTCTTGTTGGCTTCGGTCGAAGGGTTCGATCGGTGGAGATAAATTGTACTGCCTGGTTACTTTGGTCAATCGGTCCCCGGTTTTCCCGGCGTATTGTGTGCGGTGATCGCACGCTGCCGGTTCACTGCGGCAGTTGCCCCACCAGAAAATCGATGAACGCCCGCACCCGCAGCGGCATGTGGCGGTTCTGCGGATACAGCAGGGTGAACGGCCGCGAGCGCCCGGCGTAGGGCTTGAGCACTTCCACCAGGGTGCCGTCGGCCAAGTCCTTTTCGACGATGAAGCGGTAGGTCTGGAACAGGCCGGCGCCGTGCCGGGCGAGGGTGACGCCGCCGAGCACATCGTCGGAGCAGCAGAAATTGCCGTCCGCCAGAACCTCCCGTGGGGTGTCCCCGTCGTAGAACAGCCAGGTGATCCGTCGGCCGTTGCTGGGCAGTTCGTACTGGATGCATTCGTGGCCGGCGAGGTCGTCGAGGGTCTGCGGGGTTCCGGCGCGCTTGAGGTAGTCGGGGCTGGCGACCATCACCAGCGCCGCGTCTTCCAGGTGGCGGGCGATCAGGCCCGAATCGGGGATCGCCCGAACGCGGATCGCCATGTCGTAGCCCTCGCCGACGAAATCGATGTTGCGGTTGCTGATGTGGATGTCGACTTTCACCTGCGGGAACCGTGCCCGGAACGCCGGCAGCAGCG
Organism: Pseudomonas sp. R25(2017); assembly: GCF_002112565.1. NCBI lineage: Bacteria > Pseudomonadati > Pseudomonadota > Gammaproteobacteria > Pseudomonadales > Pseudomonadaceae > Pseudomonas > Pseudomonas sp. R25(2017). The sequence continues at coordinate 53,667 of NZ_NEHZ01000015.1, forward strand.
GCAGGATCCGGTGATGGGCGTAGGTCGTGGGGATGCTGATGCGCAGGGTGCCGGAAGGCTCCTGCTGCTGGCCCATGACTTCCCGCTGGGCCTCGACCAGTTGCGCCAGCGCCTGCCGGCATTCTTCGTAGTAGCGCCGGCCACTGTCGGTCAGCTTGACGCTGCGGGTGGTGCGGGCGAACAGGCGCACGCCCAGCCGTTCCTCCATGCGCGACACCGACCGGCTCACCGCAGCCGGCGTTACCGCCGCCGCCAGTGCCGCGCCGGTGAAGCTGCCGGCCTCGGCGGCCAGGCAGAACAGTTCGATGCTGCCCAACTGAAGATCGTCGAAGTGTCGCTGCATGATGGCTCGCACCGGGGAATGAGCCCCTGTATTTAGCAAATGCCGAGGCACCGTGAAAGGCATGCGAGCCATTTTGCCAAGGGCTTTCGGCGACGGCGCCGGGAGGGCGCCTTCGGAGGGGAGCAGGGCAGGCACAAAAAAGCCGTCGGTCACGACGGCTTTTTGGTATGCGTTCCTGACGCTCAGCGTCGGGTCAGCAAGACCCCGGACTCCATGTGGTGCGTCCACGGGAACTGGTCGAACAGCGCGCAACGGGTGATGCGGTGGGTGTCGTGCAGCTGGGCGATGTTCGCCGCGAGGGTTTCGGGGTTGCAGGAGATGTACAGGATGTTGTCGAAACGCCGGGTCAGCTCGCAGGTGTCCGGATCCATGCCGGCGCGGGGCGGGTCGACGAAGACGCTGCCGAATTCGTAGCTCTTCAGGTCGATGCCTTGCAGGCGGCGGAACGGGCGCACCTCGTTCAGGGCTTCGGTCAGCTCTTCGGCGGACAGGCGCACCAGGGTGACGTTATCCACAGCGTTTTCGCTGAGGTTGCTCAGCGCGGCGTTGACCGACGTCTTGCTGATCTCGGTGGCCAGCACCTTGCGCACGCGGGTGGCCAGCGGCAGGGTGAAGTTGCCGTTGCCGCAGTACAGCTCCAGCAGGTCGTCCTCACGGTCGCCCAGCGCCTCGAAGGCCCAGTCGAGCATCTTCTGGTTCACGGTGCCGTTGGGCTGGGTGAACGCGCCTTCCGGTTGGCGGTAGCTGAAGGTGCGGCCGCCGACGTCGAGCTTCTCCACCACATAGTCGCGGCCGATGACTTCGCGCTTGCCCTTGGAGCGGCCGATGACGCTGACGTTCAGATCCGCCGCCAGCTTCGATGCCGCCACGTGCCAGTGCTCGTCCAGCGGACGGTGATAGCACAGGGTGATCATCGCATCGCCGGCCAGGGTGGTCAGGAACTCCACCTGGAACAGCTTGTGGCTGAGCGCCGAGCTGGCCTGCCAGGCCGCCTTGAGCTGCGGCATCAGCTGGTTGATGCGCAGGCTGGCGATCGGGAATTGCTCGATCAGGATCGGCGTGCGCTTGTCCTCCTGGGAGAACATCGCGTAATGGCGCTCGCCGGCCTCGCGCCACAGGCGGAATTCGGCGCGCAGACGAAAGTGCTGCAACGGCGAGTCGAACACCGAAGGCTCCGGTGCATCGAACGGGGCCAGCAGGTCACGCAGGCGCGTGACCTTGTCGGCAAGCTGTGCGGCGTAGGCCTGGGAATCGAAAGTCATGCGTTGAACCAACCCAACTTGATCACGAACAGGATCGACAGGATCACCAGCGCCGGGTTCAGCTCACGGGCGCGGCCCGACAGGATCTTGATGGCGGTCCAGGCGATGAAGCCGAACGCGATGCCGTTGGCGATGGAGTAGGTGAACGGCATCGCCAGGGCGGTGACCACGACCGGCGCGGCGACGGTGATGTCTTCCCAGTCTATTTCCGCCAGGCCCGAAGTCATCAGCACGGCGACGAACAGCAGCGCCGGGGCGGTGGCGAAGGCCGGCACGCTGGCCGCCAGCGGCGAGAAGAACAGCGCCAGCAGGAACAGGATCGCGACGACGATGGCGGTCAGGCCGGTGCGGCCCCCGGCGCTCACGCCGGCGGCGGACTCGATGTAGCTGGTGGTGGTGGAGGTGCCCAGCAGGGAACCGGCCATCGCGGCGGTGCTGTCGGCGATCAGGGCGCGGCCCATCTTCGGCATGTGGCCGTCCTTGCCCATCAGGCCGGCGCGCTTGGCGACGCCGATCAGGGTGCCGGAGTTGTCGAACAGGTCGACGAACAGGAAGGCGAAGATCACGCTGACCAGACCGATGTCCAGCGCGCCCTTGATGTCCAGCTGCAGGAAGGTCGGGGCCAGCGACGGTGGCATCGAGGTCACGCCGCCGAACGGGGTGAAGCCCATGACGATCGACACGATGGTCACCGCCAGGATGCCGATCAGCACGGCGCCGCGCACTTTCAGCGCTTCGAGGGCGACGATCAGGGCGAAGCCCAGGGTCGCGAGGATCGGGGCCGGTTGCTTGAGGTCGCCGAGGCCGACCATGGTCGCCGGGTTGCCGACCACGATGCCGGCGTTGTGCAGGGCGATCAGGGCCAGGAACAGGCCGATGCCGGCGGCGATCGCCGAGCGCAGCGGCAGGGGGATGCTGTTGATGATCCATTCACGGATGCGGAAGATCGACAGCAGGAAGAAGCACACGGCCGAAATGAACACCGCACCCAGCGCCACTTGCCAGGTGTGGCCCATGTGCAGCACGACGGTGTAGGTAAAGAAGGCGTTCAGGCCCATGCCCGGCGCGAGGGCGATCGGGTAGTTGGCGATCAGGCCCATCACCGTGGAACCGATGGCGGCGGCAAGGCAGGTGGCGACGAACACCGCGCCTTTGTCCATGCCGGTCTCGCCGAGGATGCTCGGGTTGACGAACAGGATGTAGGCCATGGCCAGGAACGTCGTGACGCCCGCCAGGATCTCGGTCCGCACGTTGGTGTTGTGTGCCTTGAGTTGAAACAGCCTTTCCAGCATGTCTGCTCCCCGTGGCGCGCGTGGCGCCGTGAATGTATCGACCTCAACAGCAAAGCACAGGTCGCCGGATGCGCCTGGGATTTTGCTGTGGGCCGGAAAAAGCCGCGCATCATACCAGCAGCGCGGGGAATATGGCGGATGTCGGTGTCGATCGTCGGCGAAGTTTTGTGTCTGCGCCAAGTACGCCATACTGCGCGCTGTTTTTTGGGGGATGGAACGCATGAGCAAGCGCTGGATGAAAACCGCCGGGTTGACGGCCGCACTGCTGGCCGCGGTGCCGGCGGCGTTGGCGGCGTCGGCGCCGCCGTTGAGCGAAGTGAAAGTGATCAAGGTGCAGTCGGCGGCCTGCGGGCTGGAAGACATCGAAGACGGCCAGTCCCGCACGCAATGCGACCACGGCGGATCGGGCATCAAGGTCTATGTGCTGGAGATCGGCTACGGCCAGAGCCAGCCCCAGGCCTCCCTGGACGGCTTCGAGGTGGACGGCGTCCGCAGCCCGGTCTGCGCCTTCCAGACCGGCAACCTGACCGAATGCACCCCCGGCAGCAAAACCGTCGGCTCTCTCTATGAGTTCGACCTGGGCACCCGGCAGGAAGGCACCTTCACCTTCACCAACACCTCGATCAACGCGCCGCGCAACACGTTGTCGACCCAGCTCTACATCAAGTGACAGAGGGGCCGGGGCAGGCCTGAGTCGCCTCAGGCCTTGGCTTCCTCCGCCGGCACATGCATCCGGTCGCGGCTGGCCAGGGTCGGGAACAGCTTGATCCAGGTGCCGGTCACCACCAGCGTGCCGATGCCGCCCATGACCACCGCCGGCACTGTGCCGAACCAGTGGGCGGTGAGGCCGGACTCGAATTCGCCGAGCTGGTTCGAGGCGCCGATGAACAGGCCGTTCACCGCGCTGACCCGGCCGCGCATCTCGTCCGGGGTTTCCAGCTGCACGAACGAGGCGCGGATCACCATGCTGATCATGTCCGCCGCGCCCAGCACCACCAGCACCGCCAGCGAGAACCAGAACGAGGTCGACAGGCCGAAGGCGATGGTCGCCACGCCGAACACGCCGACCGCCGTGAACATCACCCGGCCGACATGACGTTCCACGGCGAACCGCGCCAGGAACAGCGACATCAGCAATGCGCCCACCGCCGGCGCCGAGCGCAGCAGGCCCAGGCCCCAGGCGCCGGTCAGCAGGATGTCCTTGGCGAACACCGGCAGCAGCGCCGTGGCGCCGCCGAGCAGCACCGCGAACAGATCCAGCGAGATCGCCCCGAGGATGTCCGGGCGGCTGCGGATGAAGCGGATCCCCGCCAGCAACGAATCCAGCGTGGCCTTGCCTTTGTTCAGCGGAGTCTGGCGCGCGGGCAGGTTGAGCATCAGGGTGCAGGCGATCACGTACAGCAGCACGGTCGGGCCGTAGACCCACACGCTGCCGAACGCATAGAGCAGGCCGCCCAGCGCCGGGGCGACGATCGTCGCCGACTGCTGGGCCGATTGTGCGGCGGCGACCGCCCGGGGGAACAGGGCGGTGGGCACGATGCTCGGCAGCAGGGCCTGGGTGGTGGGCATCTCGAAGGAGCGCGCGGCGCCCAGCAGGAAGGCGAGGATGAAGATCAGTTCGCGGGTGACGTGGTCGGTGGCGCTGCCGATGGCCAGCGTCAGGGCGATCAGCGCCTGCAGCGACTGGCAGATCGCCGCGACCTTGCGCCGGTCGTAGCGGTCGGCGACATGCCCGGTGTGCAGCATGAACAGCACCCGGGGCGCGAACTCCACCAGGCCCACCAGGCCCAGGTCGAGCACATTGCCGGTCAGTTGGTAGAGGTTCCAGCCGATGGCCACGGTGAGCATCTGAAAGCCGCTGGCGGTGAAGATCCGGGCCAGCCAGAACGCAATGAAAGGACGGTGGTGGCGGAGCAGCAAAGGCGCTTGGCTGGGCATCGGAGGGCCGGACGTGTGCGAGAGGGGAGTCGCGAGGTTATCACCAGTCTGTAACCAAAAGTTGCCATGTAGAAAAATTTAGTTAGCTAGACACCGATTTTTCGGGGGGCTGTGCTCCAAGGCGCTCGCCAATGTATTTCAGCGCGTTGCCGAAGCTATGAGGCAACTTGTCACGCGGCAAAAGACCACGCAGTTCGCCGTCGGAAATCGGACTACTCTTTCAACGTTGATTGATCCAGATCAAGACCCTTGCGGGAAGTGGTCTGGCGGCCGTCCGGCCAGGCTCCCCGCGTTGGGTGCGCGTAAAAAGAAGAACGAATCCGAATTCGCCGCACTCCATATCCGTGGGGGCAGTGGGTACCGGGCCACAAGCCCGGCAGCCTGTACCACCTGACAGAGGAAGACTTATGTTCGGTTTAGAGGCACTCGATCTCGCCCGAATTCAGTTCGCGTTCACCATCTCGTTCCACATTCTGTTTCCCGCCATCACCATCGGACTGGCGAGCTACCTGGCGGTGCTCGAAGGCCTGTGGCTGAAGACCGGCAACGACACCTACCGTGACCTCTACCATTTCTGGTCGAAGATCTTCGCCGTCAACTTCGGCATGGGGGTGGTCTCGGGGCTGGTCATGGCGTACCAGTTCGGCACCAACTGGAGCCGGTTCTCCGACTTCGCCGGTTCCGTCACCGGCCCGTTGCTCACCTATGAGGTGCTCACGGCGTTCTTCCTCGAAGCCGGTTTCCTCGGCGTGATGCTGTTCGGCTGGAACAAGGTCGGACGCGGCCTGCACTTCTTCTCCACGGTCATGGTGGCCATCGGCACCTTGATCTCGACTTTCTGGATCCTCGCGTCCAACAGCTGGATGCAGACCCCGCAAGGCTTCGAGATCGTCAACGGCCAGGTGATCCCCACCGATTGGCTGGCGATCATCTTCAACCCTTCGTTCCCGTACCGGCTGATGCACATGGCCACTGCCGCGTTCGTCGCCACGGCGTTCTTCGTCGGCGCCTCGGCGGCCTGGCACCTGCTGCGCGGCAAAGACAACCCGGCGATCCGCAAGATGCTGTCGATGGCCATGTGGATGGCCCTGATCGTCGCGCCGATCCAGGCCGTGATCGGCGACTTCCACGGCCTCAACACCCTCAAGCACCAGCCGGCGAAGATCGCCGCCATCGAAGGCCACTGGGAAAACGTCGGTAACGAGGCGACGCCGCTGATCCTGTTCGGCTGGCCGGACATGAAGGAAGAGAAGACCAAATTCGCCGTGGAGATCCCGTACCTCGGCAGCCTGATCCTGACCCACTCGCTGGACAAGCAGGTGCCGGCGCTCAAGGAGTTCCCGCCGGAGGACCGGCCCAACTCGACCATCGTGTTCTGGTCGTTCCGGATCATGGTGGGCCTCGGCTTCCTGATGATCTTCACTGGCCTCTGGAGCCTGTGGCTGCGCAAGCGTGACTCGCTCTACACCTCGCGGCCGTTCCTGTACCTGGCCCTGTGGATGGGGCCGTCGGGCCTGATCGCGATCCTCGCCGGCTGGTTCACCACCGAGATCGGCCGTCAGCCGTGGGTAGTCTACGGCTTGATGCGCACGGCGGACGCGTCCTCCAACCACAGCTTCATGCAGATGAGCATCACCTTGATCATGTTCGTGGTGGTGTACTTCGCGCTGTTCGGCGCCGGCCTGGGCTACATGATGCGCCTGGTGCGCAAGGGGCCGAAGACCGACGAGGGCAAGGAAACCAACGACGGCGGCCCCGGCCGCAAACGCACGCCGGCCCGTCCGCTGTCCGCCGCGGACGACGATGGCGCCGACGCCGACCGCAGCCTGACCAAGGAGATTTGAGTCATGGGTATCGATCTTCCGCTGATCTGGGCCGTGATCATCATCTTCGGCATCATGATGTACGTGGTCATGGACGGCTTCGACCTGGGGATCGGGATCCTTTTCCCGTTCACTCCCGGCAAGACCGACCGCGACGTGATGATGAACACCGTCGCCCCGGTCTGGGACGGCAACGAAACCTGGTTGGTGCTGGGGGGCGCCGCATTGTTCGGCGCCTTCCCGCTGGCCTATTCGGTGGTGCTGTCGGCGCTGTACCTGCCGCTGATCTTCATGCTGATCGGGCTGATCTTCCGCGGTGTGGCCTTCGAGTTCCGCTTCAAGGCCAAGGACGACAAGCGGCACCTGTGGGACAAGGCCTTCATCGGCGGTTCGATCGCCGCGACCTTCTTCCAGGGCGTGGCGCTGGGCGCCTTCATCGACGGCTTGCCGGTGGTCGACCGGCAATACGCCGGCGGACCGCTGGACTGGCTGACGCCGTTCACGATGTTCTGCGGCGCCGCGCTGGTGGTGGCCTACGCCTTGCTCGGCTGCACCTGGCTGATCATGAAGACCGAAGGCAAGCTCCAGCAGCAGATGCATGACCTGGCGCGGCCGCTGGCGTTCGTGCTGCTGGCGGTGATCGGCATCGTCAGCCTCTGGACGCCTTTGGCCCACCCGGAGATCGCGACCCGCTGGTTCAGCGTGCCGAACCTGTTCTGGTTCATGCCGGTGCCGATCCTCGTGCTGGTGACGATGTACGGCCTGCTCAAGGCCGTGGCGCGCAACGCCAACTACATGCCGTTCCTGCTGACCCTGGTGCTGATCTTCCTCGGCTACAGCGGCCTGGGCATCAGCCTGTGGCCGAACATCGTGCCGCCGTCGATCTCGATCTGGGACGCCGCCGCACCACCGCAGAGCCAGGGCTTCATGCTGGTCGGCACGCTGTTCATCATCCCGTTCATCCTGGGTTACACGTTCTGGAGCTACTACGTGTTCCGCGGCAAGGTCACCCATGAGGACGGCTATCACTAGTTCCCGATAAAGAAGAGCCTGCCCGTGATGGCCTGAGGGCAGGCGCCACCGAACCGACTGAGGAACCCTGCAATGTCCGGCAAACCTTCACTGCACGACATTCAAGAAGCCGAAAAAAAGCCGCTGTGGCAGCGGCTCGGCTGGTTGGCCCTGATCTGGGTCGGCAGCGTCGGCGCGTTGTTCATCGCCGCCAGCCTGATGCGCCTGTTCATGAATGCGGCCGGCCTGACCACCCACTGAATCATCCCGTCCCGTTGCCGCGAGGCACGGTTTTGCAGCCCTCCTCTTGGAGGGCTTTTTTTGCTTGGCTTACTTGCGCGCCTTGAGGATCACGAACTTGGGCGTGGCCGCCACTTGCTCGACGCCCCGGAACAGCCGCGCCAGCTTGGCGTGATAGCCCAGGTGGCGGTTGCCGACGATGTACAGCGCACCGCCCGTCACCAGCGCTTCGCGGGCCTGCTGGAACATGCGCCAGGCGAGGAAGTCGCCGACCACCTGCTGCTGATGGAACGGCGGATTGCACAGCACCACGTCCAGCGATTGCGCCGGCTGCCCGGCCAGACCGTCGGCGGCGCGCACGGTCACGTCACGTTCGCCCAAGGCCGCACGCCAGTTTTCGCGGGCCGACTGCACCGCCATGAACGACTCGTCCACCAGCGTGTAATGGGCATCGGGATTCTGCAGGGCGCTGGCGATGGCCAGTACGCCGTTGCCGCAACCCAGGTCCGCCACCCGTGCGCCGCCGAGGTTTTTCGGCAGGTGCGGCAGGAAGGCGCGGGTGCCGATGTCCAGCCCGTCGCGGCAGAACACATTGGCGTGGTTGAGGAGCTCGATGGCCGGCTCTTCGAGACGGTAGCGGGTCGGGTAAGGGGACGTCGCCGCTGTCCGGGCTTCGGGCGTGGCGATCAGCAGGCGTGCCTTTTTCACCGCCAGCGAAGCCTGCACCGGGCCGATGTAGCGCTCCAGCAGATCGCCGGCCGCACGGGGCAAGTGCTTGATCATCGCCGCCGCCACCACTTGCGCGCCTGGGGCGAGCTGGCCTTGCAGGCGGATCAGCTGTTCCTCCAGCAGCGCCAGGGTCTTCGGCACGCGGATCAGCACCCGGTCGAACGGCCCGGTCAGCGGTTCGCTGGCCGCAATGCCCCGCACGGCGTCGAACGGCAGGCCGTTGCGGGTCAGGTTTTTCTCCAGGCCCTGAAAGGCCAGAAACGAATCGCCGCTGCTGCTGACATTCACCTTGCCTGCCAGGCTGATGGCCAGAGCGCCGAAACTGTCGTTGAGCACCAGTACCCGCGTGTCGGCCGCCGGCTGCTGTTCGGCCAGGTGATTGAGCAGGTACTCGTCGGCCGCATCGAACGCCTGCAGCGGTTCATTCTGCTGTTCGGGCTGGCGGATCAGGTCGAGGCTGGCGAAGGGCGTGTCGAGCAAAGGCATGGGGCGGGGACTCTGGCGGTTCATCGGGTGTCCCGCGGCCCGCAGTGTGGTGCGGCGGAACCCTCCGAGCGGACTGCGGCGTGGCATTCACGTCATCACTCGGGAAGGTTGCGAATGGTACGTTTTTTTCGGGGTGATTACCTGCAAGTTTTCGGGGGACGGCGACAGGCGACCGTTCAGATGATCCCGGCCCGCGCGGCGGCGATGACGGCGGAGATCTTGTTGCACACGTTGAGCTTCTCGATGACGTTCTGCACGTGGTAGTTCACGGTGCGTTCGCTCAGACTGAGGATGCGGGCGATCTCATACGCGGTCTTGCCGGCGGCCGAGAGTCTCAGGACCTCCAGTTCGCGCGCCGACAAGTGCGGTTGGCGGGCGCCGGGCGGTTTCCTGGGCAGGGTCCGGGCGAGCATTTCGCTCAGATGGCTGGTGACGTAGAACATGTAGCCGAAGTGTTCGTACAGCTCCAGCGGGCTGATCGGGCAGTGCTTTCGGCCCAGGCTCAGGATGCTGCAGAGTCCGGATTCCTCGTGATGGAACGATTGTGACCAGCCGTGCTGCAGTTCATGCTCCAGCATGGCGCTCCATAACTTCGGAGTCTTTGAGAACAGTTCTTCGCTCCAGACAATGGGCAGCATGGAACGATTGCAGTGTGCTACTACTGGATCCGACTCTACATAGTTTTCTTCTTCATAGTGGTTGTTCCAGGCGCTTGGGTAGTTATTGATTTTCAAGGTGGTGAACGGCGTTTCCCGGCGCAATGATGTCACTGAGACAGCACAAAAGTTGAAGCCAATGTTTTCGGCGAATCTCAACAGGATCGGGTACGCGGTATCTATTTCCTTGGCGAAAGTCAGCTGCTTTAACTGCGACTCCTTCCACATTTCCATTACAGGCTCTCCGTAAGGTGTTTCGCGGGGGTGCAACTTGGATCCAACAAGAGGCACGCACCGGAGTGTAGGACGATTCCTACATCGAGTGCGGATTTTTTTGCTCTTTAAGCATTTGATATCGGCATAAAGTGTTATTAGGTCGCTCTACGGTCAAGCATTTAACTCGTCATGTAAAAACTAACGGATGATGAACCGTTTGTTCTCAAATGAGGGGAATTGCTATTTGTGCAAATAACACTATTAATTGTCGGTGTATTAGTGTGCGAGTTTGCGCGACACTGGGCCGCATCGTCGATTGGAGTGGCCCATGACCGCCAGCGCAGACAAGTTCACCCGCCAGACCTTGCTTGACGTGCAGCCCTTGACCCCCAGCCTGTTCACGTTGCGCACCACCCGTGATCCGGGCTTTCGCTTCCGGGCCGGGCAATTCGCCCGCCTGGGGGTGACCAAGGCCGACGGCAGCACGGTGTGGCGGGCCTACTCCATGGTGTCGTCGCCGTTTGACGAGTTTCTGGAGTTTTTCTCGATCGTGGTGCCGGGCGGGGAGTTCACCAGCGAACTGAGCCGCCTGCGCGAAGGCGATTCGCTGCTGGTGGAGCGCCAGGCCTTCGGTTACCTGACCCTGGACCGTTTCGTCGACGGCCGGGATCTGTGGCTGCTGTCCACCGGCACGGGGGTGGCGCCGTTCCTGTCGATCCTGCAGGACTTCGAGGTCTGGGAGCGGTTCGAACGCATCGTCCTGGTCTACAGCGTGCGGGAGGCCCGGGAGCTGGCCTATCAAGCGTTGATCGGCGATCTGATGCAGCGTGACTACCTGGCGCCGTATGCGCACAAGTTCCGGTTCATCCCGGTGGTGACGCGCGAGCCGTACGCCGGGGCCCTCAACGGCCGCATCACTGCCCTGATCGAGAGCGGCGAACTGGAGCGCGCGGCGGGGCTGGAACTGTCGGCCGAGCATTCGCGGGTCATGCTGTGCGGCAACCCGCAGATGATCGACGACACCCGGGCCCTGCTCAAGCGGCGGCACATGAGCCTGAGCCTTACCCGGCGTCCGGGGCAGGTGGCGGTGGAGAACTACTGGTAAAAAGAACGGCGCCCGAGGGCGCCGTTCTTCCGTTCATGCCGCAACGCGTCAGGGCCGGTTGTTCTGGGCCTTGAGCAGGTCGCGGATCTCGCCCAGCAGCTCCTCTTCCTTCGTCGGCACGGGTGGTAGGCTCGGGGCCACGGCCTCTTCGCGCTTCAGGCGGTTGATGGCCTTGACGCCCATGAAAATGGCGAAGGCGACGATGATGAAGTCCAGGATGCTTTGGATGAACTTGCCATAGGCCATCACCACGGCGGGCGCACTGCCCTCGGCGGCCTTGAGCGTGATGGCCAGGTCACTGAAATCCACGCCGCCGATCAGCAGGCCGATCGGGGGCATGATCACGTCGCCGACAAAGGACGACACAATTTTGCCGAAGGCGGCACCGATGATGATACCGACGGCCATGTCGACCACATTGCCTTTGACCGCAAAGGCCTTGAACTCACTTAGCACGCCCATAGGTTATTTCCTTGTTACAGATGAGGTTGGTGTTGGCAGTGTAAATCAGCGAAACGCGGCCTGCGCGAAACACCTCCTTACAATGCTCGCTTTTATCGACACATCTTTCGACGATTAGTTTGCAAAGTGCCACTAATCGCGCGGGAAATAGACCGTAAGCCGCTGATCCGGAAGAAAAATCTGTCAATCATGGCGTTACGAATTTTCTATTTATGTTTGCGGGAACGGTTCTCTAGCCTCTGACTGGCGCACCTGGATGCGCCTTCGAAAAGACAGAGGAACCGCACATGACTTCCGCACTTGGCCTTGGGGCATTGCCCTGCCGCCGCACTTTCGCTGCACTCACCGCCAGCCTGCTGACCCTTTCCGTCAGCGCCGCCCCGTTGACCCGCGACAACGGCGCGGCGGTCGGCGACAACCAGAACTCGCAGACCGCCGGCGCCAATGGCCCGGTGCTGCTGCAGGACGTGCAACTGATCCAGAAGCTCCAGCGCTTCGACCGCGAGCGCATCCCGGAACGTGTGGTGCATGCCCGCGGCACCGGTGCCCACGGTACCTTCACCGCCAGCGCCGACCTCAGCGACTTGAGCAAGGCCAAAGTCTTCGCCGCAGGTCAGGTCACGCCGGTCTTCGTGCGCTTCTCATCGGTGGTGCACGGCAACCACTCCCCGGAGACCCTGCGCGATCCGCGCGGCTTCGCCACCAAGTTCTACACGGCCGACGGCAACTGGGACTTGGTCGGCAACAATTTCCCGACCTTCTTCATCCGCGATGCGATCAAGTTCCCGGACATGGTGCACGCGTTCAAGCCGGATCCGCGCACCAACCTGGACGACGACTCGCGGCGCTTCGACTTCTTCTCCCATGTTCCGGAAGCCACACGCACCCTGACGGAGCTGTATTCCAACTCTGGCACGCCGGCCAGTTACCGGGAGATGGACGGTAACAGTGTGCATGCCTATAAGTTGGTCAACGCGAAGGGCGAAGTTCACTATGTGAAGTTTCACTGGAAAAGTTTGCAGGGCATCAAGAATTTGACGCCAGAACAAGTCGTGAAAGTTCAAGGGCAGGACTACAGTCATATGACCCATGACTTGGTGGCCAATATCGGGAAGGGCAACTTTCCAAAGTGGGACTTGTACATCCAAGTGCTAAAACCAGAAGATCTGTCCAAGTTTGATTTCGATCCATTGGACGCAACCAAGATCTGGCCCGGTGTTCCTGAGCGAAAAGTTGGACAAATGGTGTTGAACCGCAATCCGTCGAACGTCTTCCAGGAAACCGAACAAGTTGCCATGGCGCCGAGTAATCTGGTTCCCGGCATCGAACCTTCCGAAGACCGTTTGTTGCAGGGCCGGATATTCGCTTATGCGGATACGCAACTTCACCGTATCGGCACCAACGCCATGCAGTTGCCGATCAACGCACCTAAGGTCGCCGTGAACAACGGCAATCAGGACGGCGCGATGAATGCCGGCGCCAGCCGTTCCGGTGTGAACTTTCAGCCGAGCCGTCTGCAGCCGCGGGAAGAGACGCCGCAGGCGCGCTACAGCCAGACGGCCCTGGAAGGCCGCACCCAGCAGGCGAAGATCCAGCGTGAGCAGAACTTCCGGCAGGCTGGGGATCTGTACCGCTCGTACAGCCGCCAGGAGCGCAAGGATCTGATCGCCAGCTTCGGCGCTTCGCTGGCGGGGGCGGATGATGAGAGCAAGCACATCATCCTGTCTTTCCTGTACAAGGCCGACCCTGAGTACGGCGCCGGGGTGGCGAAAGTGGCCAAGGGCGACCTGGCGCGGGTCAAGGCGCTGGCCGCCAACCTGGCGGACTGAGGTGCGAATGCCGTCGGCCGATGAGCGCCGCTGCGCCCATCGGCCGACGGCTGCGTTATCATCGCGGTTTTTGCCGGGGGTTCAGATGGCCAAGGCCAAGCGCATGTACGGCTGCACCGAGTGCGGCGCCACCTTTCCCAAATGGGCGGGGCAGTGCGGCGAGTGCGGCGCCTGGAACACCCTGACCGAAACCCTGGTCGAGAGCGGCGGGGCGGCGGCGCCGAGCGGCCGCACCGGCTGGGCGGGGCAGCAGGCGCAGATCAAGACGCTGGCCGAAGTCAGCGTCGAGGAAGTCCCGCGCTTCTCCACCGCCTCCGGCGAGCTGGACCGGGTGCTGGGCGGAGGCCTGGTGGACGGTTCGGTGGTGCTGATCGGCGGCGATCCCGGCATCGGCAAATCGACGATCCTGCTGCAGACCCTGTGCAACCTGGCCCGCAGCATGCCGGCCTTGTACGTCACCGGCGAGGAGTCCCAGCAGCAGGTGGCGATGCGCGCCCGGCGTCTGGGTTTGCCGCAGGACCAATTGCGGGTGATGACCGAAACCTGCATCGAAAGCATCATCGCCACCGCCCGACAGGAAAAGCCCCGGGTGATGGTGATCGACTCGATCCAGACGATTTTCACCGAACAGCTGCAGTCGGCGCCGGGCGGTGTGTCCCAGGTGCGCGAGAGCGCGGCGCTGCTGGTGCGTTACGCCAAGCAGAGCGGCACGGCGATTTTCCTGGTGGGCCACGTCACCAAGGAAGGCGCGCTGGCCGGCCCGCGCGTGCTGGAGCACATGGTCGATACCGTGCTGTATTTCGAAGGCGAGTCCGATGGCCGGCTGCGCCTGCTGCGGGCGGTGAAGAACCGTTTCGGCGCGGTCAACGAACTGGGCGTGTTCGGCATGACTGACAGAGGGCTGAAGGAAGTCTCCAACCCGTCGGCGATTTTCCTGACCCGTGCCCAGGAAGAAGTGCCGGGCAGCGTGGTGATGGCGACCTGGGAAGGCACTCGGCCGATGCTGGTGGAAGTTCAGGCGTTGGTGGACGACAGCCATCTGGCCAACCCGCGCCGGGTGACGCTGGGTCTGGACCAGAACCGCCTGGCGATGCTGCTGGCGGTGCTGCACCGTCACGGCGGCATCCCGACCCACGATCAGGACGTGTTCCTCAACGTGGTCGGCGGCGTGAAGGTGCTGGAGACCGCCTCGGACCTGGCGCTGATGGCGGCGGTCATGTCGAGCCTGCGCAACCGGCCGTTGCCCCACGACCTGCTGGTGTTCGGTGAGGTCGGCCTGTCCGGTGAGGTGCGCCCGGTGCCCAGCGGCCAGGAGCGCCTGAAGGAAGCGGCCAAGCACGGCTTCAAGCGCGCGATCGTGCCCAAGGGCAATGCGCCGAAGGAAGCGCCGCCAGGCTTGCAGATCATTGCCGTGACGCGGCTGGAGCAGGCGTTGGATTCGCTGTTCGAATAACCGCCGATTCACTGTAGGAGCCAGCCTGCTGGCGATAGCAGACTCCCCGTGACGATCGATTCGACGGGAAAACCGCCATCGCCGGCAGGCTGGCTCCCACAGGGGATCGTCGCTGTTCAGAGCTCGATCAGCGCAGCCAGTTCGCGCTCAAGCTCGGACTCGTCCGCCAGGTTGAGCTCGATCAGCCGCCGCAGGCGCTGGATCGACTCCAGGCTGATGTGCCGGCAGACGAACCCCAGCTGGCCGCGGTCCTCGTGCGCCAGCTGGGCGTCCATCGTGATCTCGACCTCGTCGCTCAAGTGGATGCTGACGAAAAAATCCTGCTTCGGATCGCCGAGCCACGGCTGCGGCTTCTCGATCAAAAATCCCTTGAGTGACAGGTCGACCAGCTTCACCGGCCAGCTGTACTCGCCCTGGCTCAATTCGGTCTTGGCATCGAACGCAATACGTTTGAAGCGGCGACGCTCGCTCATGGCGCACTCCTCTTGAAGGTACGCTGACTATAGACCCGGCCCGCCGGACGCGGCCAGCCCGCAGCGGCCTCAGACCAATGTCGGGTATGGCCTTTACGGCCAACAGCGCTAAACTCGGGGTGGCTGTCTTTCTTGTCCACCCTGGCTGGAATAATAAAATGAAAAATAATAATAGCCCGCTACGCCACTTACCCTGGCTGGTGCTGGCAATCGTAGGGGCGTGCGCCCTGGGCGTCGTGGCCTTGCGTCGAGGCGAGGCGATCAACGCCTTGTGGATCGTGGTCGCCGCTGTGGCCATCTATCTGGTCGCGTACCGCTACTACAGCCTGTTCATCGCAAACAATGTGATGCAGCTCGATCCGCGCCGGGCCACCCCCGCCGTGATCAACAACGACGGTCTGGACTACGTGCCGACCAACAAACACATTCTCTTCGGACACCACTTCGCGGCCATCGCCGGCGCGGGCCCCTTGGTCGGGCCGGTGCTGGCGGCGCAGATGGGCTACCTGCCCGGCACCCTGTGGCTGATCGCCGGCGTGGTGCTGGCGGGCGCGGTGCAGGACTTCATGGTCCTGTTCATGTCCACCCGCCGCAACGGCCGTTCCCTGGGCGACATGGTGCGCGAGGAAATGGGCCGCATCCCCGGCACCATCGCCCTGTTCGGCTGCTTCCTGATCATGATCATCATCCTCGCGGTGCTGGCGCTGATCGTGGTCAAGGCCCTGGCCGAAAGCCCGTGGGGCATTTTCACCGTGATGGCGACCATCCCGATCGCGATGTTCATGGGCGTCTACATGCGCTACATCCGTCCGGGCCGCATCGGCGAGATCTCGGTGATCGGCGTGTTGCTGCTGCTGGGCTCGATCTGGCTGGGCGGGCAGGTCGCCGCCGATCCGGTGTGGGCCAAGGCCTTCACCTTCACCGGCGTGCAGATCACCTGGATGCTGATCGGCTACGGCTTCGTCGCGGCGGTGCTGCCGGTGTGGCTGATCCTCGCCCCGCGCGACTACCTGTCCACCTTCCTCAAGATCGGCACCATCATCGCCCTGGCGATCGGCATCCTGGTCACCATGCCCGAGCTGAAAATGCCAGCGCTGACCCAGTTCGTCGACGGCACCGGCCCTGTGTGGAAGGGCGGCCTGTTCCCGTTCCTGTTCATCACCATCGCCTGCGGTGCGGTATCCGGGTTCCACGCGCTGATCTCCTCCGGCACCACGCCGAAGCTGCTGGACAACGAAACCAACGCCCGCTACATCGGTTACGGCGGCATGTTGATGGAGTCCTTCGTGGCCATCATGGCAATGGTCGCCGCTTCGGTGATCGAGCCGGGCGTGTACTTCGCCATGAACAGCCCGGCCGCCGTGGTCGGCGGTGATGTGGTGGCGGTGGCGACGGCGGTCAGCAACTGGGGCTTCGCCATCACCCCGGATGCGCTGCAGGCCGTGGCCCACGACATCGGCGAAACCACCATCCTGGCCCGCGCCGGCGGTGCGCCGACCCTGGCGGTGGGTATCGCGCAGATCCTGCACAGTGTCCTGCCGGGCGAGAACACCATGGCGTTCTGGTACCACTTCGCGATCCTGTTCGAGGCGCTGTTCATCCTGACCGCCGTGGACGCCGGCACCCGCGCCGGGCGCTTCATGCTGCAGGACCTGCTCGGCTCCTTCGTGCCGGCGTTGCAGCGCACCGAGTCCTGGACCGCCAACCTGATCGCCACCGCCGGCTGCGTGGCGATGTGGGGCTGGCTGCTGTACCAGGGCGTGATCGATCCGCTGGGCGGCATCAATACCCTGTGGCCGCTGTTCGGCATCTCCAACCAGATGCTGGCGGGCATCGCCCTGATGCTCGGCACCGTCGTGCTGATCAAGATGAAGCGTCAGCGCTACATCTGGGTCACGCTGCTGCCGGCCGCCTGGCTGCTGATCTGCACCACCACCGCAGGCTTCATCAAGCTGTTCGACGCCAACCCGGCGATCGGCTTCCTGTCGCTGGCCAAGAAGTACAGCGATGCGCTGGCCGCAGGCCAGGTGCTCGCGCCGGCCAAGAGCGTGGAGCAGATGCAGCATGTGATCTTCAACGCCTACACCAACGCGACGCTGACGGCGCTGTTCCTGTTCGTGGTGTTCAGCATCCTGTTCTATGCGCTCAAGGTCGGCATCGCCGCCTGGGGCAAAAAAGAACGCACGGACAAAGAATCGCCGTTCCAGGCCCTGCCGGACGCGTAACCTGAGGATTGCACCATGTTCAATGACCTGAGTCGCCTCGGTAAATACCTCGGTCAGGCCGCACGCCTGATGGTCGGCATGCCCGACTACGACACTTACGTCGAGCATATGCAGACCAAGCACCCGGACAAGCCGGTGATGGACTACGAGACGTTCTTCCGGGAACGTCAGGAGGCCCGTTACGGCGGCAAGGGCGGGCCGAAGTGCTGTTGAGCTGACAGCCTGCGGCCGACGCGGTAAACCTGTGGGAGCCAGCCCGCCGGCGATAGCGGAGCGTCATTCGGCAACGATGCCGACTGACCCGCCCTCATCGCCGGCAGGCTGGCTCCCACAATTGTTTTGTGATTCTTTCAGATCAGGAGAAAACGCTTGTCCTCTCCCATTCCCGTCACGGTGCTCAGCGGTTTCCTCGGCGCCGGCAAGACCACCTTGCTGCGCCACCTGCTCAAGGCCGAGCACGGCCTGAAGATCGCCGTGATCGAAAACGAATTCAGCGACGCCGGCATCGACACCCAACTGCTCGGCGATGAGCCCGTGCAGGTCATGACCCTGGCCAACGGCTGCGTCTGCTGCACCATCCACACTGATTTGACCAAGGCCCTGTACCTGCTGCTCGAGCGGCTGGACAGCGGCGAAATCGCCTTCGACCGGCTGGTGATCGAATGCACCGGCCTGGCCGACCCGGCACCGGTGGCGCAGACCTTCTTCATCGACGAAGAACTGCGCGAGCGCTACCTGCTCGACGGCATCATCACCCTGGTGGACGCCGCGCACGCCGACCTGCACCTGACCCAGACCATCGCCCAGGCGCAGGTCGGGTTCGCCGACCGCTTGCTGGTGAGCAAGACGGACCTGGTGGACGAAGCCGCCTTCACCGCCCTGAGCGAGCGGCTGGCGCGCATCAACCGGCGGGCGCCCATCCGTGTGGTCGAGCACGGCCGGATCGACCTGGCCGAACTGCTCGACGTGCGGGGCTTCAACCTCAATGCCGACCTGGGCGGCGGGGCGAGCCTGAGGCCGGTGCGCCAGGCGCCGTCCATCGACCGCATCTCCAGCCTGGTGCTGCGCACCGACCGGCCGCTGGACATCGACCGCCTCAGCGGGTTCATGAACGAGCTGCTGGAGGAGCATGGACGGCAACTGCTGCGCTACAAGGGCGTGCTGAGCATTGCCGGAGAGGATCGGCGCCTGGTCTTCCAGGGCGTGCTCAAGCTGTACGGTTTCGACTGGGACACCGAATGGGCCGACGGCGAGGCGCGAGAGAGTGTGATCGTGTTCATCGCCGATGACCTGCCTGAAGAGAAGATCCGGGCAGGGTTTGCCGAAATGGCAGGCTGAGGGCGCGGCGCCGGCAGGAGGGCTTCCACAGGTTTTGGGCGGCGCCGGCCACTGTGGGAGCAGGCTTGCCCGCGAAGTCGATCTAGCCTGCGGCTCTGTGCTCGCGGGACGGGTGGAGCAGTCTGTCCTCCAGGCGCTCCAGGTAACGGCTCATCAGCACCGCTGCCTTGTCCGCGTCCCCATCTGCCACCGCCTCGACGATCGCCGAATGCGCCTGCCAGGAGTCGCCCTCGGGGGCCTGCCCGGCATTGCGCGCAATGGCCAGCGACGTCAACGGCACCAGGCTGCCGAGAAAGTGCGCCAACGGCGCATTCCCCGCCAACTGCGCCAGTTGCAGATGAAACTCCCCGGACAGCCGGATCGCCGCACCGTTTTCGGCTTGCGCCAGGGCCAGGCGCTCGCGCTCCACGCATGCCCGCAGGCGCTTGAGCCCGTCAGGCGATGCATTGCGGCAAGCCATGCGCACCAGCGTGGCTTCGGCCAGGCGCCGAGCGTGCAGTGCTTGCCGGGTCTGCTCGGCATCGGGCTCGGCGACCCGTGGCCGATGATGGGTGCGCAACACAATGACGTGCTCATGGGACAACCGCGTCAGCACCCGGCGCACCTGCGCGCGGCTGACGCCGAACATCGCCTTGAGGCTGTCTTCCGTGAAGCGGTCCGCAGGCCCGATCCGCTGCTCCAGGATCGCCTCGAACAATTGCCGATAAAGATCCTCCGCCGGCTCCCGCAGGCCGGGGAAGGGCAGGGCCGCCGACATCCGGCGGGTGTGAGGCGACGTGGCAAGGCTGTTCATGACAGGTCTCCCGTGTGAGGCGATTCAGTTGCCGAGGTGGTCATCCGGAATGTTCAGCTCGATCCCCATCCGTCGTCCTTCGCGCAGGATGTGCCGACGCATTTCGGCGCTGGCCTGGGCGCTGTTCCGGTTGCGGATGGCGCGCACCACGGCTTCGTTCTCTTCCAGGCGTTCGGCCAGGTGCTGCGGCGAATTGCGCAGCACCTCGGCGCTCTGCTTGAGGGCGTTGCCGGTCTGCTGCACCACGCTCTGGAAGATCGGGTTGGCGGTCAGGGCGAACAGTTCTTCGTGGAAGGCGATGTAGGCGTTGGCCCCGGCTTCGCTGTCGCCGGCGTCGAGGGCTTCGCGCATGTCCATCAGGGTCAGGCGCAGTTGCCCGACTTCCTTGCTGCCGACCGACTGCGCCACCAGGCCGACGATGAACGGCTCCAAGGTGTAGCGCAGTTGCAGGACGTCCTCGAGGCTGGCGCGGGCGACGGCGCTGTCGGGGCTGTGCGTGTCCTCGGCCTGCGCCTCGAGCACCACCACGCCTTTGCCGGGCATCGAGCGCACCAGGCCCAGGGTTTCCAGCACGGTCACCGCCTCGCGCAGGCTCGGGCGGCTGATGCCCAGTTGTTCGGCCAGCTCGCGCTGGCCCGGCAGCATGTCGCCGGAACGCCACTGGCCTCGGGCCAGTGCGGCGCGGAGTTTTTCCACCACTGAGTTGACGACGGTTGAAGTAGTAATCACGTGTTCGCTCCATGGGCCGTGCCTGCGCTCCGGCAGGCACGGCGGTCATTCAGAATTCTTTGGCCGCCGCCCGGGCGGCCGGTTTTCTTGGCTGAAAGGTATAGCCTTGCTCGCCGCTGAGCACCTTGTTGGCCCGTTGCACATCGATGTCCCTTTCCCAGCGGGCGATGGCCACGGTGGCGACGCAGTTGCCGGTCAGGTTGGTCAACGCCCGGCCGATGCCCATGAACCAGTCCACCGCCAGCACCAGCACCAGGCCCACCACCGGAATCGCCGGGATCGCGGTCAGCGTCGCGGCCAGGATCACCAGCGCGGAGCCCGGAATGCCGTGGGCGCCCTTGGAGGTGATCAGCGACACCAGCAGGATCGTCAGCAGATCGGTCATGGCCAGCGGCGTGCCGGTGGCATTGGCGATGAAGACGATGGCCAGGGTCAGGTAGATCGAAAAGCCGTCGAGGTTGAACGAGTAGCCGGTGGGGATCACCAGCCCGACGGTGGAGCTGCCGATGCCCAGGTGTTCGAGCTTGCGCATCACTTGCGGCAGCACGGCGTCGGAGGACGCGGTGCCGAGCACGATCAGCAGTTCCTCGCGCAGGTACTTGAGCAACGGCCACAGGCGCAGGCCCGAAAGACGCATCACCAGGCCCAGGACCAGGGACACGAAGGCGGCGCAGGTCAGGTAGAACAGGCCGATCAGGCTGCCCAGGTGCTGCAGCGAATCCAGGCCGTACTTGCTGGTGGTGAAGGCGATGGCGCCGAACACGCCGATGGGCGCCAGGCGCACGATCATGCCCATGATCCGGAAGATCACATGGCTCAGTTCGTTGATCAGCCGCGAGATGCCGGAGGCCGCCTCGCCCACCAGGTTCAGCGCGCTGCCGAACAGGACGGAGAACAGCAGCACCTGCAGGATGTTGTTGTCGGCGAAGGCGCCGAGGGCCGATGCCGGAATCAGATCCATCAGGAACTGGGTGGTGGTGTGCATGTGCTGGCCGCGTTCGGCGATGTCGCCCATGTCGGCGGCGGCCAGCTGTTCCAGGTGGATGTTGGCGCCGCTGCCGATCCCGGTGGTGAAGGCGAAGACCAGGCCGATCACCAGGGCGAGGGTGGTCAGCACTTCGAAGTAGATCACCGATTTGAGGCCGATGCGCCCGACCTTCTTCAGGTCGCCGGCGCCGCTGATGCCGCTGACCACCACGCAGAACACGATCAGGCCGATGAGCATCTTGATCAGTTTGATGAAACCGTCGCCCAGCGGTTTGAGCTGGGCCGAGTATTCGGGGAGGGTCAGTCCGCAGACGATGCCGAGCATCAGGCCGAGAACCACTTGGAGGAAGATCGAACGCGAGCACCATCTGAGCATGGGAGGAATCCTGGTCGGTGTCCTGGCTGCCGGGCGCGTGGCGCTTCGGATTGAGGACTTAATTATTGTGGTCTTACCGGTATGTCCAGTGCGGGGGCAGAATAGGCGCTGTTTCGGGAGGGGTGCAAGTGAAAAATGACAAATTGGCTTGACCGGTCTGACCAGTGGTTCGGTGCTGCCGGTTATCTTGCCTTGCTTGTGAAGAGGCCAAAGCGCGGACGGTCATGTCCGCGCTTTGGCGTCGGGTAGGCGGTGCGATCCTTGCGATGCCGGATCAGTAGGGCGCGTTGCGTTGCAGGATGTTCAGCTTGAAGTCCAGTGCGGTCGAACTCTGGTTGGGGTCGGTTCGGATGAACGTGCCGACCTTGGGGTCATATCGGTTCCGGCTCAATCCGGCCCGGAGCAGTTTGCCGGCCCGCGTCTGTATCCGGACGGTGGGTGTGTCGCTGCCGAGTCGATCCAGCGTGACGATCTTGCCGCGGGCGTTCAGCAAGTTGAAAGTGGTCTGGTCGCCGTCTTCGGTGGCATAGGCGTTCAGGAAGTCTTCCTGCTCTTTGCTGACAGTCCTGTAGTAATAGTCTCCGGGAGTCAGAATATAGATCGTGTAATAGTCGTCGAGGCATCTGAAATAAAACGTCAGTGCGTCGGGTGCGACGTTTTGGTTCAGGAACAAATAATCGGAAACATCAATGTGGGAAGAAAGAGTGAAGGGCACGTAGTCGGGGCGCATTGTCGAGACTTTCTTGCCGTAGGTCAGTCTTGGAAAGTGAGGGTTTCCAAGAGGGGTGCTGAAAGTTGCAATGAAGGATTTTTTCTGGTCGGTGCTCATAGGATGCTCAGCGTTCTGAATGTTCGTTGAAAAGTGCAGTGTCGCGGGAAGTTGAAGTGCGTCGGGCAGGCGTGGGTCAGACTTCGTCCGGGTCACTCAGGAACGATGCGTTGCGCTCGATGATCCGCAGCTTGAACACGATGCCTTCCTTGTCGGTTTCGCCCAGGTAGCGGTAGGGCGCGCCTCTTCGGCGGAGGCTGCCGACATGCCGGGCGCTGCGTGCCTGGAGCCGGATGAGGTGGGTGTCGCGGGTCAGGTCCGGCAGCGTGATGACGCGGTTGTCCAGGTTCAGCAGATTGAAGGAGGTGGTGTCGCGACCGGCCGGGAGAAACGCCCCGAGGAAGCCGGAAGGGTCTTTGCTCAGGCAGTATCCTGCATAGACGGGGTGGGACCTTACATAGAGGTGGTAATAGTCGTCCGTGCAGCGGAAGTAGATCGTCATTGGCGCGGGATTGGGGATGTCCTGTCGGGAGCGATGGCCCAGCAGGTGGCGGTCGTTTTTCTGTTTCGGTGCGCCAGTGAAAAAGCCACCGGAAAACTGTGTGTCCAGGCGTGTGGCAGGAGTTTCGTGCAACAGGCCAAGAAAGTTAACGTGCTGAGTGTCCATTGCTAATGTTGCGATGAAAGAGTCTTGCCTGTTTGTTCTCATGGGTTCTTCCTTGAATTCCAGTGGTGAGTGGCATTTGGATTGTTTCTTAGTTGTATGTTTTGGTGTTGTCGTGTGGATGGATTTATTGGCGCTGGCGAATTTGGTGAACGATAACAGTTAGTTCTTTGGTGTGGCCGATAGTGATGGGGTGTTGTTGTTTCAAGTCTTGAATGGCAGGAGGGAAAGTTGCTTGGGGAAAGGGGCGCGAGTCAGGGGAACGGCATTTTGCGGGCGAAAAAAAACCGGCCAATCGCTTGGCCGGTTTTCCGTGCTGGGGTTCAGGCTGCCGTTAGGCGCCGTACACCGGCAGCTTCTTGCAGATGGCCTTGACCTTCTCGCGAACGGCGTCGATCACCGCTTCGTTGTTCAGGTCGGCCAGGATGTCGCAGATCCAGCCGGCCAGTTCCTTGCACTCGGCTTCCTTGAAGCCGCGGGTGGTCACGGCCGGGGTGCCGAAACGCAGGCCGGAGGTGACGAACGGCGAGCGCGGGTCGTTAGGCACGGAGTTCTTGTTCACGGTGATGAACGCTTTGCCCAGTGCGGCGTCGGCGTCTTTGCCGGAGATTTCCTGCTTGATCAGCGACAGCAGGAACAGGTGGTTCTGGGTACCGCCGGACACCACGTCGAAACCGCGCTCGATGAACACGCCGGCCATGGCCTGGGCGTTCTTCACCACTTGTTGCTGGTAGGCCTTGAACTCAGGCTGCAGAGCTTCCTTGAAGCAGATCGCCTTGGCCGCGATCACGTGCTCCAGCGGGCCGCCCTGGGCGCCCGGGAACACGGCGGAGTTCAGTTTCTTCTCGATGTCGGCGTTGGCGCGCGCCAGGATCAGGCCGCCACGCGGACCGCGCAGGGTCTTGTGGGTGGTGGTGGTCACGACGTCGGCGAACGGCACCGGGTTCGGGTAGACGCCGGCGGCGACCAGACCGGCCACGTGGGCCATGTCGACGAACAGGTAGGCGCCGACCTTGTCAGCGATGGCGCGGAAGCGCGGGAAGTCCAGCACCTGCGAGTAGGCGGAGAAACCGGCCACGATCATTTTCGGCTTGTGCTCGACCGCCAGGCGCTCGACTTCGTCGTAGTCGATCAGGCCGTTGGCGTCGATGCCGTACTGGATGGCGTTGTACAGCTTGCCGGAGGAGGACACGCTGGCGCCGTGGGTCAGGTGACCGCCGTGGGCCAGGCTCATGCCCAGGATGGTGTCGCCGGCCGACAGCAGGGCCAGGTAGACCGCGGCGTTGGCTTGGGAGCCTGCGTGCGGCTGGACGTTGGCGTAGTCGGCGCCGAACAGTTCCTTGGCGCGGTCGATGGCCAGTTGCTCAACCACGTCGACGTATTCGCAGCCGCCGTAGTAGCGCTTGCCCGGGTAGCCTTCGGCGTACTTGTTGGTCAGCACCGAGCCTTGAGCTTCCATTACCGCAGGGCTGGTGTAGTTCTCCGAAGCGATCAGCTCGATGTGTTCTTCCTGGCGCTGAGCTTCTTGCTCCATGGCGGCAAAAAGGTCGGCGTCGTACTTGGCAATAGTCAAATCACGGCTGAACATGGCGGTCCTCAAGGATCGGGGCAGAAAAGGGGGGCATTCTAACCCAACGGGTTTTGGATGGCATATGAAACGACATCATGTCGCAGACAAGTGGCGTTCATGGCCGAATGCGTGGCGTCCGTGCCGGCCTTTTCGCTGGCCAGCCAGTTCGCACAGTAACCGCTGATAACCACGAACTTCATGATTGACATCAAACTTTGTGGGAGCTGGCTTGCCAGCGATGGCAGCGCCGCAGATCCTCAGTCGAACATGAACAGCGCATCGTTGCTGAACTGCGCCTCGAACCGCCCCGCCGGCATCGGTCGGCCGAACAGGTAGCCCTGCACCTCGTCGCAGCCGTGCTCGCGCAGGAAGTCCAGTTGCTCGTGGGTCTCCACGCCCTCGGCGATCACCGCCAGGTTGAGGCTGTGGGCCATGGCGATGATCGCCCGGGCGATCTGCGCGTCCTGCTCGCCGGACGGCAGGCCGTCGACGAAGGTGCGGTCGATCTTCAGCACGTCGATCGGGAACTGCTTGAGGTAGTTCAGCGATGAGTAACCGGTGCCGAAGTCGTCCACCGCGATGCTCAGGCCGAGGTTCTTCAGGCCGTCGAGGATCTGCATCGCCTCGCTGACTTCGCGCATCAGGATGCTTTCGGTCAGTTCCAGCTCCAGGCAGGCCGGCGGCAGGCCGGTTTCGCGCAGGGTGGTGGCGATCCGCGTGCCGAGCTGGCCGTCGGAGAACTGCCGGGCGGAGATGTTCACCGACACCTTCGGCACGCGTACGCGGCTCTGGTGCCAGGTCTTGAGTTGGCGGCAGGCTTCGGCGATCACCCAGTCGCCGACGTCCACCACCAGGCCGAGCTCTTCCAGCACCGGGATGAAGTCCCCCGGCGGCACCAGCCCGCGACGCGGATGACGCCAGCGCAGCAGGGCTTCGGCGCCGGTCAGGCGCTTGCCGTCGCCGCTGAACTGCGGCTGGTAATACAGCACGAATTCGTTCTGCTCCAACGCGTGGCGCAGGTCGCTTTCCAGCTCCAGGCGCTCCAGCGCACTGGCGTTCATGTCGGCCTGGTAGAACTGGAAGTTGTTCTTGCCGCGTTCCTTGGCGTGGTACATCGCGGTGTCGGCGTTCTTCATCAGTTGGCTGAGCTCGTTGCCGTCCTGGGGGCTCAGGGCGATGCCGATGCTGGCGGTGACGAAGAACTCGCGGCCTTCGAGCACGAACGGTTTCACCAGGCTGGCGAGGATCTGCTCGGCTACGTGGATCGCCCGGTTGAGCGCCATCTCGCGGCTGGAGCGGTGCTGCAGCAACAGGGTGAATTCGTCGCCGCCCATCCGCGCCACGGTGTCGTCATCGTCGACGCAGGCCAGCAGGCGCGTGGCCATGTCCTTGAGCATGCGGTCGCCGGCGGCGTGGCCGAGGGAGTCGTTGATCGGCTTGAAGCGGTCGAGGTCGAGGAACATCAGCACCACCCACGACTTCTGCCGGTCGGCGGACTGCAGCGCGGTGTGCAGGCGGTCCTGGAACAGCGTGCGGTTGGGCAGGTGGGTCAGGGCGTCGTAGTAGGCGAGGCGGTGGATGCGTTGCTCGCTGGCCTTGCGCTCGCTGATGTCGCTGAAGAAGCACACGTAGCTGGCCAGGTCGCCTTCGTCGTCGAGCACGGCGGTGATGCCGACCCAGGCCGGGTAATGCTCGCCGTTGCGCCGCTTGAGCCAGACTTCGCCTTCCCAGGTGCTGTGCTGGTGCAGTTGCTTGAGCACATAGCGCAGGTGCGCGTCCTGCTGCTCGTCGACGGTGAGCATGTTCGGCAACTGGTCGAGGACTTCGGCCACCGCGTAGCCGCTGACCCGGCTGAACGCCTCGTTGGCCTGGACGATGTAGCCGGCGGGGTCGGTGATCAGGATCGCCGACGTCGAGTGCTCGAATACGGTGGCGGCCATGCGCAGGTCTTTTTCGGCGCGGCGCTGCTGGCTGATGTCGCGGCCCACGCCGAGCACACCCTCGAAGGCGCCGTGCTCGTCCCACACCAGCACCAGGCGCAGCTCGATCGGGATCTTGCGGCCGTCGGCCCGCAGGCAGTCGAACAGGAACATCTGGGTCTGCACTTGGCTGCGCAGCAGCGCCAGTTGTTCGGGCTTGTCCAAGGCCTTGCTGACGCGGTCCATCAGGTGATAGATGCCGGTCAGCTGCTGCGGGTTGGCGATGGTCGACTGCCAGCCGTTCTGGAAGATCCACTCGGCGTCATAGCCCAGCACCGCCTGCACCGAAGGGCTGACGTAGTTGAGCGACATCTTGCTGTCGGTGGAGAAGATCACGTCGCTGATGCTTTCGGCGAGCATCCGGTAGCGCTGCTCGCTGTCGCGCAGGGATTCGCTGGCCTCGATCTGCTCGGTGATGTCCTTGGCCACGCCGATGATCCGTGTGACCTGATCGTGCTTGTCCCGGGCCAGCGCCTGTTCGCGGATGTCGAAGCGCCGCCATTTGCCGTCGCGGTGGCGAAAGCGCAACTGGCACTGCAGCAGTTGGCTGTAGCCGGCGTGGCGCTGCAGTTGGCGCGAGCGGTGGTAGTAGTCGGCGTCTTCGGGGTGCAGGAGGATTTCCCAGAAGTACTCGCCCATCTGATGCAGTTCGGTGCGGTTGTAGCCGAGGGTCTGGCCCAGGTGATGGTTGCTGAAGATCATCCGCTGGCTGATCACGTCCTGCACGTACAGGTGGTCCGGCACGGTGCGCACCACGTCCGACCAGAAGCCCTCGCGCTCCAGCAGCGACAGTTCGATCAGCTTGCGGCTGGTGATGTCGTTGATGCTCAGGATCACCGCTTTGTAGTCGTGCTGTTCCTGCGGCAGGCGCAGCACCAGCCACAGGTGCTGGTCGCGGCCGTTGATGTCCGGCAGCTTGATTTCGAGCTCCAGCTGCTTCTGTTGCTGGAGCACGGCGTCGAGCACCTGGTTGCCGATGGCGCAGTGGGTGTGCGGACGGCCGTCGATCAGCAGCTGCCAGGCGTGCTCGCAGGAATTGACGTTGAGCAGTTGCAGCGCCACCTGGTTGACCTCGGTGATGCGCAGTTCCTGCAACAGCTGCTGGCGCTGCTGCGGGTGGTCGAGCCAGGCCTTGAGCTGGTCGCTGGTCTGCAGGCGGGCCTTGTCGAACACCTGCTTGAGCCCGGACAGGTCCAGCACGCACAGGGCCACGCCGGTGCCTTCGAAGATGTCCTGGTAGCGGCGCCGGCCTTCATGCAGTTGGCGCTGGCGGCGGCGCATGTTGAGCAGCGCGATGAACGGCAGCAGCGAGAACGCCAGGCCCAGCAGGCATTTGCCGATGAAGGCCGGCAACAGTTGCTCGAGCACGCGCTGACGGTCGAACAGGCCGCGCAGTTGCCAGTCGCTGCTGCTCAGCGGCACGGTCAGCACGCTGTTGGCCAGGTCGTCCGGGGTCAGGGTGCTGGTGCGGGCGGAAGGCAGGACTTCGTCGCGGCTGATGATCTGATGGTTGATGCGGTTTTCCACCAGCCACAGCGGGCGGATGCCGGTGTCGCCCTGTTTGGTCAGCGAGGCGAAGAAGGTCGGGGTCAGGCGCAGCGCCCAGTAGCCGCGGGTGCTGCCGCTGGCCTGGTGCAGCAGCAGGTGCACCACCGAACCGTCGTCGGCGTTGCTGAAATAGTGGGCCTGGGCGCGGCTGCGGCGCACCAGTTCGCCGAGGTAGTCGGCGTCTTCGCTGGCGGCGTCGCTGTCGCTGAGCACCTTGCCGGACGGGCTGAGCAGCGCCAGGCTGCGCAGGTCGGGCAGCGACTGCTGCAGCTTGCGCAACAGCGCCTGCTGTTCGTCGGCCGATTGCGGCTGTTCGACGATCGGTAGCAGGTTGAGGGCGATCTGCGCGTTCAGCGCCATGTTCAGGCTGACCTGGGAGGCGAGATCGGCGGTGTAGTCGATGGTGTACTGGCGCTGGTTCTTCTGGGTTTCGCGCAGTTGGTCGAGCAGTTGCCAGAACAGCAGCGCCAGCAGCAGAAGCACCAGGGTCGCCAGCGCGCCTTTCAATGTTCCGCGCAGGGGCGAGCCGGGCGCCGGATGGGTGCTGCTCACAGAGGCTGGCGGAGTGACATTGGACAAGCTGGAATCCTGCGGTTTGGCTGGACTGGCGCGACGTGCACTATAAGCCGGACGCCCGAAGGGCGGCTAGCATGCCTTGAGTTGTGGCGAAGTGCCAGCCCCGCTCGGCTGGACTGCCTTCCGTCATTCAGGTAGCTTTGCCGGTTACGCGGGAGCGTTCCAGCTCCTAGACTCAGACTTTTTCCGCGCGCACGCATTGGGCACTCTCAACTGAACGACGCGCACCGGTCTGGCCAGGCATCGCCTGCGCTCCACTCATTCATCCGTCACTGACCCTAGGTTCTCCATGGCTCAATACGTCTTCACCATGCATCGGCTGGGCAAAGTTGTTCCGCCGAAGCGGGAAATCCTGAAAAACATTTCGCTGTCCTTCTTCCCTGGCGCCAAGATCGGCGTGCTCGGCCTCAACGGCTCGGGCAAATCCACGCTGCTGAAAATCATGGCCGGCGTCGACACCGAGTTCGAGGGCGAAGCCCGCCCGATGCCGGAGCTGAACATCGGCTACCTGCCGCAGGAACCGCAACTGGATCCGGCCAAGACCGTGCGCGAAGTGGTCGAGGAAGCGGTCAGCGTGATCAAGGACGCCCAGGCCCGCCTGGACGAGGTCTACGCCGCCTACGCCGAGCCGGACGCCGACTTCGACAAGCTGGCCGCCGAACAGGCCAAGCTCGAAGCGATCCTGCAGGCCAGCGACGGCCACAACCTGGAGCGTCAGCTGGAAGTCGCCGCCGACGCGCTGCGCCTGCCGGCGTGGGACGCGAAGGTCGAACACCTGTCCGGCGGTGAGAAACGCCGCGTGGCCCTGTGCCGCCTGCTGCTGTCCGCCCCGGACATGCTGCTGCTCGACGAACCGACCAACCACCTGGACGCCGATTCCGTCGCCTGGCTCGAACACTTCCTGCACGACTTCCCGGGCACCGTGGTGGCGATCACCCACGACCGTTACTTCCTGGACAACGTCGCCGGCTGGATCCTGGAACTCGACCGCGGCGCGGGCATTCCTTACGAGGGCAACTACTCGGGTTGGCTGGAAGCCAAGTCCGATCGTCTGGCCCAGGAATCCAAGCAGCAGTCGGCCCACGAAAAGGCCATGAAGGAAGAGCTGGAGTGGGTGCGCAAAGGTGCCAAGGCCCGCCAGTCCAAGTCCAAGGCACGTCTGGCGCGCTTCGAGGAAATGCAGTCGCAGGAATTCCAGAAGCGCAGCGAGACCAACGAGATCTACATCCCGGCCGGTCCGCGCCTGGGCGACAAGGTCATCGAATTCAAGAACGTCACCAAGGGCTACGGCGACCGCGTGCTGATCGACAACCTGTCGTTCTCCATGCCCAAAGGCGCCATCGTCGGCGTGATCGGCGGCAACGGCGCCGGTAAGTCGACCCTGTTCCGCATGCTGATGGGCAAGGAAACCCCGGACTCCGGCAGCATCGAGATCGGCGAGACCGTGCAGCTGGCCTGCGTGGACCAGAGCCGCGAAGACCTGGACGGCAGCAAGACCGTGTTCCAGCAGATCTCCGACGGTTCCGACCAGATCCGCATCGGCAGCTACGAGATTCCGTCGCGCACCTACGTCGGCCGCTTCAACTTCAAGGGCGGCGACCAGCAGAAGTTCGTCAAGGATCTGTCCGGCGGTGAGCGCGGCCGTCTGCACCTGGCGCTGACCCTGAAGGAGGGCGGCAACGTCCTGCTGCTCGACGAACCGTCCAACGACCTCGACGTCGAAACCCTGCGTTCCCTGGAAGAGGCCCTGCTGGACTTCCCGGGCGCCGCCATTGTGATCTCCCACGACCGGTGGTTCCTTGACCGCGTCGCGACCCACATCCTGGCGTACGAAGACGACTCGCAAGCGGTGTTCTTCGAAGGCAACTACACCGAGTACGAGGCCGACCGCAAGAAACGCCTCGGCGACGCCGCGGCCCAGCCGCACCGTGTTCGCCACAAGAAGCTGGCCTGATCCGGCTGGTGGCATGAAAGAGAACGGAGCCTTAGGGCTCCGTTTTTTTTGCCCTGCGCACTTTCACTGGAACCGCATCATGGCCATCGCCAGCAGGCTGGCTCCCACAGGTTCCGTGTCCGCCACCCACATTGTGGAAGCCAGCCTGCCGATGATCTGCGGCCAGCGCAAACCTGTGGAAGCCAGCCTGCCGATGATCTGCGGCCAGCGCGAAACCTGTGGAAGCCAGCCTGCCGATGATCTGCGGCCAGCGCGAACCCTGTGGGAGCTGGCTTGCCAGCGATTGGGCCGGTGCATCCGACATCACCGGGGACTGATCCGACGCCCTCGACTGTGGGAGCCAGCCTGCTGGCGATGGCGTCAGTGAAGATTGCCGCCTAGGCCGGTTCGATGCGGATCACCTCGATCACCCGATCGCCGGCCGGGCGCTGCCACAGCACTTCGTCGTTGAGCCGGGCGCCCAGCAGCGCCCGGCCCAGGGGCGAGCTCCAGTTGATCAGGCCGCGGGCGACGTCGGCCTGGTCTTCGCCCACCAGTTGTACCCGGCGTTCGGTGTTGTGCTCGTCGGCGTAGGTCACCCAGCTGCCGATCTGCACCTTGTCGGTCGAGGTGGCGGCGGGCACCACCTGGGCGCTGCCGACGCGCTGCATGAAATAGCGCAAGTCCCGGTCGAGATCGGCCAGGCGCTGCTTGTCGGCCTGATCACCCTTTTCCGATTGCTCGGCCAGCAGGGCCTGCAGTTCCGCCACTTTGGCTTGCAGCAGCGCAAAGCCCTGGGGCGTGACGTAGTTGGGTTGCGTGCTGACCTGCCGCTCGACCGGTTGGTCGGCCTGCGCGGCGGCGTTGTCCTCATTGACGAAAGCGCGGCTCATGGTCGCCTCCTTTGACGGGCCTTCTTAGGGAGTCGACCCATGGTCGCAGGCATCGTTCGGACGCGGTTGTCTGGAAACGACCTAAGGCGAGCGATACGCCCGCGCCGCGTCCCGATCCTTCTGCTGCTGCCAGGCGCGTTCGCGCTCGTCCCAGTGCTCGTTGCGGTAGTCGTCGCGATCCTTGTTTTCCAGCATGGCCTGGCACTGGCGGAAACCGTCGCTCCAGCCTTCGGCGTACTGCGCGTCCTTGAGGTAGCGCGGCACGTCCTTGCGGAACTCTCCGCTGATCGAGCCGGCCGCCTGTCGGCCGCTGACGCAGCCGTCATCGAAACCGTCGGCGAAGGCCGGTGGATAACCTCTGGCGATCAACTCTTCATGGGTGCTCTGGCAACCGCCGACCAGCAACAACACGCCCAGCAATCCCGCACACCGCCACATCTCGTTCTCCCGGGCCGTTTCACGGCTGATACGGGAAAGTCTAGAAGCGGATTCGTCCGGTGTGCGTGAAAGGCATGTGAGCAATTTGTTGAGCGTGCGCAAATCCCCTGCAGGAGCGAGCCTGCTCGCGATAGCGGTGTGCCAGCCCACGCATTCGTCGGCTGAAGAACCGAATCGCGAGCAGGCTCGCTCCTACAGGGGATATGGGGGGATCAGTAGTGATACCACTTCACCTCAAGCATCACTTCGGTCTGCGGGGTGGCCAGATGGCTGAATTCGCGTTCGGCGCTCAGCCGCAGGCCGAGGTTGCGCGACAGTTCCCACTGCTGGTTGAGGCTCAGGCTGCGGCGCACTTCGCCGTTGGTGAAGTAATCGCCCTTGGCCTCCAGGCTGAGGTTGCCCAGCGGGTTTTTCCACAGCACGCCGCTGTTGAAGCCGGCGGCGGGGGCGATGAACCCGGCGAAGTCGTTGTTGTGTTCAATCCGCACCGTGCCGAGGGCGAAGCCGAGCATGTCCTCGCCCAATTGCCAGGTGCCGCCGCCTCCGCCGTTGACGTGGCTGACCAGGGTTTCGTCGTCGTGCTTGCCCGGCACCCGCTCAAGCCCCCCGGTGACCTGCCACGACAACGGCTGCAGCAGCGCGTTGCGCGGGGTCAGGGAACGGATGGTGGCCAGGTCCAGCCGCTGGAACTGCCAATCGTTGCCCTCGTATTGGCGCAGCTTCATCTGCAGGATTTCGATCTGCGCGCCTAGCGGGAAGCTTTCGCCGTTGTCGTTGAGGTCGTGGTAGGCCATGCGCAGACCGTACTCGCCGAACGCCCGGTCGCCGCGGGTGCCCAGGCCGGCCTGCCAGGTGCGCGATTCGTGTCCGTCCTCGGGCAGGCCGGGGCGAGGGATCTCCAGCTCCGGCGCCGGGTTCTTGTTGATCGCCCGCAGCAGTTCGAAGCTGCGCTGGGCCCGTTGCGGATCGCGCTCCTGGCCGTTGGCGCGGTAGCGCTCCAGGCGGTACGCGGCATCGATGACCAGCGCCTGACGGTCGCGGGGCAGGGCCTTGAAGGCGGGCGTCTGCAACTGTTGCTGGTCGGCGCTGACCTTCAGCACCCAGTCCTGTTCCTCGTCGCTCAACGGCTCGGCGCGGCTGAGCAGTTCGCGCTCACGGGACGGACGGTATTCGATGTGCTCCACCAGGCCCGCGTCCTTCACCGCTTTGACGGTGTCGGTGGGGATGGCCGTGAGCGGGAACTGTTCGGTCAGGCGCAGGCCCGGGCGGGCCACCTGCAGCAGTTCGAGCAGGCGGTAGGAGCAGTTCTCGTCGAAGAAGAAGTAGTCGAACTTGATCTGCTTGAGCTCCCACACGTGCTCGACCATGCGCGCGGTTTCCTGCGGCGTCAGGTTCAGCCGGTATTCCCACAGGTCACGGTTTTCCAGGCTGCGGTACTCGGAGAGCTTTTCCTGGTAGGGCACCAGGGCGAACAGCCCCGGATAGCCGCCCATCAGGCCTTTCCAGGCGTAGAGGATGCTGTTGTCCGAGCCTTCGATGTAGGCGCCGAAGTTGATCGCGTAGCTGAGCAGCGATGTCTTGTCGCTTTGCACGTCGGCCTGGTCGATGCGCAGCAGCGTGTGGCCGAACATCGACGACGGGCTGTTGAGGTAGGCCGCCGGGAAGATCATCACCGCGCTGTGGGGCGAGACGTCCTTGAACCATTGCCGGAATTCGGCGCAGTCCGGGGCCGGCAGGTCCTTGAGGTTCAGTTGCGCCTTCAGCCAGCGCGTACGGGCCGGGTACACGCATTGGGCGTGCCGCTCGCCGAGGCTGGCCGGTGCGTACAGCGCCTGCACGGTGGCGGCCAGTTCACGGTCGGGGTGTTCGTTGCCGTCGGCGGCGAGGAAGAACCGGCTGTCGCTGACATAGCTGCGCCAGCCGCCGAGCTTGGCGGTCTCGTAGTGGCCCAGGGAAATCCAGAAGCGGTCGTTGGCCAGTTGCTGCAAACGTTGGGGATCGAGGTGGGGCGCGGCGGACAGCGGGGCGCAGGCACACAGCGCCAGCCAGGCAAGGCGTTTGAGCATAGGTGGCAACTTGAAATCGTCAAAAAGGGTTCGACGGGTAACGGCCGGTCAACCCATGCGGGAGCGAGCAGGCTCGATTCCACCGTCATTGCTGATGACTGGCCGGCATTTCCCGACAGAGGGCCGCTGCGAAAGAACAAAACCCGCTCCCCGAAGGAAGCGGGCGGGGCCTGGCTTAGGCCTGGGTCGCGTACTTGGCCAGGCGAGGGTCGGCCTTGAGGACGGCCAGGGTGTTGGTGTGCACGTCCTCGGCGGTCACGTCAGCCTTGCTGAAGATCTGCTGGAAGTGTTCGTGGGTCACGGCGGCGAAGTGCGCGCGGTCTTCCGGCGCCACGCCCAGCACCACGGCGTAGGTGGTCAGCGCTTCGCCCTGGCCCTTGGCCATGTCTTCGGACAGCTCGTTCATCATGCCGTTCATGGCGAACCAGGACTTGCCGCCGTAGGTCAGCGCCGCGTTGGTGGAGCAGCCGTTGGTGCCGGAGGTCATGCCGAACGTCGCGTTGCCGGAGGTGCCGTTGGTGGTGGAGGCGAGGAAGTGGGCCGGCGTGCCGCGCTGGCCTTCGAACAGCATGTTGCCCCAGCCGCAATCAGGGCCGCCCGGCGCCTGGGCCATGGCATTGATGGATACAGCGGTGAAGAGAGTACCGAGAAGAATCCGTTTCATAGCTTTGTTCTCTTTATGTGCGTACCAATGGACAGGGTTCTGGCCCCCCCAAGCTCTGTGCGTACAGACCCGAACGGCGCCAGTGGGCCGGTATTCGTTCCAGCCGCGCAGCTTGGAGTTTAGGCACGTTCGCCGGGTTCCGTCACATTTTCCTTCAGATTTGCGCACGGGCCGGCTTTTCGTGAGGGCGCAGGCCGGCGCATCGCCGCAAGGCGCCTTGCCAGTGGGTACGGGCAGCGCCAGAATGCCTCTTATCTGCCCCGCCTGATTGTTAAGGAAGCCCGATGCCTGATCCTGTTGCCGCCAGTTTGCGTCTGGCGCCCGAAGCGCTGACCCGTCCGTTTTCCGCTGAACAGTTCAGCTTCACCACCACCAACGATCTGGAGCCCTTTCGCGGTGTGCTCGGCCAGGAACGCGCGGTCGAAGCCCTGCAGTTCGGCGTGGCCATGCCGCGCCCCGGTTATAACGTCTTTGTCATGGGCGAGCCCGGCACCGGCCGCTTCTCGTTCGTCAAACGCTACCTGAAGGCCGAAGGCAAGCGCCTGCAGACCCCGGCGGACTGGGTCTACGTCAACCATTTCGACGAGCCGCGCGAGCCCCGCGCCCTGGAGCTGCCGTCGGGCACCGCCGGCGCCTTCATCAATGACATCAACGGCCTGATCGACAACCTGCTGGCGACCTTTCCGGCCGTCTTCGAGCATCCGTCCTACCAGCAGAAGAAGAGCGGCATCGACCGCGCCTTCAACCAGCGCTACGACCGTGCGCTGGATGTGATCGAGCGCCTGGCCCTGGAAAAGGACGTCGCCCTGTACCGCGACAGCAGCAACATCGCCTTCACCCCGATGTTCGAGGGCAAGGCGCTGGACGAGGCGGAGTTCGCCCAGTTGCCGGAAGCCGACCGCGAGCGCTTCCACGACGATATTTCCGCGCTGGAGGAACGCCTCAACGAGGAGTTGGCGAGCCTGCCGCAGTGGAAACGCGAGTCGAGCAACCAGCTGCGTCAGCTCAACGAAGAGACCATCACCCTGGCCCTGCAGCCGTTGCTGGCGCCGCTGTCGGAAAAGTACGCCGAGAACGCCGGCGTCTGCGGCTACCTGCAAGCGATGCAGGTGTACCTGCTCAAGACCGTGGTCGAGCAACTGGTGGACGACAGCAAGACCGACGCCGTCGCCCGCAAGCTGCTGGAGGAGCAATACGCCCCGAGCCTGGTGGTCGGCCACCCGGTCA
Source organism: Pseudomonas sp. R25(2017) (assembly GCF_002112565.1). Classification (NCBI taxonomy): domain Bacteria; kingdom Pseudomonadati; phylum Pseudomonadota; class Gammaproteobacteria; order Pseudomonadales; family Pseudomonadaceae; genus Pseudomonas; species Pseudomonas sp. R25(2017). Next base: position 89,760 of record NZ_NEHZ01000015.1, read on the forward strand.
GCGGCGGCGCGCCGGTGGTGTTCGAGCCGCACCCGACCTACGAAAACCTGTTCGGCCGCATCGAGTACACCACCGATCAGGGTGCGCTCTACACCACGTACCGGCAGCTGCGCCCGGGTGCGCTGCACCGGGCCAACGGCGGTTTCCTGATCCTTGAGGCGGAAAAGATGCTCGGCGAGCCGTTCGTGTGGGATGCGCTCAAGCGCGCCCTGCAGTCGCGCAAGCTGAAGATGGAGTCGCCGCTCGGCGAAATGGGCCGCTTCGCCACCGTGACCCTGACCCCGCAGCACATCCCGCTGCAGGTCAAGGTGATCATCATCGGCGCCCGGCAGCTGTACTACGCGCTGCAGGACCACGATCCGGACTTCCAGGAGATGTTCCGCGTCCTGGTGGACTTCGACGAAGACATCCCGATGGTCGACGAAAGCCTGGAGCAGTTCGCCCAACTGCTCAAGACCCGCACCTCGGAGGAGGGCATGGCGCCGTTGACCGCTGACGCGGTGGCGCGCCTGGCCACCTACAGCGCTCGCCTGGCCGAACACCAGGGGCGGTTGTCGGCGCGGATCGGCGACCTGTTCCAGCTGGTCAGCGAAGCGGACTTCATCCGTCACCTGGCCGGCGACGAAATGACCGACGCCGGCCACATCGAACGGGCGCTGAAGGCCAAGGCCACCCGCACCGGGCGCGTGTCGGCGCGGATCCTCGACGACATGCTCGCCGGGATCATCCTGATCGACACCGACGGCGCGGCGGTGGGCAAGTGCAACGGGCTGACGGTGCTGGAGGTCGGCGACTCGGCGTTCGGCGTGCCGGCGCGGATCTCCGCCACGGTGTACCCGGGCGGCAGCGGCATCGTCGACATCGAGCGCGAGGTCAACCTCGGCCAGCCGATCCACTCCAAGGGCGTGATGATCCTCACCGGCTACCTGGGCAGCCGCTATGCGCAGGAATTCCCGCTGGCGATCTCCGCGAGCATCGCGCTGGAGCAGTCCTACGGCTACGTCGACGGTGACAGCGCTTCGCTGGGCGAGGCGTGCACGCTGATCTCGGCGCTGTCCAAGACCCCGCTCAAGCAGTGCTTCGCCATCACCGGCTCCATCAACCAGTTCGGCGAGGTGCAGGCGGTCGGCGGGGTCAACGAGAAGATCGAAGGCTTCTTCCGCCTCTGCGAAGCCCGCGGGTTGACCGGCGAGCAGGGCGCGATCATTCCCAAGGCCAACGTCGCCACGCTGATGCTCGATGAGAAGGTGCTGGCGGCGGTGCGCGCCGGGCAGTTCCACGTTTATGCGGTGAGCCAGGCCGACGAGGCGCTGAGCCTGCTGGTGGGCGAGCCGGCCGGTGAGCCGGACGCCGACGGCCAGTTCCCGGAAGGCAGCGTCAACGCTCGCGTCGTGGAGCGTCTGCGGGTGATCGCCGAGATGATCAGCGAAGAGGACCTGAAGGAGGCCGAGAAGGAAGCGGCCCAAGAGGCATTGGCCGAAGCCAAGCCGGCCTGAAGGCCGATGCGGTAAACCGGTGGGAGCCCGCCTGCGGGCGATTGCGGCGTGTCATTCGACATCTGTCTGTCTGACGTTCCGCCATCGCCGGCAGGCGGGCTCCCACCGTCGCATTTAGGCGGGAACGTGCGGGAAAGTGCCATCACTCTGGCGCCAAAATTCACACAATGACCATTCGGCGCCTTCTGGTCGTATCCGGTTGGCGCAGACGACTTTTCTTCTATTCTCAGCTCAAGGACATCGAGAGCATCACTGGATCGAAACAGCCTTCCCTTGAGGGTTGAACACCGGCTTCACCGAGGGTCGCCGCCATGTCGCGCAACCTCTGCCTCACCCGTCAGTGCCTGGGTCTCGTGACCCGTATCGAATGCGCCATCAAGCCCCTGGCCGGCGACACCGGCATGTGGACGCTGCTCTTCGCCGCCGGCATGGCCGGCGAACAACCTTCCGCCATCAAGGCCCAGGGCCCTTTCCACGGGCCGGTCGCCGCCGAGTCGATCCTCGACACCATCGTCGAAAGCCTCACGATGCACGGTTATGAGCTGGCCGACGATCCGCAGATCTGGAGCCTGCACCTGCAAGCCCAACTGCGGCAGATCAACGGCGGCCGCAGCCGCAGCCTCAACTGAGCCTTCCGGGTCCGGGGCTCAGGGGGCCGTGCCCGGTGCCTGAGCCTTGTCGAGTTTGACCTCAAAGCCGTACTGCACGGTGGCGAGGTCGGTTCGCCGGTAGGTTTCCACCTGCGTGGGACGACCGTAGAAGTAGTGCACGCCGAAGATCGCCGGGCCCTCTGCGCCCGCGTCGTGGCTGACCGAAAGAATCTGCTTGAGGTACTGGCCGCTGCCGTCCTTGACGAAGAAGCGCCACTGGTCGGCCGCGAACCGCTTCAGATCCACCACCAGCATGTTGTTGCGGATGTCCAGGCCCTTGGGCAAGGACTTGGCGTCGAACGTCTGCTTTTCCACCGTGGCCAGGAACAGCGGCATGGAGCCGACCGCAAACGCCGGGGTTTCCGGGAACAGGTTCAGATCGTAGGTGATCGTGCCCGACAGCGGATCGACCTGGTACGCCTCCGGCGGCAGTTCGATCGGCTCGTCCCGTTCGCCGTTGCGCTTTTGCGTGAAGAAAGTCACCGGGCTGTCGCCGGGGCTGAAGTCCTCGCCGAGCAGCTCATCGTTGAAGGTCTTGCGGTGATCGAACTCGATCCGGGCGGCACTGGGCTCCTCCACCGACTGGCGGATGCGGATGCTGTCCTTCAGCTGCTGCTCGGTCAGGGCCGCGCCCTTGAGCCAGTCCGCGGCCTGGTCGTCATACACCGTCACCGGCAGGTCCAGTGGCTGCACCGCCTTCGCAGTGGTGTGCGGATCCAGGTGGCGCACCGGCAGATCCAGCGGCTTGCGGGTCACGCTCACGTTCGAGAAGTCCAGCACGCTCACTTCGAGGGTCTCGACCGGGCCATGGAAGTACACCTTGTTGTAACGGCGCGGGTGCTGGCGCTCGAAGGCGCTCTGGCCGTCGTTGAGCTGTTTCTCCAGAGCGTCGCTCCAGGCCTTTTGCTGCTGCAGGTGCGCCAGCTGTTCCTGGTAGAACGCGACCTGCTCCGGGCTCTCGTTGATCGACCCGGCGCGCTTGAGGTACTGGCCGGTGGCGTCGCGGGCCTGGATGATCATCGGGTTGAGCGGTGTGCCGCCGACCTCAGGGGCCAGGGGCAGGCTGTTGCTGAATTCGACTTCGGCGTAGTTCTTCTCAAGCTTGAGCAGCGTGACGCTGAGGTTGCCGTCGGTGCGGGTCTGGCCGATGTCCTGTTTGCCGAGGTCAAAGCCGTGCAGGCGCCCGGGGGCGATGACCTCGATCTCGCCCAGCAGGCTGACCGGCTGCGGCTGGCTCTTGCGGTCGATGTCCAGGCCTTCGATGAAGGGGTAGGACAGCGTCAGGTCGTCGGGGGTGGAGCTGGACGGGCTGAGCTGGATGCCCGGGTCGGTCTCCGACCATTCCGTTTGCCAGGCGATCACCCGTTTGTCGCTCAAGGTCACTGACTGCCATTGCACGCCGTGGGGGAACAGGAAGCCGCCGGGGATGTTGAGGTTGAAGGGGAACACCGGCTGCAGATCGGTGAGGTAGTCGGAGCCGACGTCCTTGCGCAGCACGAACAGGCCATCGATGAACGTATCGACCAGCGCCTGGGGCGTGGGGTAGTGCCTGAGCGCGCCGAGGGCGTCTTCGCCGTACTCGGTCTTGGCCGGTTGGCCGTCGAGCCGCCGCCGGGCGCGTTCGAGCAGCAGCAGCGAACCGCCGAGTTCGGTCACGGCGTCCTTGAGCTTGGGGTCGGTGATGGCGTCCAGCGACTGTTCGAACTGCGCGGTCTTTTCCTCAAGGCTCGGGCCGAGCTTTTCGTCGTCCGGCGAGCAGCCGCCCAGCAACAGGGCGAGGCACATTCCGGCAGTCGTCATCGGCAAGCGCACATCCATTTCCAGTCGTCCTGTCCACTGTCGCGGGGCTGTCAATGATCTGGACACTAGCAGAAAAACTTTGACACACACACGCAGGTGGCGGATTTCCGGGCGGTTTCTGGCGCTCACGGGGGGCTGGTATACTCGCCGCCGATTACAACCCCTTGTGTGAGATTCAATGGAACGCTTTGTCGAAAACGCAATGTACGCCTCGCGCTGGCTGCTGGCGCCGATCTACTTCGGTCTGTCCCTCGGGCTGCTGGCGCTGGCGCTGAAATTCTTCCAGGAAGTCTTCCACGTCATCCCCAACGTGTTCGAGATGGCCGAGTCGGAACTGATCCTGGTGCTGCTGTCGCTGATCGACATGGCGCTGGTGGGCGGCCTGCTGGTGATGGTGATGATTTCCGGCTACGAGAACTTCGTCTCTCAGCTGGACATCGACGACAGCAAGGAAAAGCTCAACTGGCTGGGCACCATGGACTCCTCGTCGCTGAAGATGAAAGTGGCGGCCTCGATCGTGGCGATCTCCTCGATCCACCTGCTGCGCATCTTCATGGACGCCAAGAACGTCGATCCCGAACACCTGATGTGGTACGTGATCATCCACATGACCTTCGTGGTCTCGGCGTTCGCCATGGGTTATCTGGACAAAGTGACCAAGCACTGAGTCGCGATGGGGAAGCTCGCCCGACGGCTTCCCTCTTCAAGCAGGAAAAACACCGCCCGTCCGTTGCAAAACAGACGGGCGGTCTCGTTCATGGCTTGTGCTTTGTCGTGCCGAAGCCTATCCCTGTAGGCGTCCAGACCCGCCGTCGCGTGAGGTGCGCCCATGAACCTGCAAGAGCTGAATGCGTTTGCCGTCGCCAGGAAGGTCGATGAACTGAACCTGATCTCCATGGAGGGCGGAATCTATCTGCTCGAGGCGCGGATGCACGGCGCGGCATACCCGCTCAGCGGCACCGATGGGCAGATGCTGACGCTGCGTTCGGTGGAGCACGCCCGGGATCTGCTGCACAACTTCCCGGTGCTGCCGTTCAACCTGGTGCACACCTCGGTGCACGACGAGATGTGCGGTCTCGGCGCCAGCGGCGAGGAAAGCCTGAAAGTGCCGTTGGCGTGGCGCTCGGCGCTGTAGCGCCAGCGATCCGATCAAAGCCTGGGCATCTGTGCTAGTCTGCTCGCCCTTTTGGTTCCGGGCGCGCCGGGACGCGCTGTGCATGCACGGCCAGTCCCGGGCCGTCCGCACAGCGGAGCAGTGTCATGTCCGAAGTAAATCTGTCCACCGACGAAACCCGCGTCAGCTACGGCATCGGCCGTCAGCTGGGCGACCAGCTGCGCGACAACCCGCCACCGGGCGTCAGCCTGGACGCGATCCTGGCCGGCCTGACCGACGCGTTCGCCGGCCAGCCAAGCCGTGTGGGCCAGGAAGAGATGTCCGCCAGCTTCAAGGTGATCCGCGAGATCATGCAAGCCGAAGCCGCTGCCAAGGCTGAAGCCGCCGCCGGCGAAGGCCGTGCGTTCCTGGCCGACAACGCCAAGCGCGAAGGCATCACCACCCTGGCTTCCGGCCTGCAGTTCGAAGTGCTGACCCAGGGCGAAGGCGCCAAGCCGACCCGTGAAGACAACGTGCGCACCCACTACCACGGTACGCTGATCGACGGCACTGTGTTCGACAGCTCCTACGAGCGCGGCCAGCCTGCCGAATTCCCGGTGGGCGGCGTGATCGCCGGCTGGACCGAAGCCCTGCAACTGATGAATGCCGGCAGCAAATGGCGTCTGTACGTGCCGAGCGAGCTGGCTTACGGCGCGCAAGGCGTGGGCAGCATCCCGCCGCACAGCGTTCTGGTGTTCGACGTCGAGCTGCTCGACGTTCTGTAAGGACTGGCCTGCCTTGATGGCAGGCTAATGTGGGAGCCAGCCTGCTGGCGATAGGATCGACCGGTTCTTTGGGGGCCGCGCGGATGCCATCGTCAGTTGGCTGGATCCCACCGTTCCTGCGGTGGTTTTCATACTTCGATCTTGTTGTGCAATTCACCGGTCGGGCGCAAGGCCCGGGCGTAGCAGAACAGGAACAGATTGCGCACCAGCTCCTTGAGCACCAGCGGTTCGCTGGAACTCAGGCCGCTGACGTCCAGGTCGCCCTGATCCTGCAGTTCATGCAGGGCTTCTTCTTCCAGCACCGCGCAGACTTCCCCGGTTTCCCGATGCAGGATCCGCAGGTAAGGGTGCGGACGGTCCAGCCAGGCGTCGATCAGATAAGTCATGGTTCTCATCTCCATTGAAAGGGTTCAATGAGAATAATTCTTATTCGTCAAATAGCAAGCGCCTATTGGCGGTTTGCGTTTTTTTGCGGGTAAAGATTGCGTAAGGTCAAAACGGCTGGCGTTTGGCCATTGCGTTGCGGCGAGGGGAAAGCGAGGGAGGGGTCGCCATCCCGCGTCGGGCGCGGGATGGCAGGCAGCGGGCTCAGACCTTTCTGACGAACTCGGACTTGAGCTTCATCGGGCCGATGCCGTCGATCTTGCAGTCGATGTCGTGGTCGCCGTCGCACAGACGGATGTTCTTGACCTTGGTGCCGACCTTGACCACCAGCGAGGTGCCCTTGACCTTCAGATCCTTGATCACGGTGATGGTGTCGCCGTCCTGCAGGACATTGCCCACCGCGTCTTTCTTCACGGTGTCTTCGGATGCCGCGTCGGCTTCACCGTTGGCGGACCATTCGTGGGCGCACTCCGGGCACACCAGTTGGGCACCGTCTTCGTAGGTGTATTCGGAATTGCATTTCGGGCAGGGTGGCAACGTGCTCACTAAGGCTCCTTGGTATGAGGATCGTTAAAGGGCGCACATTGTATAGGGTTTTAAGCGAAGCAGGGCATTGCATGCAAAGCACTGCGGGAGCGGACCTGCTCGCGATGGCGTCTGACATGACGCTATCGCAAGCAAGCCCGCTCCCGCAGGGGCAGCAAGATCAGTGCGTGCGGGCGACCGCGAACTCGCTCAGTTCGACCAGCGCATCGCGGTATTCGCTGGCAGGCAGCGCTTCGAGGCACTTGATGGCACGGGCCACGTAGTCGCGGGCCAACTGCGCGGTGTAGTCCAGCGAGCCGGAGGCTTCGACCGCCGCACGGATGCTTTCGAGGTCTTCGATGCCGCCTTTCTGGATCGCCTGGCGCACCAGGGCCGCCTGTTCCGGCGTGCCTTCGCGCATGGTGTAGATCAGCGGCAGAGTCGGCTTGCCTTCGGCCAGGTCGTCGCCGACGTTCTTGCCCAGCGTGTCGGCGTCGCCCTTGTAGTCGAGCAGGTCGTCGACCAGCTGGAACGCCACGCCCAGGTGGTCGCCGAAGGTGCGCAGGGCCTCGGCCTGTTCGGCGGTGGCGCCGGCCAGCGCGGCGGCGCTGTGGGTCGAGGCTTCGAACAGCATCGCGGTCTTGCCGCGGATGACTTCCATGTAGGTCTCTTCGGTGGTGCTGGCGTCGCGCACCTTGGACAGTTGCAGCACTTCGCCTTCGGCGATGATGCGCGTGGCCTGGGACAGGATCTTCATCACCGGCATCGAGCCCAGTTCGACCATCATTTCGAACGAGCGCGAGTACAGGAAGTCGCCGACCAGCACGCTCGGGGCGTTGCCCCACATGGCGTTGGCGGTGGAGCGGCCGCGGCGCATGCCGGACATGTCGACCACGTCGTCATGCAGCAGGGTCGCCGTATGCAGGAATTCGATGGTGGCGGCCAGCAGGCGCAGGTCGTCGCCCTCGCGGCCCAGGGCCTTGCCGCACAGCAGCACCAGCAGCGGGCGCAGGCGTTTGCCGCCGGCTGACGTGATGTAATCGCCGATTTTCGACACCAGCGGCACGCGGGAAGTCAGCTGTTTCTTGATGATGCCGTCGACGGCGCTAAAATCGTCCGCCACCGCGCGGTAGAAAGCTTGGGGTTGCATCAGAGACAGGTGCTCCAGAAGGGTTGCGCGGCATGCTAGGACCCACGTCCGCAGGTGTCAAGGCGCGATGGACGGCCCCTTGCGCGGCGTCGGCGGCTTGCGTACAATCGCGCACCCTGAACTTCCTGGGCAGCACCTGCCTTACGCAATTGCACTTGGGCCGTTCCAGCCCCATGCAGCCATGCCAGCCAATACCTCTTCCTATAAAGAGCTGGGTGAGCAGGATTATCGGAGAAATACCATGTACGCAGTAATCGTTACCGGCGGTAAGCAATACAAAGTCGCTGAAGGTGAATACCTGAAGATCGAAAAACTGGAAGTCGCCACCGGCGAATCCGTGACCTTTGACCGCGTTCTGCTGGTCGCCAACGGCGACGACGTGAACATCGGCGCACCTGTTGTTGCTGGCGCAACCGTCAAGGCTGAAGTGATCTCCCAAGGTCGTCACGATAAAGTCCGCATCATCAAGTTCCGTCGCCGTAAGCACCACATGAAGCGTATGGGCCACCGCCAGTGGTTCACCGAGATCAAAATCACCGGTATTCAGGCTTAATTTCAGCCTAATTCCTCACTAGGAGAATTGAACTCATGGCACACAAAAAAGCTGGTGGTAGTACCCGCAACGGTCGCGACTCAGAAGCCAAACGACTTGGCGTGAAGATGTACGGCGGCCAGGCCATCAAGGCCGGCAACATCATCGTGCGTCAGCGCGGCACCCAATTCCACGCTGGCTACGGCGTTGGCATGGGCAAGGATCACACCCTGTTCGCGAAAATCGAAGGCGTGATCAAGTTCGAAGTAAAGGGCGCTTTCAACCGCCGTTACGTGAGCGTTGTCGCAGCCTGATTGCGAGAATGCTGGAGAAGCCCTGTCTTGCGACGGGGCTTTTTCGTTTGTGGGATGAGTCTCTTGCAAAGCTGTTTGTATGGGCTGTCGGCGTGCGATGCGGGTCGTGTATTGGGGTCGCTGCGCTCATCTTTGCAAGAGTCTTATGTCTTGATTGTTTTTCGGCTCGTCCGTACGGCGAGAGGCGTTGGTTATGAAGTTTGTTGATGAAGTATCGATCCGCGTGAAGGCGGGTGACGGCGGCAACGGGTGCATGAGCTTCCGTCGCGAGAAGTTCATTGAGAACGGCGGTCCGAACGGCGGTGACGGCGGTGACGGCGGTTCCATCTACATGATGGCCGACGAAAACCTCAACACCCTGGTGGACTACCGTTACACCCGGCATTTCGATGCCGAGCGCGGCTCCAACGGCGGCAGCACCGACTGCACCGGCAAGAAGGGCGAAGACCTGATCCTGCGCGTGCCGGTCGGCACCACGGTGATCGACTCGTCCACCCAGGAAGTGATCGGCGACCTGACCAAGTCCGGTCAGAAGCTGCTGGTGGCCCATGGCGGCTGGCACGGGCTGGGCAACACCCGCTTCAAGTCCAGCACCAACCGCGCGCCGCGCCAGACCACGCCGGGCAAGCCGGGCGAGCAACGCGACCTGAAGCTGGAAATGAAAGTGCTGGCCGACGTCGGCCTGCTGGGCTTGCCGAACGCCGGCAAGAGCACCTTCATCCGTTCGGTGTCGGCCGCCAAGCCGAAAGTCGCCGACTACCCGTTCACCACGCTGGTGCCGAACCTGGGCGTGGTCAGCGTCGACCGCTGGAAGAGCTTCGTCATCGCCGACATTCCGGGGCTGATCGAAGGTGCATCCGACGGCGCCGGCCTGGGCATCCGTTTCCTCAAGCACCTGGCGCGCACCCGTCTGCTGCTGCACCTTGTGGATATGGCGCCGCTGGACGAAAGCAGCGCGGCGGATGCGGCGGAAGTGATCGTCAACGAGCTGACCAAGTTCAGCCCTTCGCTGGCTGAGCGCGACCGTTGGCTGATCCTGAACAAGTGCGACCAGATCCTCGAGGAAGAGCATGAGGCTCGGGTCAAGGAAGTGGTCGAGCGCCTGCAGTGGGAAGGTCCGGTCTACGTGATCTCGGCCATCGCCAAAGAGGGCACCGAGCGCCTTACCCGCGACATCATGCGTTACCTGGAAGACCGCGCCGACCGTCTGGCCAATGATCCGGCCTACCAGGAGGAGCTGGCCGACCTCGATCAGCGCATCGAAGACGAAGCTCGTGCCCAGTTGCAGGCCCTGGATGACCAGCGCGCTCTGCGCCGCAGCGGCGTGAAGTCGGTCCATGACATCGGCGACGATGATTGGGACGAGGAAGACGTGGATGACGACGACGGTCCGGAAATCATTTACGTGCGCGACTGATCCGTTGCAGTAAACTTAAGCGCCGCTCAATCGAGCGGCGTTTTGGTATCTGGAAAACGGTAGCCACAAATAACGTCACGGGCGGCGCTGGGTCGCGCTGCCCTCAAGCTAAGGTTGAAGATGATGCGGAGCAAGGTGACAGGTGCGCAGCGTTGGGTCGTGAAGATCGGCAGCGCTTTGCTGACGGCTGACGGCAAGGGGCTGGATCGTGCGGCAATGGGTGTCTGGGTCGAGCAGATGGTGGCCCTGCACGAAGCGGGCGTGGAGCTGGTGCTGGTGTCCTCCGGGGCGGTGGCGGCCGGCATGAGCCGTCTGGGCTGGAGCGCACGACCCAGTGCGATGCACGAGCTCCAGGCGGCCGCCGCCATCGGCCAGATGGGGCTGGTGCAGGCCTGGGAGTCGAGCTTTGCCGAGCATGGCCGGCATACCGCGCAGATCCTCCTGACCCACGACGACCTGTCCGACCGCAAGCGCTACCTGAACGCCCGCAGCACCTTGCGCGCGCTGGTCGAGCTGAAGGTGATCCCGGTGATCAACGAGAACGACACCGTGGTCACCGACGAGATCCGCTTCGGCGACAACGACACCCTGGCGGCGCTGGTGGCCAACCTGGTGGAGGCGGACCTGCTGGTGATCCTGACGGACCGCGACGGCATGTTCGATGCCGACCCGCGCAGCAATCCGGATGCGCAGCTGATCTACGAAGCCCGTGCCGACGATCCGGCGCTGGATGCGGTGGCGGGCGGCACCGGCGGTGCGCTGGGGCGTGGCGGCATGCAGACCAAGCTGCGGGCGGCGCGTCTGGCGGCGCGTTCCGGTGCGCACACCATCATCGTCGGCGGGCGCCTGGAGCGGGTGCTGGATCGCCTCAAGGCGGGCGAGCGTATCGGCACGCTGCTGTCGCCGGAGCGCGGCATGCTGGCGGCGCGCAAGCAGTGGCTGGCCGGGCATCTGCAGACCCGCGGCACGCTGGTGCTGGACGACGGGGCGGTGTCGGCTTTGTCTCAGGGCAACAAGAGCCTGCTGCCGGTCGGCGTCAAGTTGGTGCAGGGCAGTTTCCGCCGCGGCGAGATGGTGGTCTGCGTGGCGCCGGACGGTCGTGAGATCGCCCGTGGCCTGGCCAACTACAGCGCCCTGGAGGCACAGAAGATCATCGGTCAGTCGTCGGATGCCATTGTCGGCCTGCTGGGCTACATGGCCGAGCCCGAGCTGGTTCACCGTGACAACCTGATTCTGGTGTGAGGATGCGTGCGATGCGGATTGCAAAAGGACTGTTGGGGCTGCTGATGGCGTTGCCGTTGGCGGTCTCGGCCGAGGAGATCGGCCAGGTGTCGACCGTGTTCAAGTTCGTCGGCCCCAACGACCGGATCGTGGTCGAGGCGTTCGACGATCCCAAGGTCGACGGTGTGACCTGCTACCTGTCCCGTGCCAAGACCGGTGGGGTGAAGGGCGGCCTGGGGTTGGCGGAGGATCGCGCCGAGGCGTCCATCGCTTGTCGTCAGGTCGGGCCGATCCGGTTCAAGGGTGAGCTGAAGGATGGCGAGGAGGTGTTCAAGGAGCGCACCTCGCTGGTGTTCAAGACCATGCAGGTGGTGCGGTTCCTCGACAAGAAGCGCAATACCCTGGTGTATCTGGTCTACAGCGACCGCCTGATCGAAGGCAGTCCGCAGAATGCGGTGACGGCGATCCCGATCCTGCCGTGGGCGCCTGCCCAGTAGTCATCCGGAGGCTCCCGCAGGGGCTGTGCGCGGCACGGAACCTGTGGGGGCTGGACTGTTGGCGATGGCGGCAGGGTAGGATCGAGCATTTTCTGCATCCGCATGCGCCAAATCGCAGGCAATAAAAAACCGACCCTTGGGTCGGTTTTTCAGTGACTACGTCGCTTAGGCAGCTGCTTTCAGTGCCTTGACGTGGCCATTCAGGCGGCTCTTGTGGCGAGCGGCCTTGTTCTTGTGGATGATGCCTTTGTCGGCCATACGGTCGATGACAGGCACAGCCAGGGTGTAGGCAGCTTGAGCTTTTTCAGCGTCTTTTGCGTCGATGGCTTTAACTACATTCTTGATGTAGGTACGAACCATGGAACGCAGGCTGGCGTTGTGGCTGCGACGCTTCTCAGCCTGTTTTGCACGTTTTTTGGCGGAAGGTGAGTTGGCCACCGTCGAGCTCCTCGAAAGACTTTTTAGGGAATAGCAAACAAAATAGGCCGCGAATCATGCCGATGAGTTGATGTCTTGTCAAGGGCGCTTGAGACGTTCCGCTAAGTGGTAGGCATAACGCGACGGGATATTTCATTCCGGCGCATGACCTGTAAACTCGCGAGCTTTGGCTCTGTGCTGTTGCGGCGCGGAGTATCGCACAAGTGGGCGCACAGTTCGCCTGCTGTTTATCGACAGGCACACATTCCTTCAATGAATCTGCTCAAATCGTTGGCCGCCGTCAGCTCTATCACGATGCTTTCCCGGGTTCTCGGGTTTGTCCGCGACACGCTCATCGCGCGCACGTTCGGCGCCGGAATGGCGACCGACGCCTTCTTCATCGCCTTCAAGCTGCCCAACCTGCTGCGGCGGATCTTCGCCGAAGGCGCGTTCTCCCAGGCGTTCGTGCCGATCCTGGCCGAATACAAGAGCCAGAAGGGCGAGGAGGCCACCCGCACGTTCATCGCCTATGTCTCGGGCCTGCTGACCCTGGTGCTGGCCCTCGTCACGGCGCTGGGCATGCTCGCCGCGCCGTGGGTGATCTGGGCCACCGCGCCGGGCTTTGCCGATACGCCGGAGAAGTTCCGCCTCACCTCCGACCTGCTGCGGGTGACTTTTCCTTATATATTGCTGATCTCGCTGTCTTCGCTGGCCGGAGCGATCCTCAACACCTGGAACCGCTTTTCGGTGCCGGCCTTCGTGCCGACGCTGCTGAACGTCAGCATGATCGTGTTTTCGCTGTTCCTGACCCCGTACTTCGATCCGCCGGTCATGGCCCTGGGCTGGGCGGTGTTGGTCGGAGGCCTGGCGCAGCTGCTCTACCAGCTGCCGCACCTGAAGAAGATCGGCATGCTGGTGCTGCCGCGCCTGAACCTGCGCGACACCGGTGTCTGGCGGGTGATGAAGCAGATGCTGCCGGCGATCGTCGGGGTGTCGGTCAGCCAGATCTCCCTGATCATCAACACCATTTTCGCCTCGTTCCTGGTGGCCGGCTCGGTGTCCTGGATGTACTACGCCGATCGCTTGATGGAATTGCCGTCCGGCGTGCTGGGCGTGGCGCTGGGCACGATCCTGCTGCCGACCCTGGCCAAGACCTACGCCAACAAAGACCGCCACGAATATTCGCGCATCCTCGACTGGGGCCTGCGCCTGTGCTTCGTACTGGTGCTGCCGTGCGCGCTGGCGCTGGGCATCCTCGCCGAGCCTTTGACAGTGTCGCTGTTCCAGTACGGTCAGTTCACCGGTTTCGATGCGGCGATGACCCAGCGGGCGCTGATCGCCTATTCCGTCGGCCTGCTCGGGATCATTCTGATCAAGGTGCTGGCGCCGGGTTTCTATGCGCAGCAGAACATCCGCACGCCGGTGAAGATCGCGATCTTCACCCTGATCGTCACCCAGTTGTTCAACCTGCTGCTGATCGGCCCGCTGGCCCATGCCGGCCTGGCGCTGGCGATCAGCGCCGGCGCGTGCCTGAACGCCGGGCTTTTGTTCTATCAGCTGCGCAAGCAGCAGATGTACCAGCCGCAGCCGGGCTGGGCCGCGTTCGGCTTCAAGCTGCTGGTGGCGGTCGCGGTGATGTCGCTGGTGCTGCTGGTCGGCATGCGTTTCATGCCGGCCTGGGATCAGGGGCACATGCTGGAGCGTTTCCTGCGCCTGGGCGTGCTGGTGGTGGCGGGCGTGGTGGCGTATTTCGGCATGCTGCTGCTGTTGGGCTTCCGCCTGCGCGACTTCAACCGCAAGGCGTTGGGCTGAGGTTTCGGCCCCTGCGCTGCGGTTCGGGCCGGCGGTTTTGTCGGCTCGATCACTTTGGGTGACGGTGTTGCCTGTCGTCGGCCGTCGGGTGTGGTTATAATCGGCCACTTTATGAGCAAGAAGCGCGTTATGCAGCTGGTTCGAGGCCTTCACAACTTGCGCCCCCAGCATCGGGGCTGCGTCGCCACTATTGGCAACTTTGACGGTGTGCACCGGGGTCACCAGGCTATCCTGGGCCGGCTGCGCGAGCGTGCGCTCGAGTTGGGCGTGCCCAGCTGCGTGGTGATTTTCGAGCCGCAGCCCCGGGAATTCTTCGCCCCGGACACGGCGCCGGCACGCCTGGCCCGGCTGCGGGACAAACTGCAGCTGCTGGCCGCCGAAGGCGTCGACCGAGTGCTGTGCCTGGCGTTCAACCAGCGCCTGAGCAAGCTCAGCGCCAGCGAGTTCGTCGACACCATCCTCGTGGACGGCCTCGGCGTGCAGCACCTGGAGGTCGGCGACGATTTCCGTTTCGGCTGCGACCGTCTCGGCGATTTCGATTTCCTGCTGCAGGCCGGCCAGGTGCACGGTTTCACCGTGGAGGCCGCGCAGACCGTCGAGCTGGATGGCCTGCGGGTCAGCAGCACCCAGGTGCGCAACGCGCTGGCCGCCGCCGATTTCGCTCTGGCCGAACGTTTGCTCGGCCGTCCGTACCGGATCGCCGGCCGCGTGCTGCACGGCCAGAAACTGGCCCGGCAACTGGGTACGCCCACAGCCAACATTCAGCTCAAGCGCCGTCGCGTGCCGTTCACCGGGGTCTACCTGGTCGACGTCGCCATCGACGGCAAGACCTGGCCCGGCGTCGCCAACATCGGCGTGCGGCCCACGGTGCAAGGTGACGGCAAGGCCCACCTTGAAGTCCATCTACTCGATTTCGCCGGCGATCTGTACGACCGGCGCCTGACGGTGGTTTTCCACCAAAAGCTGCGCGAAGAGCAGCGTTTCGCCTCCCTGGAGGCACTGAAAACGGCGATCAACGCGGATGTCGCCGCCGCCCGTGCACTCGCCGCACCTAGCGCCCATCGCTAATGAAGAGCCTTAAATGACCGACTATAAAGCCACGCTAAACCTTCCGGACACCGCCTTCCCAATGAAGGCCGGCCTGCCACAGCGCGAACCGCAGATCCTGCAGCGCTGGGACAGTATTGGCCTGTACGGAAAGTTGCGCGAGATTGGCAAGGACCGTCCGAAGTTCGTCCTGCACGACGGCCCTCCGTACGCCAACGGCACGATCCACATCGGTCACGCACTGAACAAGATTCTCAAGGACATGATCATCCGCTCGAAGACCCTGTCGGGCTTCGACGCGCCGTACGTGCCGGGCTGGGACTGCCACGGCCTGCCGATCGAGCACAAGGTCGAAGTGACCCACGGCAAGAACCTGGGCGCGGAAAAGACCCGCGAACTGTGCCGCGCCTACGCGTCCGAGCAGATCGAAGGCCAGAAGAGCGAGTTCATCCGCCTCGGCGTGCTGGGCGACTTCGCCAACCCGTACAAGACCATGGATTTCAAGAACGAGGCCGGTGAGATCCGCGCCCTCGCCGAAATCGTCAAGGGCGGTTTCGTGTTCAAGGGCCTCAAGCCCGTGAACTGGTGCTTCGACTGCGGTTCGGCCCTGGCCGAGGCGGAAGTCGAGTACGAGAACAAGAAATCCTCGACCATCGACGTGGCGTTCCCGATCGCCGACGAGGCCAAGCTGGCCGCCGCGTTCGGCCTGGCGTCGCTGGCCAAACCGGCCGCCATCGTGATCTGGACCACCACCCCGTGGACCATCCCGGCCAACCAGGCGCTGAACGTCCACCCGGAATTCAACTACGCCTTGGTCGATGTCGGCGACAAGCTGCTGGTGCTGGCCGAAGAGCTGGTGGAGTCGTGCCTGTCCCGTTACGGTGTAGAAGGCACCGTGCTGGCCACCGCGCCGGGTTCGGCGCTGGAGCTGATCAACTTCCGCCACCCGTTCTATGACCGCCTGTCGCCGGTGTACCTGGCCGACTACGTGGAGCTGGGCGCCGGCACCGGCGTGGTTCACTCCGCTCCGGCCTACGGCGTGGACGACTTCGTGACCTGCAAGAAATACGGCATGGTCAACGACGACATCCTCAACCCGGTGCAGAGCAACGGCGTCTACGCACCGTCGCTGGAATTCTTCGGCGGCCAGTTCATCTGGAAGGCCAACCCGGCCATCGTCGACAAGCTGAGCGAAGTCGGTGCGCTGCTGCACACCACCGTCATCGACCACAGCTACATGCACTGCTGGCGCCACAAGACCCCGCTGATCTACCGCGCCACCGCGCAGTGGTTCATCGGCATGGACAAGCAGCCGACCGCCGGCGACACCCTGCGCCAGCGCTCGCTCAAGGCTATCGAAGAGACCAAGTTCGTGCCGGCCTGGGGCCAGGCGCGTCTGCACTCGATGATCGCCAACCGTCCGGACTGGTGCATCTCCCGTCAGCGCAACTGGGGCGTGCCGATCCCGTTCTTCCTGAACAAGGAAAGCGGCGAACTGCACCCGCGCACCGTCGAGCTGATGGAAGAGGTCGCCAAGCGCGTCGAAGCCGAAGGCATCGACGCCTGGTTCAAGCTGGACGCGGCCGAACTGCTGGGCGATGAAGCGCCGCAGTACGACAAGATCAGCGACACCCTCGACGTCTGGTTCGACTCGGGCACCACCCACTGGCACGTGCTGCGCGGCTCGCACCCGATGGGCCACGAGACCGGCCCGCGCGCCGACCTGTACCTGGAAGGTTCCGACCAGCACCGCGGCTGGTTCCACTCCTCGCTGCTGACCGGCTGCGCCATCGACAACCATGCGCCGTACCGCGAGCTGCTGACCCACGGCTTCACCGTGGACGAGGCGGGCCGCAAGATGTCCAAGTCCCTGGGCAACGTGATCGCGCCGCAGAAGGTCAACGACACCCTGGGCGCCGACATCATGCGCCTGTGGGTCGCTTCCACCGACTACTCCGGCGAAATGGCGGTGTCCGAGCAGATCCTGCAGCGCAGCGCGGACGCCTACCGGCGCATCCGCAACACCGCGCGCTTCCTGCTCTCCAACCTGACCGGCTTCGATCCGGCCACCGACCTGCTGCCGGCCGAAGACATGCTGGCGCTGGACCGCTGGGCGGTGGACCGCACGCTGATGCTGCAGAACGAGCTGAAGGAAAGCTACGGCGAATACCGTTTCTGGAACGTCTACTCCAAGATCCACAACTTCTGCGTGCAGGAGCTGGGCGGCTTCTACCTCGACATCATCAAGGACCGCCAGTACACCACCGGCGCCGACAGCAAGGCCCGCCGTTCGTGCCAGACCGCGCTGTTCCACATCTGTGAGGCGCTGGTGCGCTGGATCGCGCCGATCCTGGCGTTCACCGCCGACGAGCTGTGGCAGTACCTGCCGGGCGAGCGTAACGAATCGGTGATGCTCAACACCTGGTACGAAGGGCTGACCGAACTGCCGGAAGACTTCGAGCTGGGCCGTGCCTACTGGGACCGCGTCATGGAAGTGAAGGTCGCGGTCAACAAGGAAATGGAGATCCAGCGCGCGGCCAAGGCCGTCGGCGGCAACCTGCAGGCCGAAGTGACCCTGTTCGCCGAGGATGCCCTGAGCGACGACCTGGCCAAACTGAGCAACGAACTGCGCTTCGTGCTGATCACCTCCACCGCCGCCGTCGCGCCGTTCGCCCAGGCGCCGGCCGATGCGGTGGCCACCGAAGTCAGCGGCCTGAAGCTGAAGATCGTCAAGTCGAACCACACCAAGTGCGCCCGTTGCTGGCACTGCCGTGAAGACGTCGGCGTGAACCCGGAGCATCCGGAAATCTGCGGCCGTTGCGTGGACAACATCAGCGGCGCCGGCGAGGTCCGTCACTATGCCTAATGCCGTGGGCCGTTTCGGACGGCTGGGCTGGCTCTGGTTGAGCGTGCTGGTGCTGGTCATCGACCAGGCCAGCAAGTTCTACTTCGAAGGCAAGCTCGAAATGTTCCAGCAGATCGTGGTCATTCCCGACTACTTCAGCTGGACCTTGGCCTACAACACGGGCGCCGCGTTCAGCTTCCTGGCGGACAGCTCCGGCTGGCAGCGCTGGCTGTTCGCGCTGATCGCCATCGTGGTCAGTGCGGTGCTGGTGGTCTGGCTCAAGCGCCTGGGCCGCAACGAAACCTGGCTGGCCGTCGCCCTGGCGCTGGTGCTGGGCGGTGCGCTGGGCAACCTGTATGACCGCATCGCCCTGGGCCATGTGATCGACTTCATCCTGGTGCACTGGCAGAACCGCTGGTACTTCCCGGCGTTCAACTTCGCCGACAGCGCCATCACCGTGGGTGCGGTGATGCTGGCACTGGACATGTTCAAATCCAAGAAAACCGAAGAGGCCGTTCATGACTGAACAGGTATCGGCCGTGCAACGCATCGGCCAGAACACCGAAGTCACCTTGCACTTCGCATTGCGCCTGGAGAACGGCGACACTGTCGACAGCACCTTCGACAAGGCCCCGGCGACCTTCAAGGTCGGCGACGGCAACCTGCTGCCGGGCTTCGAGGCGGCGCTGTTCGGCTTCAAGGGCGGCGACAAGCGCACCCTGACCATCGAGCCGGAGAACGCCTTCGGCCAGCCGAACCCGCAGAACGTGCAGGTCATCCCCCGTTCGCAGTTCACGGGCATGGAGCTGTCGCCCGGTCTGCTGGTGATCTTCAACGATGCGGCCAATACTGAATTGCCGGGCGTGGTGAAGGAATTCGACGACGCGCAAGTGACCGTCGATTTCAACCACCCGCTGGCCGGCAAGACGCTGACCTTTGACGTGGAAATCATTTCCGTCAAGGCGCTCTGAGTCATCGGGCAGTGACCGTGCGGGAGCGGGCAGGCTCGCTCCCGTCGTGTTCTTCCCCATTCGAAGGGGACTTTCCCCTTTGAATGGTTTTTACTGTATTCGCAATTTCTTGCGCGCAAGGCACGAGGCACAGCATGCAAATCAAACTCGCCAACCCCCGTGGCTTCTGCGCTGGCGTGGACCGGGCGATCGAAATCGTCAACCGCGCCCTGGAAGTGTTCGGGCCGCCGATCTACGTGCGCCATGAAGTGGTGCACAACAAGTTCGTGGTCGAAGACCTGCGCAGCCGCGGCGCGGTCTTCGTCGAAGAGCTGGATCAGGTGCCGGACGACGTCATCGTGATCTTCAGCGCCCACGGCGTCTCCCAGGCCGTGCGCAGCGAAGCCGCCGGCCGCGGCCTCAAGGTGTTCGACGCCACGTGCCCGCTGGTGACCAAGGTGCACATCGAAGTGGCGAAGTACAGCCGCGACGGGCGCGAATGCATCCTGATCGGCCATGCCGGCCACCCGGAAGTCGAAGGCACCATGGGCCAGTATGACGCCAGCAACGGCGGCGCGATCTACCTCGTCGAGGACGAGCAGGACGTCGCCGAACTGCAGGTGCGCAACCCAGACCGGCTGGCCTTCGTCACCCAGACCACGCTGTCCATGGATGACACCAGCCGCGTCATCGACGCCTTGCGCACCCGGTTCCCGGCCATCGGCGGCCCGCGCAAGGACGACATCTGCTACGCCACGCAAAACCGTCAGGACGCGGTCAAGCAACTGGCCGACGAGTGCGATGTGGTGCTGGTGGTCGGCAGCCCGAACAGCTCCAACTCCAACCGCCTGCGCGAACTGGCCGAACGGATGGCCACCCCGGCCTACCTGATCGACGGCGCCGAAGACCTGCAAGAGGCCTGGTTCGAAGGCGTCGAGCGCATCGGCATCACCGCCGGCGCCTCCGCCCCGGAAGTGCTGGTGCGCGGCGTGATCCAGCAGCTGCAGGCCTGGGGTGCTACCGGCGCCGACGAGTTGGCCGGGCGTGAGGAGAACATCACGTTCTCGATGCCGAAAGAGCTGCGCGTCCGTTCGATCTGACGCCCTGCGCCTTGCCGCACAGCGCCTGCTCGGCCTTTTCGCCGGCCAGGCGCACGCGGCCGCTCGCCGCCAGCACGATCTGCCATCGGCTGACCGGCTCCCGGGCCGAGCAAATGTGCAGCTTCCCCGCCTGAAATGACCTTCCGGGCATCAGCGGCTGGCCCAGGCCGCTGAACCGCACATAGCGGCTGACCCACCAATTGCCGACGACCGGCACCTTCCCGTCGCTCGCATGCTCGACCAGCAGCGGATTGCCGCTGTCCTCCGGCCCCTTGCCGCTGTTGTCCAGAATGATCCGCCAGCCCCGGCCCCAGTCGCCGTCGATGCCGTGCATCACCACGGTCCGGTTGTGCGTGATGGCCAGCGTGCGGGCGTTGCGGATGCCTTCGAGCAGCGAGCGCGCCGCCTGTTCCTGGCGGCTGGACTCCGTGAGCGCGGCGAACGCCGGGCCGACCAGCGACAGAACAATTGCGCCGATCGCCAGTCCCATGAGCAGTTCGACCAGGCTCAGGCCCCGTTGCGGCATGACAGGTTGCGGCATGAAGGCTCCCTCCGTGGAGCAGGTGCGCGGCGCCTCCCGGCGTCGGGCAGGGCAAATCGGCCGACGCCGGCCGGCCGGATGTTCTAGCGTGTATCAGGTATAGCCGACGGCTACGGAGGGCATCGATGGATCGTTGTACAAAAGGTTTCACGCTGGTCGAGCTGCTGGTGGCGGTCGCCGTGTTCGTGGTCCTGGTCACGATGGCGGTGCCCGCGTTTACACGGTCGGTGCAGGGCAGCAAGGCCGACACCGAAGTCGGCGACCTGCAGCGGGCCCTCAACTATGCGCGACTCGAAGCGATTGACCGCGGCGTGACCACACGGATCCGGCCGACCGCCGGCGGCAGCGTTTGGACTGGCGAGTTGTCGGTCTACGACAGCACGGGGACACCGGCCAATGTATTGCGGGTTGTTCCAGCGATGAGCAGCGGGGCGACTCTGACGCTAACCTCAGGAGTGAGCGCGCTGGATTTCAACAATCTGGGCGGGCTGGCGGCGCCGTCGACGGCGGTGGTCATCAGCTACACGCTGGGAACGCAAAGCAGGACGCTGAACGTGTGTCTGAACGGACGAATCCAATTGGGTGGAAGCTGCGGATGAGGGCAGGGAGCAAGGGTGCACAGGAGGGCATGACGCTGATCGAGGTGCTGGTCGCGTTGCTGATTCTGACGGTCGGGTTGCTGGGGGCGGCGGCGGTTCAGCTCAATGCGCTGAAATACACCGACAGCTCGCGGATGGCCAGCCAGGCCAGTTTCATCGCCTACGACATGATGGACCGGATCCGCGCCAATTCCGCGGCCGACTACACCGTCACGCCGCCGGCCTCGGGCAACCTGAGCGTGGCCCGGGACCAGGACCTCTACGACTTCGCCACCAATATCACTGGTTTCGGCGGGCCCACCGCCACCGGCACCATCACGCTGAACCAGCGGGTGTACACCATCACCATCACCTGGAGCGATGCCCGGGCCGCCAACGCCGCGACCGCCCAGCGCAGCTTCGTGCTCACCAGCCGCGCCGCCGTCGATCCGGTGGCCACGCCATGAAGCGCCGCAATCTCGGGTTCGGCCTGATCGAACTGCTGGTCGCCCTGGCGTTGGGGCTGATCGTGGTGCTGGGCGTGGTGCAGATCTTCATCGCCGCGAAAAACACCTACGCCAGCCAGAACAGCGCCGCCGCCATGCAGGAGGACGCGCGCTTCGTGCTGAGCAAGATGATCCAGGAGATCCGCATGGTCGGGATGTTCGGCTGCCTGGGCACGATCACCGACTCCAGCTCCGCCGGCGATTTCAACGCCAGCCAGATCGCGCCGATCAGCTGGGACAACGCCAACCTCAAGCTGACCCTGGTCACCGCCGATGTCGGCGGCAGCGGCGGGACGCCGACCTGGACGGTGCTCTCCGATTGCCGCAACAGCGCCACGGCCTACACCGGCGTGCGGGCCGCAGCGTCCGGACAGATCGCGTTCCCGATCCGACGCCTGGTCTACAGCTTCAGCAACAACCAGATACTCATGGGCACCGGCAGCGGCTCGCCGACCCAGTCGGCGCTGGTCAACAACGTCAGCGCCTTCAGCGTCATGTTCGGCCTGGCGGCGTCCGCCACGGATGTCGCGGCCTCCACCTACAGCAGCAACCCCAGCGACCCGGCCCGCATCCGCAGCGTGCGCCTGAGCCTGACCCTCACCGACCCGAACAACCGGGTGCGCAGCCAAACCTTCAACGTGGTTGCCGCCTTGCGCAACCGCCTGCAATGAGGGCCGGCCGATGACGATCCCTTTCCGTCCCCCGCAGGCGCAGCGCGGCATGGTGCTGTTGGTCAGCCTGGTGTTCCTGCTGCTGTTGACCCTGATCGGACTGTCGTCGATGCAGAGCGCCAACCTCCAGGAAAAGATGGCCGGCAGCGTCAGCCTGCGCAACCAGTCGTTCCAGGTGGCCGAAGCGGCGCTGCGCATCGGCGAAAGCGCGGTGCAGCTCGACAGCTATTCGCTGGCGGTGTGCGCCACCACGGCCCAGTGTGCGCCGCCGGCGGAGTCCTCGACGGTCAGCGCGGCGGGGCTCAACGCCTCGTCCGGGGTCACCTGGATCGCCGCCGGCAGCGGGTTCTACGGCGTGCAGAACATCGGCACCACCCTGACCGCCGTCAATGTGCCGAGCAACACCTCGGCGACGCTGTACCGGGTCACGGCCGTCGGCATCGCCGGCACTTCGCGCAGCGTGGTGGAGAGTGTCTATGCCAAGTACTGAACCGCGCCGGCCATGGCGGGCCCTGTTGGCCGGGCTGTTGCTCGGCGGGTATCTGGTGGCGCCGGCCTACGCCTTCACGCCGTCCGACTCGCCGCTGCTGAGCGCTGCGGCGGTGCCGCCGAACGTGATGTTGCTGATCGACGATTCGGGGAGCATGAACAGCATCATCTACGCGGCGGGGTTCGATCCGACGGTGGATCGCACGCCGGCCAAGCAGTGCAATGCCTTCGCAGGCCTGTGCCTGAGCTCGACGGCGATCACAGGCGACTCGGTGTTCCTGTCGAGCCTGCCCACCTCGGGTTGCTCCGGCGGGGCCTACGCGTTCTACAACAACTCGCTGACGCCCCTGTGCCTGAAGCTGCCGGATCCGGTGGGCAGCGGCAACACGCGCTATTCGGGCGACTACATCTCTTACGTGGTCGGGTTGGCCAACGGCAGCAACCGCGACTTCACCACGGGCGCGATCCCCAACGACTACCGGATCAACGTCGCGCGCAACGTGTCCACCGCGCTGGTCACCAGCAACCGCTCCCTGCGCATCGGCCTGGCGACGTTCAACCCGGCCACCAACAACAACCCCGGCAACGGCGGCTACATCGCCCGTTCGGTCAGCGACCTGTCGCCGGTGTCCGGCAGCGTCACCCAGGCCCAGGCCGACAGCAACTACAACGCCCTGATTTCTTCGATCAACGGCTTGAGCGCCGTGGCCAACACGCCGCTGGCGGAGACCTACTACGAAATCACCCGTTACATGCGCGGCCTGGCGCCTTACTACAACAGCACGCCGAACACCTACACCAGCCCGATCCAGTACCGCTGCCAGAAAAACTACGGGGTGGTGATCACCGACGGCTTGCCGACCTACGACCGCACCTTCCCGAACAACGATCCTCTGGGCGGCAACCGCTTGCCCAACTGGGACGGGGTCAACAACGACGGCGACAACCTCAACGGCGACGGCGAGGGCGATACGCTGTACCTGGACGACATCGCCAAGTTCGCCTTCGACATCGACATGCGCTCCACCGGCACCGACGCGGCGGGCAAGAGCTGGAACGCGGCGGACTTCCCCAAGCAGAACATGAACACCTACACCGTGGGCTTCACCGCCGCCAACGACATGCTGTCGGACGCCGCCGGCTACGGCCAGGGCAAGTACTACCAGGCCACCGACAGCGCCGGCCTCAACACTGCGCTGTCCGCCGCGCTGAGCGACATCACCTCCAAGGCCGGCTCCGGCGGCAGCGGGGTCACCAGCGGCAACACCCTGGCCAGCGGCACCAGCTACTTCCAGACCAGCTACGACCCCAAGGACTGGCGCGGCACCATCAAGTCCTTCGGGTTCACGTCGACCGGCGCGGTGAACACGTCGACGGTGCTGTGGAGCACCGACACGGCCATCGTGCCCAGCGCCACGGCACCGACCTACCAGTCCTGGAACACCACGACCAACGCCGCCGTCACCCTGGCCTTCGGCAATTTCTCGGCCGCCCAGCAGACCGTCCTGGGCCAGGGCCTGCCCACCGGCATCAGTGGCAGCGATCTGGTGGAATGGAGCAAGGGCACCAACAAAGCCGGCCTGAAGGTGCGCAGCGTACTGCTGGGCGACATCATCAACTCGCCGCTGGTGCTGGCGTCGCCCTCGGAGAAAACCGCGTCCGACCTGTCGGGCGACACCTCCTACAGCACGTACCTGACCGCCAAGGCGGCGAACATGAACGCCAGCCTGGTGGTGAACGGCAACGACGGTTTCGTCAGCGTCATCAACTCGGCCAACGGCACCCGGCGCTATGCCTACATGCCGTCCAGCGTGCTGCCGTCGCTGCGTCTGATCGCCGATCCGACCTACATCAACGGCGTCGGCCACAAGTTCCTGGTGGACGGCCAGGTCGGCGTGTACGACGCGCAGTTCGGCACCGCCTGGAAAACCCTGGCCATCGGCGGCACCGGCGCCGGCGGCAAGACCTTTTACGGGCTGCAGCTGTACGACGCCTCGGCGGGCAACGTGATCAAGGGGCTGTGGGAAGTCAGCGCGCCGTCTACCGCCAGCGCATCGAACGTGTTCAACGATCTGGGCTACGCCTATGCCCGGGCGGAAGTGGCGCGTCTGGCCGACGGGCGCTGGGCGGCGTTCATCGCCAACGGTTACGGCAGCAACTCCGGGGTGGCGGCGCTGTATGTGCTGGATGTGCGCGACGGTTCGTTGATCCGCAAGATCGTGGTCGACGCCACCGAGACCACCAACGGCCTGTCGTCGGTCAAGCTCAAGGTCAACTCGCAGAACGTGGTGCAGGCCGCGTACGGCGGCGACCTGAAGGGGCGCCTGTGGAAGTTCGACCTGAGCGCCGCCTCCAGCGACAGCTGGGGCGTGGCGTTTTCCGGCAAGCCGCTGTTCACCACGGCGGGCGGGGCGACCCAGCCGATCACCGCGCAACCGTTGCTGGCGGACAATTCCCTGGGCGGCAAGCAGGTCTTCGTCGGCACCGGCAAGTTCAACGAAACCACCGACAAGACCAACAAGGACCTGCAGGCGTTCTATTCGGTGTGGGACGCCGACGGCGGTTCGGGACAGTTGACGGTGAGCAGCCTGCAGGCCCAATCCATCACGGGCACCTTCTCGGGCAGCTCAGGTCAGTTCGTCACCACCTCCCAGAACGACACGACGTATCCGGCGGAGAAAGGCTGGTACTTGCCGCTGGTGTACAACAACGTGCTGACCGGCGAACGGGTGATCAACCAGGCCAGCCTGGTGCTGGGCCGGATCGTGTTCACCACCGCCAGCGTCGACACCACCGACCCGTGTTCCAGCTTCGGCACCGGCAAACTCATCGAACTCGAGGCGTTCAGCGGTAAGATGCTCAACTACGCGGTGCTCGACACCAACGCCGACGGCGTGGTCGACACCAACGACACGATCTCCAGCGGCGTGGTGTTCAGCGGCGGCATTCCGACCCTGAACGCCATCGTCAACGGCGCGAGCCGCAAGGTCGTGAACGATTCCAGTGGCACCATCACCACGCTGGTGGAAAAATCCGGCGGCGGCAGCCGCCGCATCATGTGGCGGCAACTACAGTGAGCGAGAACCGAGGCATGCGCAGAACCCACCGAGGCTTCACCCTGATCGAAATCATGATCGTGATCGCGATCATCGGTATCGTCATCACCATCGGCTATCCGAGCCTCACCGAGTACGTGAAGAAGGGACGCCGTGGCGAAGTGGTGTCGCTGCTGTCGGAGCAGGCGCAGATCCTCGAGCGCTTCTACTCGAAGAACAACGTCTACACCAATGTCACCGGCCTGAGCGCCGGCAACGATTTCTACACCCTCACGCCGACGATCACCGACCAGACCTTCCTGCTGACGGCGACGCGCAAGGCCGGCACGGCGATGGCCACCGACAAGTGCGGGGACTTCACCCTCACCAACACCGGCGTGAGAAGCATGAACAACGCGACCACCGGGCTGACCACCAAGGATTGCTGGGGCCGCTGAGCCGCTTTATCGGGGCGCCCTTTGCGCCCGCTGTCTATTTAACGGTTGGAACAGAGATGACCAGGCAACAGCAAGTGGTGATTGTCGGTGGCGGGGTGATTGGCCTGCTCACCGCGTACAACCTCGCCAGCGAGGTGAGCAGCGTGGTGCTGCTGGATCGTTCGGACCTGGGGCGGGAATCGTCCTGGGCCGGCGGGGGCATCGTTTCTCCGCTCTATCCGTGGCGCTACAGCCCGGCGGTGACCGCCCTGGCGCATTGGTCGCAGGATTTTTATCCACAGCTGGGCGAGCGCCTGTTCGCCGCCACCGGCGTCGACCCTGAAGTGCACACCACCGGCCTGTACTGGCTGGATCTGGACGACGAGGCGCAAGCGCTGGCCTGGGCCGAGCGGGAAGGGCGCCCGCTGCGGCCTGTGGATATCTCGGCGGCCCATGACGCGGTGCCAGCCCTGGGCGGCGGGTTCTCCCGGGCCGTCTACATGGACGATGTGGCCAACGTGCGCAACCCGCGTCTGGTCAAATCGCTGAAGGCGGCGTTGCAGGCACTGCCGAACGTCAGCATCCGCGAGCAGTGCGAGGTCGGCGGCTTTGTGCGCGAAGGGGGGCGGGTGGTCGGCGTAGAGACCCCTGCGGGCGTGATCCGGGGCGATCAGGTGGTTTTGACCGCCGGCGCCTGGAGCGGCGAGCTGCTCAAGACCCTGGATCTGACGCTGCCGGTGGAGCCGGTCAAGGGGCAGATGATCCTCTACAAGTGTGCGGCGGATTTCCTGCCGAGCATGGTGCTGGCCAAGGGGCGCTATGCGATCCCGCGCCGCGACGGGCACATCCTGATCGGCAGCACGCTGGAGCACGAAGGGTTCGACAAGACGCCGACCGACGTGGCCTTGGCCAGCCTGAAGGCTTCGGCGGTGGAGTTGCTGCCGGCGCTGGCCGACGCCGAGGTGGTGGGGCATTGGGCCGGCCTGCGGCCGGGCTCGCCGGAAGGCGTTCCCTATATCGGCGCCGTGCCGGGCTTCGAGGGGCTGTGGCTCAACTGCGGGCATTACCGCAACGGGTTGGTGCTGGCGCCGGCGTCGTGTCAGCTGTTCGCCGATGTGATGCTGGGGCGGGCGCCGATCATCGATCCGGCGCCGTATGCGCCTGCGGGGCGGATCTAGCCGGCATTCGCGGCGTCGGCGATCCGACGAAGGCGTCACTCAAGGCACCGCAGGACACGACAGTTGCTCCCATAAGGGGCCTCAGTCCAGCCCCAGTTTCTTGAGGCGGTAGCGCATCGAGCGGAACGACAGGTTCAGGCGTTGCGCCGCCGCCGTGCGGTTCCAGCGGGTCTCCTCGAGCGCTTGCAGGATCAGCTTGCGCTCGACGTTTTCCAGGTAGTCCTCCAGGTTGTCGATCTGCGTCAGGTCGGCGATGCCGCTCTCGGCCGCGCAGTTGCCCTCGCTCAGGCGCAGGTCGTCGGCTTCGATCATGCGGTTCTCGCACAGGGTATGCGCCCGTTCGAGGACGTTCTCCAGCTCCCGCACGTTGCCCGGGAAGCGGTAGTTCTTCAGGGCCTCGAGCGCTTGCGGGTGCAGGCGCGCCACGGGCTGGCCGGTGCTGGTGGCCAGGCGCTTGAGCATCTGGCCGGCCAGCGCTTCGATGTCGTCGCGCCGCTCGCGCAGGGACGGCACCCGCAGTTCGATCACGTTCAGGCGGTAATACAGGTCCTGGCGGAAGCGTCCGGCGGCGACCTCGGCGTCCAGATCCTTGTGCGTGGCGCAGAGGATGCGCACATCGACCACGGTTTCCTGCTGGCCGCCGACGCTGCGCACGGCCTTTTCCTGGATCGCCCGCAGCAGCTTGACCTGCATCGACAGCGGCAGGTCCGCCACCTCGTCGAGAAACAGCGTGCCGCCGTGGGCCGCCTGGAACAGGCCGGGCTTGTCCTCCACCGCGCCGCTGAAGCTGCCTTTGCGGTGGCCGAAGAATTCGCTCTCCATCAGTTCAGACGGAATCGCCCCGCAATTGACCGGCACGAACGGTTGGCCGGCCCGCGGCCCTTGTTCGTGGATCAGGCGCGCCACCAGCTCCTTGCCGCTGCCGGACTCGCCGCTGATGTATACCGGCGCCTGGCTGCGGGCGAGCTTGTCGATCTGCTTGCGCAGGTTGCGCATGGGCGGGGAGTCGCCCAGCAGCCGCCGTTCGATCGACGTGACGCCGCCCGCCGCCGGCACGCGCAAGGCGCTGGCGACCAGTTCGCGCAGGCGCGCAAGGTCCACCGGTTTGGTGAGGAAGTCGAAGGCCCCGGCCTTGAGGGCGTTGATCGCGGTTTCCAGGCTGCCGTAGGCGGTGATCATCGCCACCGGCAGCTGTGGATAACGTTGCTGGAGGTGCTGCACCAGCTCAAGCCCGGTGCCGTCGGGCAGGCGCATGTCCGTCAGGCACAGGTTGAAGGCCTCGCGGTGCAGCAGCGCCCGGGCCTCGGCCAGGTTGCGTGCGCTGAAGGTGTCGAGTTTCATCCGTCCCAGGGTGATTTCCAGGAGTTCGCGGATATCCGGCTCGTCGTCGACGATCAGGACTTTTTGCCGTGGGCTCGTAGTCAACTTTGTTTCCGTCCGTGAGCAAAGGTGATGCGAAAGCAGCCGCCGCCTTGGCGTGGTTTGAAGTCTAGGCGCGCTTGATTGCTTTCGCACAGCTCACGGGACAGATAGAGCCCAAGGCCGGTGCCCTGGCTGCTGGTGGTGAAGAACGGTTCGAACAGGTGCGCCTGCTGGTCGGGCGCCACGCCCGGGCCGTTGTCCTGCACGTGCAGCACGGCCTGGCGGGATTCGGGGTCGAGGGACAGTTCCAGCCAGACTTCGGCCTGCTCGTGCAGCGCGCCGCTGTGGCGCCAGCCGTTGCGCACCAGGTTGTCGAGGACCTGGGTCAGCTGGTCGGGATCCATCAGGGTGCGCAAATCGCCGGCGCCGATGTGCACGTGCAGTGACTGACGGGCGGTCGCCTGCTCGCGGGTCTCGGCGACGAAGCGCTCCAACCAGGGCTTGAGATCCAGCCGCTGCGGTTCGCTTTGCTGGCGGCGGGACAGTTGCAGGACGTTCTCGATGACTCGGTTCATGCGCTGGGAGTGGTCTTGGATGATCTGCGTCAGACGCCGGTCTGCGCCGTCGAGTTCCTCGGACTCGCCCAGCAGCTGCGCCGCATGGCTGATGGCGCCCAGCGGGTTGCGGATCTCGTGGGCGATGCCGGCGGTCAGGCGCCCGAGCGCGGCCAGCTTCAACTGCTGGGCCTGTTGGGCGATCTGCGCGAGGTCTTCGAGGAACACCAGGGTCTGGCGTCCCGGGCTCTGCTCCAGGGCGATGAAGCTCGGTTGCAGCACAGGGCCTTCCCCGGGCATCTTCAGGCTTTGGGGGCGCAGGCTGGGGTTGCTCAGCCACAGTTGCAGGCGTTCGAGCAGCCCCGGCGCGCAGTCGTCGATCAACAGCCCTTCGAGGTGCTGTCGGCCCAGCAGGGCCTGGGCGCTGTGGTTGGCCAACTGGATGCGGCGCTGTTCGTCGAACACCAGGATGCCGGTGCGCATGCGTTGCAGGATCAGGGCGTTGAGGGCCTCGAGGCCTTCCACCTCGCTGGCGCGGCGCTCGGCCAGGTGCTCGCTGAACTCCAGGCGCTGCATCAGGCCCTGCACCAGCAGGGACGCCGCGAAGCACAAGGCGCCGAGGGTGCCGGCCTGGAGGTAGTCGTTGGGGCTCAGGGGATGGTCGAAACTGAGCAGGAAGCTCAGGGCGACGATGCCGAGGGCGCCGACGGCGGCGATCAGCAGGCCTATCCGTCGGCGCAGCAGGGTATTGCTGATGGCCACCGAGACGATCAACAGGTTGCCCAGGGAGCTCGCCACGCCGCCGGCCGCGTAGAACAGGCCGCAGAGCAGCAGGATGTCGGTCAGCGCCAGGCCGAACAGCTGCGCCGGGCGGCGGATGTTCTCCAGGAACACCACCAGGAGGATGTTCAGCACCAGGTACAGCCAACTGCCGCTGCGCAGCAGCTCGTCGTCGGCCGAGGTGAGCAGGCGGTTGTCCATGTTGCTGGAAATCAGCAGCACCAGGGTGATGCCGACGCTCAAGCGATACAGATGATAGAGGCGCAGCAGGCGCTGGGCCTGCTTGCCGGAAGCGTCGGCGGTCTCAGCGACCACTGGAGCCGGGGCCTTGCTCCAGGTGCGCCTGGCTGCAGTACCACTGCTGCTCAAGGCTCAGGGCACGGTCGCGGGGCAGGTGCACGCCGCAATGGGCGCAGCGCACCATGGGCGCGGCGTCCTGTTCGCGGGGAGACTGGGCGGGGGAGGCGGGGGCCTTGATCTTGCGCCAGAGCCAGACGGCGGCGGCGATCAGGGCGATCCAGAACAGTAAACGAAGCATGATGGGCGGCTTTTCGGCTAATGATCCGGCAGTTTAGCCAAGGAGTCCGTCGGCCGCACAGCCCCGTCAAACGCGGCAACGAAAAAGGGAGATCCGAAGATCTCCCTTTCTTGTACAACTGCTGTGGATCAGTCGAACAGACCGAAGGTCATGTAGCTGAAGATCGAGCGGTCGGAGCTGCCGGACTCGGATTCCGGCTCTTCGATCACGTTGCCGTTTTCGTCTTTTGGCTTGAGTTCGTTCGGGATCGCGTCCTTCGCGTCCTGGAACTGCTTCTGCACGTCCTGGTTGGCGCGGGTCTCTCCCGGCGGCAGCGGCGGACGGGACTCGATCAGGCCGAGGGTGGCCTTGCTCAGCCACGAACGGTTGTCGGCTTCGGCCACCGACGGCACGAACTGACCGTCCACCAGGCTCGGGTGGTTCGGGTAGTTGAGCTTCAGGGTCTCGAGGCTGGAGGCCGCCAGTTCGTCCAGGTGCAGGCGCTGGTAGGCTTCGGTCATCACCGCCAGGCCGTCGCCCACCGATGGGGTCTCCTGGAAGTTCTCCACCACGTAGCGGCCACGGTTGGCGGCGGCGACGTAGGCCTGACGGGTCAGGTAGTAGTCGGCCACGTGGATTTCGTAGGCCGCCAGCAGGTTGCGCAGGTAGATCATGCGCTGCTTGGCGTCCGGCGCGTAGCGGCTGTTCGGGTAGCGGCTGGTCAGCTGGGCGAACTCGTTGTAGGAGTCGCGGGCGGCGCCCGGGTCACGCTTGGTCATGTCCAGCGGCAGGAAGCGCGCCAGCAGGCCGACGTCCTGGTCGAACGAGGTCAGGCCCTTGAGGTAGTAGGCGTAATCGACGTTCGGGTGCTGCGGATGCAGGCGGATGAAGCGCTCGGCGGCGGACTTGGCGGCCTCAGGCTCGGCGTTCTTGTAGTTGGCGTAGATCAGTTCGAGCTGGGCCTGGTCGGCGTAGCGGCCGAACGGATAGCGCGACTCCAGGGCCTTCAGCTTGGCGGTGGCGCTGGTGTAGCTGCTGTTGTCCAGGTCCTTCTGAGCCTGCTGGTACAGCTCGGCTTCGCTCAGGTTTTCGTCTACGACTTCCTTCGATGAGCAAGCGGCGGTCAATGCGAGGATGGCGATCAGCAGCAGGTGTTTCACTTGCATGGCGGCTTGCGTCCCTATGACGGCCGCTGTCTTGGGCGGGACCGTCCTGTTATGATGAGCGCCCCGTTGAAAAGCCTCGGGGCAAAAGAAGCCGTATTTAACCACAAGCGCGCAGCCGAAACCAAAGGCTGTGCCGACGCCAGTCCGAGCATGTCCGATAAAATTGAACTTCGCGCAGAGGTGCCGTCCGAACTGGGCGGCCAACGCCTCGATCAAGTCGCCGCCCAACTCTTCGCCGAGCACTCGCGCTCGCGCCTTTCCGCCTGGATCAAAGACGGTCGCCTGACCGTGGACGGCGCGGTCATCCGTCCGCGCGACATCGTTCACGGCGGCTCGGTGCTGGAGCTGACCGCCGAACAGGAAGCCCAGGGCGAGTGGGTGGCCCAGGACATCGAGCTGGACATCGTCTATGAAGACGACGACATCCTGGTGATCAACAAGCCGGCGGGCCTGGTGGTGCACCCGGCCGCCGGCCACGCCGACGGCACGCTGCTCAACGCCTTGCTGCACCACGTGCCGGACATCGTCAACGTCCCGCGTGCCGGCATCGTGCACCGTCTGGACAAGGACACCACCGGCCTGATGGTGGTGGCCAAGACCATCCAGGCGCAGACCAAGCTGGTCGCGCAGTTGCAGAGCCGCACCGTCAGCCGCATCTATGAGTGCATCGTGATCGGCGTGGTGACCGCCGGCGGCAAGATCAACGCGCCGATCGGCCGCCACGGCCAGCAGCGTCAGCGCATGGCGGTGATGGAGGGCGGCAAGCCGGCCGTCAGCCACTACCGCGTGCTGGAGCGCTTCCGTTCCCACACCCACGTGCGGGTGAAGCTGGAGACCGGGCGCACCCACCAGATCCGCGTGCACATGGCGCACATCAATTTCCCGCTGGTCGGCGACCCGGCCTACGGCGGCCGTTTCCGCATTCCGCCGGCCGCGAGCCAGACCATGGTCGAGTCCCTCAAGCATTTCCCGCGGCAGGCCCTGCATGCGCGGTTCCTTGAGCTGGAGCACCCGACCACCGGCGAGCGCATGAGCTGGGAATCGCCGCTGCCGGAAGACTTCGTCTGGCTGCTGACCCTGCTCAAGCAGGATCGCGAGGCGTTCGTCGGATGAACTGGCTGACGCCGGACTGGCCCGCGCCGGCCAGCGTCAAGGCCTGTGTCACCACCCGCGAGGGCGGTGTCAGCGAGGCGCCGTTCGACACGCTCAACCTGGGCGATCACGTCGATGACCGCCCCCAGGACGTCGCCGAGAACCGTCGCCGCCTCACCGATCACTTTTCGATCAAGCCCGCCTGGCTGCAGCAGGTCCACGGCACCACCGTGGCCCACGCCGACCCGTCCGTGGTGGCCACCGCCGACGCCAGTTGGACCGCCACGCCGGGCATCGCCTGCGCCGCGATGACCGCCGACTGCCTGCCGGCCCTGTTCTGTGACCGCGCGGGCACCCGCGTCGCCGCCGCCCATGCCGGCTGGCGCGGCCTGGCTGCCGGGGTGCTGGAGGCCACCCTCGACGCCCTGGGCACCGCGCCTGAAGACGTGCTGGTATGGCTCGGCCCGGCCATCGGCCCGCAGGCCTTCGAAGTGGGCCCGGAAGTGCGGGAAACCTTCGTCGATCAGTTGCCCGCCGCGGCGGCCGCGTTTGTCCCGAGCCAAAACGCCGGCAAGTTCATGGCCGACATCTACCTGCTGGCGCGCCTGCGTCTGGCCGAGCGGGGTGTCACGGCGGTGTACGGCGGCGGTTTCTGCACCGTCAGCGACCCGCGCTTCTTTTCCTATCGCCGCGCATCGCGCACCGGTCGCTTCGCCTCGCTGGTGTGGCTTGAGGGCCCAGGCGGCGCCATCTGACGGCGCCGGTTTGCGCCATGCCGCGCCTTTCAATGCCGGCAACTTACCGTCAAACGGAAACGCATCGGCCAGGCCGGGCGCACGCTAAGCTTGTCTGACCTGCATCAAACCCCTGACGCTTGAATCTTCCAGAATCGGCCACATCTATAGCGGTATCTGGCAGGTTTCTTCATTCAGGATGGTTTCCTAGATCCGACCTGCTCAAAAGGAAGGTGACCCCATGCGTATAGACCGTTTAACCAGCAAACTTCAGTTGGCGCTGTCCGATGCCCAATCCCTGGCCGTCGGCCTCGACCATCCGGGCATCGAGCCTGCGCACCTGATGCAGGCCATGCTCGAACAGCAGGGCGGCTCGATCAAGCCCCTGCTGATGCAGGTGGGCTTCGACGTCAACAGCCTGCGCAAAGAGCTGACCAAAGAGCTCGACCAACTGCCGAAAATCCAGAATCCGACCGGCGACGTCAACATGTCGCAGGATCTGGCGCGCCTGCTCAACCAGGCCGACCGCCTGGCCCAGCAGAAGGGCGACCAGTTCATTTCCAGCGAACTGGTGCTGCTCGCCGCCATGGACGAGAACAGCAAGCTGGGCAAACTGCTGCTGGGCCAGGGCGTGAGCAAAAAGGCCCTGGAGAACGCCATCAACAACCTGCGCGGCGGCGAGGCGGTCAACGACGCCAACCACGAGGAATCGCGCCAGGCCCTGGACAAGTACACCATCGACCTGACCAAGCGCGCCGAAGACGGCAAGCTCGATCCGGTGATCGGCCGTGACGACGAGATCCGCCGCACCATCCAGGTCCTGCAGCGCCGCACCAAGAACAACCCGGTGCTGATCGGCGAGCCTGGCGTGGGCAAGACCGCCATCGCCGAAGGCCTGGCCCAGCGGATCATCAACGGCGAAGTGCCGGACGGCCTGCGCGGCAAACGCCTGCTGTCGCTGGACATGGGCGCGCTGATCGCCGGCGCCAAGTACCGCGGCGAGTTCGAGGAGCGGCTCAAGGCGCTGCTCAACGAACTGTCCAAGCAGGAAGGGCAGATCATTCTGTTCATCGACGAACTGCACACCATGGTCGGCGCCGGCAAGGGCGAAGGCTCGATGGACGCCGGCAACATGCTCAAGCCGGCCCTGGCCCGCGGCGAGCTGCACTGTGTGGGCGCCACCACGCTCAACGAGTACCGCCAGTACATCGAGAAGGACGCGGCCCTTGAGCGGCGTTTCCAGAAGGTGCTGGTGGACGAGCCGAGCGAGGAGGACACCATCGCGATCCTGCGCGGCCTCAAGGAGCGCTACGAGGTGCACCACAAGGTGGCGATCACCGACGGCGCGATCATCGCGGCGGCGAAGCTCAGCCATCGCTACATCACCGACCGGCAATTGCCGGACAAGGCCATCGACCTGATCGACGAGGCCGCCAGCCGCATCCGCATGGAGATCGACTCCAAGCCGGAAGTGCTGGACCGTCTGGAACGCCGCCTGATTCAGCTGAAGGTCGAGTCCCAGGCGCTGAAGAAGGAAAGCGACGACGCGGCGAAGAAGCGCCTGGAGAAGCTCCAGGAAGAAATCGACCGCCACGAGCGCGAGTATTCGGACCTGGAAGAGATCTGGAACTCGGAAAAGGCCGAGGTTCAGGGCTCTGCGCAGATCCAGCAGAAGATCGAACAGTCCCGCCAGGAGCTGGAAGCGGCGCGGCGCAAGGGTGACCTCAACCGCATGGCCGAGCTGCAGTACGGGGTGATCCCGGACCTGGAGCGCAGCCTGCAGATGGTCGACCAGCACGGCAAGAGCGAGAACCAGCTGCTGCGCAGCAAGGTGACCGAAGAGGAAATCGCCGAAGTCGTGTCGAAATGGACCGGTATTCCGGTGTCGAAAATGCTCGAAGGCGAGCGCGACAAACTGATGAAGATGGAAAGCCTGCTGCATCAGCGTGTGATCGGCCAGGACGAGGCGGTGGTGGCGGTGGCCAACGCCGTGCGGCGTTCCCGCGCCGGGTTGGCGGATCCGAACCGGCCGAGCGGCTCGTTCATGTTCCTCGGCCCGACCGGGGTCGGCAAGACCGAGCTGTGCAAGGCACTGGCTGAATTCCTTTTCGACACCGAAGAGGCGATGGTGCGGATCGACATGTCCGAGTTCATGGAGAAACACTCCGTGGCCCGGCTGATCGGTGCGCCGCCAGGCTACGTGGGCTACGAAGAGGGCGGTTACCTGACCGAAGCGGTGCGGCGCAAGCCGTACTCGGTGATCCTTCTGGACGAAGTCGAGAAGGCCCACCCGGACGTGTTCAACATCCTGCTGCAAGTGCTGGAGGACGGACGCCTGACCGACAGCCACGGGCGCACGGTGGATTTTCGCAACACGGTGATCGTGATGACCTCCAACCTGGGGTCGATGCAGATCCAGGAACTGGTGGGCGACCGCGAGGCCCAGCGTGCGGCAGTGATGGATGCGATATCCACCCACTTCCGGCCGGAGTTCATCAACCGGGTCGACGAAGTGGTGATCTTCGAACCGTTGGCGCGGGATCAGATCGCCGGCATCACCGAGATCCAGCTGGGCCGCCTGCGCAGCCGTCTGGCCGAGCGCGAGCTGAAGCTGGAGCTGAGCCCGGAGGCGATGGACAAGCTGATTGCCGTCGGCTACGACCCGGTCTATGGCGCACGGCCGCTGAAGCGGGCGATCCAGCGCTGGATCGAGAACCCGTTGGCGCAGTTGATCCTGTCCGGACGCTTCATGCCGGGGGAAACGGCGACCGGCGTGGTGGAGAACGACGAGATCACGTTCAACTGACGCTCGGCGCCAAAAGAGAAGGCCTCGCCCATCGCGAGGCCTTTTTTTTTCGCCAGGCTGTTGAACTCAAAGGAAAAGGCTTGTAAAGTGCGCCCCGCAGTCAGTCACCCGCAGGGCTTCAGCTCACTGAGCTGAAAACCGAAATAAGTTGCAAATCATTAACTTGAAAGCAATTTAGGGGGTTGACAGAGGTGTTCTAGGTTGTAGAATAGCGCGCCTCAGACACACGAACGCAGCGATGCGAACGGGTGGCAGAGGTGAGGCAAACCTCACTGTTGTAACTTGAAATATGTAGTTCCGTGATAGCTCAGTCGGTAGAGCAAATGACTGTTAATCATTGGGTCCCAGGTTCGAGTCCTGGTCACGGAGCCAATTTCAAACCGGGGTATAGCGCAGTCCGGTAGCGCGCCTGCTTTGGGAGCAGGATGTCAGGAGTTCGAATCCCCTTACCCCGACCATATTTGGGTCGTTAGCTCAGTTGGTAGAGCAGTTGGCTTTTAACCAATTGGTCGTAGGTTCGAATCCTACACGACCCACCATTTTTGAAACCAGTTCGCTGGGATCGAATCTTAAGATCAGACGCCAAAAGCTCTGTTCGCAGAAGGCGCCTTTCGAAGGTGCCTTTTTTTTACCGGGGTATAGCGCAGTCCGGTAGCGCGCCTGCTTTGGGAGCAGGATGTCAGGAGTTCGAATCCCCTTACCCCGACCATACAAAGAAATCCCCGCATCGAAAGATGCGGGGATTTCTTTTGCCCGTCAGAAATGCAATTTCATTCAAGTCATCGTACAACTTGCCGATAGCCCGCTAGCAAAAGAGGGGCAGGCCGCCGTGCCGTTCGCCCCCTAACCTGGCCAATACAAGAAAAAGGGCGTTCGTCATGTTGCTTCGTCAGTTGAACATTGCTCCCCGTGCCGCACTGGGATTCGCTGTGATCGCGGTATTGGTGGCGCTGCTCGGGGTGTTTTCGCTGGGGCAGATGTCGAGCATCCGCGACAGCGAGGTCGCGGTGGAAACCCAATGGCTGCCGAGCATCCGTGGCGGTGACGAGATCCGCGAGATCATGCTGCGCATCCGCACCATCTCCTTGCGCATGGCACTGGATCCGGATCCGAAGAACGTCGCCGCCTACCGCAGCCAGATGGACACCCGCGACAAGGAACTGAGCGAGAAGATCGCCGCCTACGACAGGCTGGTGGTCACCCCTGAGGGGCAGCAGTTGTACGATCAGTTCAAGAAAACCTTCGCTGCCTACCGCACCGGCATCGCCCAATCCTTCGTCCTCGCCGAACAAGGCAAGCGCGATGAGTTGACCAAGCTGCTGCTGGTCGACATGAAGACCGTGGTCGACGGCTCCGGCAAGCAGCTCAGCGACCTGGCGGATCTGTTCACCCGGCAGGTCGCCGCCGAGAGCCAGAACTCCGCCGCACACTACGAGACCTCGCGCACCATCGTCAGCCTGTTCATCGTGCTGGCGGCGCTGGCCACCGTGGCGCTGGCGATGCTGCTGACCCGCAGCATCGTGCGTCCGCTGGCGAGCGCGGTGGACGCCGCCGAAAGCGTGGCCGGCGGCGATCTCACCCGCCCGATCGAAGCCCACGGCAACGACGAGGTCAGCCGCCTGCTCAAGGCGTTGGCGACCATGCAGCAGAACCTGCGCGAGACCCTGCAGGGCATCAGCGGCTCGGCCACGCAACTGGCCACCGCGGCCGATGAACTGAACGCCGTCACCCTCGACAGCACCCAGGGGCTGCAGCAGCAAAACAATGAAATCGAACAGGCGGCGACGGCGGTCAACGAGATGACCACGGCGGTGGAGGAAGTTGCGCGCAATGCCGTGTCCACCTCCGACGCCACGCGCCAGTCCAGCGAATCGGCGCACTTGGGGCAGGAGCGTGTCGGCGAGACCGCCGAGGCCATCAATGCGCTGGTCAGCGAAGTGCAGCACACCGGCGAGCTGGTGCAGTCCCTGGCCGACCAGTCCCAGGACATCGGCAAAGTGCTCGACGTTATCCGGGCGATCGCTGAGCAGACCAACCTGCTGGCCCTCAACGCCGCCATCGAGGCGGCCCGGGCGGGCGAGAGCGGACGGGGCTTTGCGGTGGTGGCCGATGAGGTGCGGGCGCTGGCCTATCGCACCCAGCAATCGACCCAGGAGATCGAACAGATGGTGCAGGGCATGCGCAGCGGATCGGGCCTGGCGCTGGAATCGATGCAGGCCAGCGCCTCCCGGGCCGCCACGACGCTGGTGCTGGCCGAGCGGGCGGGCGAGGCGCTGCAGACCATCACGGCGTCGGTGCACGAAATCCACGAGCGCAACCTGGTGATCGCCAGCGCCGCCGAAGAGCAGGCGCAAGTGGCGCGGGAGGTGGACCGAAACCTGGTGAACATCCGCGACCTGTCGGTGCGCTCGGCGGCCGGGGCCGACCAGACCAGCGCCTCCAGCCATGAACTGTCGCAACTGGCCAATGCCTTGCAGGGCATGGTGCAACGCTTCCGCCTCTGACTTCTGCGGGCACGAGAAAGCCGCGCTTCTCGTCGGAGAAGGCGCGGCTGTTGTGAGACGTCAGGCGGGCAATCAGGCGCCGTCTTGATCCTTCAGGTGCTCGAACAGGCCTTTGGGCATTTTCTTGCCGTTGGCTTCGAAGTTGGCTTTGACGTTGTTGTACGCCTCCTGCTCGTCGATGAAGCCGTCATGGTTGGTGTCGATCTTGTCGAAGTCGGACTTCGGCGCGACCTTCAGGAACTCGGCGCGGGACACCTTGCCGTCGCCATCGGTGTCGGTTTTGGCCATCGAGGCATCACCGCATTTACCTTCGCCGCATTTGCCTTCCGGCGTCTTCACCGAAGTCTCGGCGGAGGCGACCATGTAGCCCTGGGCCAGCGGCTGGGCGGCGAACACCGAGCCGGACAGCATCAGGCCGCCGGCCAGCACGGCGCCGACCAGGCCAATGGAGTTCTTGCCGATTTTCGAGGTACGGGACATTGCATTCTCCTACGGTTGCTCAGTGCAACCACGCGTTAAGGGCATTTGCCGGCGCGGGTGCGCTCGGGTGTGGCCATTAGGCGGCGCCGATGTATCGCGACTGTGTCGCGGGGCGGGGCGTTTGTAAGCGAAGGCGGGAAATGCGGGGGCGGGATACAGTGAGAAACAGAGGTTCGGGCGCGGGTCGGACAATGAGGGTTTGATCCAGACCAACGTCGGCTTCACCGGCGTCATCGCCAGCAGGCTGGCTCCCACAGGGTTGGGTGGGTGAATTCAGGGGCTGCGGTCACAGCGTGGGAGCGAGCTTGCTCGCGATGGCGTCGATCCAGGCGAGATCAACTCGTCTGGATCACCGCATCGCGAGCCGGCTCGCGCCTACAGGTGTTGCATCAATGCAGCTTCAGGCGCGGCTCGGTGCCCCGGCCGATCTTGCTGCCCAGCATCAGCATCGCCGTGCGGAACGGCCCGTACAGTGCCATCTGGTGCATGCGGTACAGCGAAACGTAGAACATCCGCGCCAGCCAGCCCTCCAGCATCACGGTGCCGGTCAGGTTGCCCATCAGGTTGCCCACCGCCGAGAAGCGCGACAGGGAAATCAGCGAGCCGTAGTCGGTGTACTTGTACTCCGGCAGGGCCTTGCCTTCGATCCGCAGCTTCAGCGACTTGGCCAGCAACGACGCCTGCTGGTGCGCAGCCTGGGCGCGGGGCGGCACGTTGCGGTCCGTGCCCGGTTGCGGGCAGGCGGCGCAGTCGCCGAAGGCGAAGATGTTCTCGTCGCGGGTGGTCTGCAGCGTCGGCAGCACCTGCAGTTGGTTGATGCGGTTGGTCTCCAGGCCGTCGATGTCCTTGAGGAAGCCCGGTGCGCGGATCCCGGCGGCCCAGACCTTGAGGCTGGCCTTGATCTGGCTGCCGTCGGCGGTGATCAGGCTGTCGGCGGTGACTTCGCTGACCGACGCATTGGTCATCACGTTGACCCCGAGCTTTTCCAGGGTCTTGTGCACCGGGCCGCTGATCCGTTCCGGCAAGGCCGGCAACACCCGCGGGCCGGCTTCGATCAGGGTGATGTGCATGTTTTCCGGTTTGATCCGGTCGAGGCCGTAGGCCGCCAGCTCATGGGCGGCGTTGTGCAGCTCGGCCGCCAGTTCGACGCCGGTGGCGCCGGCGCCGACGATGGCCACGCTGATCTGCTCGTCGCTTTCGTTCTGGCCGGCATGGGCGCGCAGGTAGTGGTTGAGCAACTGCTGGTGGAAGCGCTCGGCCTGTTTGCGGGTGTCGAGGAACAGGCAATGCTGCGCCGCGCCCTGGGTGCCGAAATCGTTGGTGGTGCTGCCGACGGCGATCACTAGGGAGTCGTAGGGCACTTCCCGGGCGGGCACCAGTTCGATGCCGTTTTCGTCGTAGGTGGCGGCCAGCTGGATTTTCTTCGCGGCACGGTCGAGCCCGCTCATGCGCCCCAGCTGGAACTCGAAGTGGTTCCATTTCGCCTGGGCGACATAGTTGAGTTCGTCTTCGGAGGAATTCAGCGACCCGGCGGCCACTTCGTGCAGCAGCGGTTTCCAGATGTGGGTCAGGTTGGCGTCGACCAGCATGACGCTGGCGGTGCCGCGCTTGCCCAGGGTCTTACCCAGACGGGTAGCCAACTCCAGGCCGCCGGCGCCGCCGCCGACAATGACAATACGATGGGACATGGGAACAACTCGCAAGGCTAAAGGAAATCGTTGTCGTGGTTACCCGAGCGAGCGCAAGGCAGCTCATAGCGTCAGGTAACTGATGAGTCGGCTCAACAGGCCGAGGCCGACGGTCACCGCCACCACCAGCACCAGGAGCATCCACGGCCTGAAGGGCCGGCGCTCGACGCGGTGCTGGGACAGTTGCAGGTACTCTTCGACATGCTTCTGGTCATCGGGGTTCAGGCGGCTGGTCATGTGAGGCCTCGTCAGGGATAGACGTTGCTGGATGCGCAGACGTTACAGCGGTTTGCCTGCGCGCGTTGAACGGCGCAGGGCATCCGGGCGAATGATTGCGCTTTTTTAACATCCGACTGGTGTTTGCGCCATCCTGCCAAGGGCTAAAGGCTGATGCCGACGTCGAACACGATGCTGCGCCCCAGGTTGCCGCGCAGGAAGTCCGGCGCGTCCGGGTGGGCGAACAGCACCCGGGCGAAGGTCGGCCCGACCAGCGACAGCGAGCGCCAGCCCTGGCGCAGGTACTCGGTCGGCGGCGGAAAGTGGCTGTTCAGGTCCAGCACTTCGCGCTTGAGGCTGGCGAAGGCGATGATGTCCAGCTCCCCCAGATCCATGCCGCGTTCCTTGTAGTTGTGGGCCTTCTTGCGCAGGGTCGGGGCCAGGCGCAGGAGGAACTCGTTGGCCGGGATCCGCCGCGGCTTGGCTTCGCGGCGCACCAGTTGGCTCAGGGAAAACGCGCTGCGCCGGCGTTGCAGTTCATCGCGCCATTCGTCGTTGAGCCGGCGGCCTTCGTCGAGGACGAAGAACACCTCGAAGTTGGCGTCGCGGAACAAGACGTCCGGTGGCTCCCCGGCCGGGGCGAACTCATCGGCCCGATAGGGGATGTTCAGGCCTTGCAGCAGGCGCTGGCAGACCCAACGCTCACGCTCCCATTTGCGGGCATTGGACAGGAAGGCGTTGGCTTGCTCGGCCGCGATGGTCAGCAGGCGCAGGTAGTCTGAGTCATCCATAGGCCCAAGCTTAGCGTTCAAATGCGACAGGCAGATAGATTTGCGTCGGTTCGCCCTCGGCAGACGCGAGCCTGCTCGGCAAATGCATCGGCGGGGGGCTCATCGCCAGCAGGCTGGCTCCCGCAGGGTTTGCGGCGGGCGCAGGCCCTGCATTGAGCAGCGTTGTGGGGGTGTAGACTGCCACAGCTGCCACCAGGGAATTTGTCGCAAGGGATGAGGGAATCATGATCGGTGCCGAACTGCTGTCTTCCACGAGCCTGACCCTGGGCTGGCTGATCTATCTGCCGGTCTTGCTGTGGGCGGTCTGGAGCGCCTCGTGGGTCGAGCTGTTCAGCGACAGCCGGCGTCAGCACTTGCTGTTCGGCACTGTGTTCGCGCTGTTCCTGCTGTGGCTGGTGCGCAGAGACTTCGACACCGGCGTGTCGTACCACTTCATCGGCATGACGGCGGTGACGCTGCTGCTGGACTGGCCGTTGGCGATCGTCGGCGGGCTGGTGGCGCAGGCCGGGCTGGTGTTGCTCGGGCGCCAGGATCTGGTGGCGGTGGGGGTCAACGGCACATTGCTGATTCTGCTGCCGGTGCTCGTCACCGAATGCGTGGCGGTGATGGTCGAGCGTGCCCAGCCGCGCAACCCGTTCGTGTACATCTTCTGCTCCGGCTTCTTCGCCGCTGCGCTGGCGGCGCTGCTGTGTCTGGTGTCGAGCCTGGCGCTGCTGTGGTACGACGGCCTGTTCGCCCTGCCGGAATGGCTGGAGGATTTCATCGGCTACCTGTGGCTGCTGATCTTTCCCGAGGCGTTCATCAACGGCATGGTGATCAGCGCGCTGGTGGTGTTCTGCCCGGAATGGCTGGAGACCTTCAACCGCACCCGCTACCTTTCGGCGCCCTGGAAGGACGACGACCCCAAGTCTTGATCCACATCAAATCCGCCGCCCGTCGTGCCTTCATGCTCCTTCGAATTCCTTCAGGAGCGAGCGGCATGAGCGTTTACGAGTGGGCGAGGCAGGAGTTGCGTCAGAGTCTGGACATGGCGCAGGAGGTGGGGTTCGATCCGGGGCTGAGCCTGCGGGCCTTGCTCAGCGCGGTGGTGCAGCAGAGCAAGACCGTGCGCAACGCCGAAGACCTGGCCGACGAGTTGCGCTTTCTGGCGGAAAACCTCGACGACGATCAGGACTACGGCTTCATGCGGCCCTGACGGCGGGTCAGTGACGCGGATCGAAGTCGCCGGAGAACAGTTCATCCTCGGCGTCCGGGGCGACCGGGATCTTGTGTTCCTCCGAGGCCCAGGCGCCGAGGTCGATCAGTTTGCAGCGGTCCGAGCAGAACGGCCGGTTGACGTTGCCGGCCACCCATTCCACGGGGGCGCCGCAGGTCGGGCAGTTGACGGTTGGGGTCTGGCTCATGGCTGGCCTCCGGATAAAGTCAGGTAAAAGTGATGCAGGCGCTCGACCTCGCTGTGCAGCCAGGCGAGGTCGCGGTCGTTGACCACCACGTCATCGGCACGGCTCACACGGTCCTCGCGGCTGGACTGGGCCTTGAGGATCGCCTGGACCTGCTGTTCGCTGGTCTGGTCGCGTTGCAGGGTGCGTTCGATCTGCAGGTGTTCGGGGGCGTCGATCACCAGGATCCGCCGGGTCATCGCGTATTGCCCCGACTCGATCAGCAGCGGCGAGACCAGGATCGCATAAGGCGATTCTGCCAGCGCCAGGTGATGGGCGATTTCCTCGGCGATCAACGGATGCAGCAGGGCTTCGAGCCAACGGCGCTCATCGGGCACTTCGAAGATCAGCTTGCGCAGGGCGGCGCGGTCCAGCGTACCGTCGGCCTGCAGCACGGCGGGGCCGAAGTGTTCGGCGATCTTCGCCAGCGCCGGGCGCCCCGGCTCGACCACCCACCGTGCCGCGTGGTCGGCGTCCACCACGTGGATGCCGAGGTCGATGAAGTGTTGGGCGGCCGCGCTCTTGCCGCTGCCGATGCCGCCG
Organism: Pseudomonas sp. R25(2017); assembly: GCF_002112565.1. Lineage (NCBI taxonomy): Bacteria > Pseudomonadati > Pseudomonadota > Gammaproteobacteria > Pseudomonadales > Pseudomonadaceae > Pseudomonas > Pseudomonas sp. R25(2017). The sequence goes on from NZ_NEHZ01000015.1 coordinate 133,902, forward strand.
GTCAGGCCGAGAATCCAGGGTTTTTCCACAGGGGTATTCATTTCAAACCGACAAACTGCCAATAGTAGGCCGTCATTTGACCACCCCAGAGCATGGCAATCCAGCCGGCGATCGCCAGATAGGGGCCGAAGGGGATTGGCGTCGAGGCGTTGCGGTCGCGCAGGCGCAGCAGAATGATGCCGATGACCGCGCCCACCAGCGACGACAGCAGGATGGTCAACGGCAGGATCTGCCAGCCGCCCCAGGCGCCGAGCATCGCCAGCAGCTTGAAGTCGCCGTGGCCGATGCCGTCCTTGCCGGTGAGTAGCTTGAACAGCCAGAACACCGACCACAGGGACAGGTAGCCGGCCACCGCTCCCCACAACGCATCGTGCAGCGTCGTGAACACACCGAAGCTGTTGGCGATCAGGCCCAGCCACAGCAACGGCAGCACCAGCACGTCGGGCAGCAATTGGTGCTCAGTGTCGATCAGGCTCATCGCCAGCAAGCCCCAGGTCAGCACCGTCAGCAGGCACGCGGGCCAGCCGAACCCCAGGTGCCAGGCGATGAAGGCCGAGAGCAGGCCGCAGGCCAGTTCCGTCAGCGGATAGCGTTTGCCGATGGGCGCGGCGCAGGCCGAACAGCGGCCGCGCAGCCACAGGTAACTGAGCAGCGGAATGTTTTCCCACGCCCGGATGCGGTGGGCGCAATGCGGGCACTGCGAAGCCGGCAGCATCAGGTTGTAGGTGGGCAGCGGCGTTTCGCCGGGCATCCCCAGGATGTCGCGGGCCTGCTGGCGCCATTCGCGTTCGAGCATCTTCGGCAGGCGCCAGACCAGCACGTTGAGGAAGCTGCCGACCACCAGCCCCAGCAACAGGGCGGTGCACACGAAGGCCAGCGGATACAGGGCAAACAGTTCGTCGAGGGGCATGTCAGATCGCAGAGCCGAGTTGGAAGATCGGCAGGTACATGGCCACGACCAGCCCGCCGACGATCACCCCCAGCACCACCATGATGAACGGTTCCATCAGGCTGGTGAGGTTGTCGACCATGTTATCCACTTCGTCCTCGTAAAACCCGGCGACCTTGGCGAGCATGTCGTCGAGGGCGCCGGACTCCTCGCCGATGGCGGTCATCTGCACCGCCATGGTGGGGAACACCCCGGTGGTGCGCATCGAGAAATTCAGCTGCATGCCGGTGGCCACGTCCTGGCGGATGCGCAGCACGGCGTTCTTGAACACCACGTTGCCGGTGGCGCCGGCCACCGAGTCCAGCGCCTCGACCAGCGGCACCCCGGCGGCGAACGTGGTCGATAGGGTGCGGGCGAACCGCGCCACGGCGGACTTGTACATCAGCGTGCCCACCAGCGGCAGCTTCAGCAACCAGGCGTCCCGGCGGTCGCGCAGGGCCTTGGAGCGTTTGAGCGCATGGCGGGTGCCGAAGAAGGCGGCGACCAGGGCCGCGAGGATCGCCCACCACCATTGCTGCATGAATTCCGAGAGCGCGATCACCATCAGGGTGAAGGCCGGCAGCTCGGCGCCGAACCCGGAGAACACCGACTGGAACTGCGGCACCACCTTGACCAGCAGGATCCCGGTGACCACCGCCGCCACCAGCACCACGGCGGCGGGGTAGGTCATGGCCTTCTTGATCTTGGCCTTGAGGCTTTCGCTCTTTTCCTTGTAGGTGGCGACCCGCTCCAGAAGGGTGTCGAGGGCCCCGGACTGCTCGCCGGCATCCACCAGGTTGCAGTAGAGCTCGTCGAAATGCTGCGGCTTCTTGCGCAGGGCGGCGGCGAAGCTGTTGCCGGCGGCGACTTCCTGCTTCACCTCGTCCACCAGCTTGCGCATGGCCGGGTTCTCGAAGCCCTCGCCGATGATGTCGAACGACTGCAGCAACGGCACGCCGGCCTTCATCATGGTCGCCATCTGGCGGGTGAACAGCGCGATGTCCTGGGCCTTGATGCGTTGGCCGAAGCGGAGCAGCGAGGCGGACTTCTTGCGCACCTTGCCGGGGTTGATCCCTTGCTTGCGCAACTGCGCCTTGATCAGCGCCGGGTTCTGCCCGCTCAGTTCGCCGGTCACCTTGCCGCCTTTCTTGTCCGTGCCTTCCCAGGCATACACGCTGGTTTTCGCTGCCTTGACCGCCATGTTCAGTCCTTGGTGACCCGGTTGATTTCCTCAAGGCTGGTGATGCCTTGCATGGCCTTGATCAGGCCGGAGGTGCGCAGGTCGTTGAAGCCGTCCCGACGCATCTGGGTGTCGATCTCCAGCGAGTTGCCTTCGGCCATGATCAGCCGTTGCAGTTCGGCGGTGTTCTTCACCACTTCATAAATGCCCACGCGTCCCTTGTAGCCGCCGTTGCAGTGGTCGCATCCGGCAGGCTCATAGAGCGTGAAATGGCCGATGCGTTCCTCGGGGAAGCCTTCCTTGAGCAAGGTCTCCCGGGGGATCTCGGCGGGACGCCGGCAGTGGCTGCACAGCTTGCGGGCCAGGCGCTGGGCGATGATCAGGCTGACCGAGGTGGCGATGTTGAAGCCGGGGATGCCCATGTTGTGCAGGCGGGTCAGCGTCTCGGCGGCGCTGTTGGTGTGCAGGGTGGAGAGCACCAGGTGGCCGGTCTGCGCGGCCTTGATGGCGATCTCCGCCGTTTCGAGGTCGCGGATCTCGCCGACCATGATCACGTCCGGATCTTGGCGCAGGAACGAGCGCAGGGCCTGGGCGAAGTCCATCCCCTGTTTCGGGTTGACGTTGACCTGGTTGATGCCTTCCATGTTGATCTCCACCGGGTCTTCGGCGGTGGAGATGTTGATGTCGACGGTGTTGAGGATGTTCAGCCCCGTGTACAGCGACACGGTCTTGCCCGAGCCGGTGGGGCCGGTGACCAGGATCATGCCCTGGGGTTGCTTGAGGGCGGCCATGTACAGGTCTTTCTGCTCCGGCTCGTAGCCGAGGGCGTCGATGCCGATTTGGGCGCTGGAGGGGTCGAGGATCCGCATCACCACCTTTTCGCCCCACAGGGTGGGCAGGGTGTTGACCCGGAAATCGATCGACTTGCTCTTGGACAGGCGCATCTTGATCCGCCCGTCCTGGGGCTTGCGGCGCTCGGAGATGTCGAGGCTGGCCATCACCTTCAGGCGCGCGGCGATCCGGCCGGCCAGCTGAATCGGCGGCCGGGCCGCTTCGCGCAGGATGCCGTCGGTGCGCATCCGCACCCGGTAGTTCTTCTCGTAGGGCTCGAAATGCAGGTCGGACGAGCCGCTCTTGATCGCGTCCAGCAGCATCTTGTGGACGAAGCGCACCACCGGCGCATCGTCGGCGTCGAACCCGCCGATGGCATCCTGCCGGCTGTCGTCGACGGACTCGACGTCCAGGCCGTCCAGGTCGACGTCGGCCATTTCCTCAAGGCCGGTGGCGTGGGTGTCGAAGAATTTCTCGATGGCGTCGGTGAGCTTGTCGTCCTCCACCAGGATGGCTTCGGTGCTCAGGCCGGTGCTGAACTGGATGTCGTTGATCGCCTGCTGGTTGCTCGGGTCGGAGATCCCCACGAACAGCTTGTTCCCGCGGCGCCACAGGGGCAGCGCGTGATGCTGGCGCACCAGTTTTTCGCTGACCAGGCCTTTGGGCTGGGTTTCCTTGTCCAGGCAGTTGAGATCCAGGTAGGCCACGCCGAAATGCTCCGAGGCGATTTCGGCGACCTGCCAGCTTTTCACCAGTTTGTTCTGCACCAGATAGCTGACCAGCGACAAGCGGTTGCGCTGGGCCTGTTGCCAGGCTTGCTGGGCACTTTTTTCCGTCAGCAGTTCGGCCTGCACCAGTTGCTTGGCCAGACCGCTCAGAGCGATGTCATTCATGGGGATCCCGGACGCAGACAGTTCATGACTTATAGCCTAGACAAGTGACAGCGCCAAACCTGTGGGGTGCAGGTGACAAAAAGTGTCAGATACTGCGATTCAAGGCTGTAGGACGTGCCTTGGGCATGCCGCCGCGCCCAGCCTTCAGGGCCTGCAAGGGATTGGCACGGGCTGTGCTGAGTCGTGTTCAGACCATGAGATTCCGACTCATGCAAGGAGCGTGTCTATGAAGAAACAACAAGGTTTCACCCTGATCGAGCTGCTGATCGTCGTGGCGATCATCGGTATCCTGGCGACCATCGCGCTGCCGCAGTACTCCAAGTACCAGGCCCGTTCGAAAGTGACGGCGGGGCTGGCGGAGATCAGCGCCATGAAGGTGCCGTTCGAGGACACCATCAATCAAGGCACCGACCCGACACTGACGCTGGTGGCCGGCAGCGCCACGGCGACCACGTCCAACTGCGGCACGCTGGCGGCGTCGGGCACAGCCTCCACCGGGGCCGGCACCATCACCTGCACCCTGGCCAATGCGCCAGGTCCGGTGCTGGGCAAAACCATCACCCTGACCCGCACCGCCGCCACCGGCTGGAGCTGCGCGACCACGGCAGCCCAGGACTACGCGCCGAAGGGCTGCACCGGGACCTGAGGGTCGCGCTGCGTCTCCCGAATGCCCCGCCTAGCGGGGCATTCTGTTTTCCGGGCGGCGGAAAAAGCCTGAATTGTTTCAGTGCCTTAGGAACTTTTCAGAAATCCGCAAGTTGCATGCAGAACGGATCGCGGTCATGCAAATTGCATGATTCCGTCAACTGAGTGTTTTCATAAGTTGTTGATTTTTAATGATTTATTTTTGTCGCGGAGTTGGCACAGCGTTCGCAATATCCCCAGTAACCTGCTGACAAGAAGCGCAGCAGACTTTCCAGAAAAACAGGAGTTACTCGTATGAAGAAGTTCGCTATCACTGCCGCTGCTGCTACCGCGCTGACTCTGACCATGGCCACCGGCGCATTCGCCCAGTCCACCCAGACGGCTCAGGCGCCCATGACGCTGGCAGCCGGCGAAGTTACCAAAGCCAAGGAAGCCACTTCCGATACCTGGATCACCACCAAGGTCAAAGCTGACCTGGTCACCGAAAAAGGCATTCCCGGCACCGACATCAAGGTCGAAACCAACAAAGGCGTGGTGTCCCTGTCGTCCACCGTCGCCGTGACCGATTCGCAGAAAGAGATGGCGGTCGCGATCGCCAAGAAAATCAAAGGCGTCAAGGCGGTTTCCGCCGACGGCCTCAAAGCCGAGTAAGGCAAGGCTTCTCGCCTGGACGGGAGGAGGCGCGACAGGCGATCCGTGCAATACGTCTGCCGCACTTGTAGTTCATGCGAACGGCCACAGGGATGTGGCCACTGCGGGCCCCGGTTGATTGCCGGGGCCCGTTTCGTTTCGGGGCAACGCATGCCGCATCGCCTGGGATGGCGTCATCGCCCGCAGGCTGGCTCCCACAAGGGATCTGCGATGCTGGCGGATTCATTGCTCACAACAAACCTGTGGGAGCTGGCTTGCCAGCGATGAGGCCGGCACTGCGGCATCTGTGTTGCCTGACCCGCCGCCATCGCCGGCAAGCCGGCTCCCACAGGGTTCAGCAGCGGCCGCAGTTCTGTGCTCACCACAAAAACCTGTGGGAGCGTGCCTGCAAGCGATGAGGCCGTCACAGCCAACATCGCCCACAGGGGGGATTTCAGTTGCCGCGCTTGCTGTTGATCTGCTTCAGGCGGTTGCCCTCGAAGCGCAGGTACTGGTACATGCCGTTGCTCGGGCCGTAGGTCCATTCCTCGACCTGGAACTCCTCACGGCGATTGGCGCTGCGCTTGTACCCCAGCACGTCACGGCTCAGCGGCTCGCCGCATTTCTGCAGCACTTCGCTGGCGCGGTCGCCGAGGCTGACCAGCTGGCTGCCGCAACGCAGGGTGTCGGACGCAGACGCTTGGCCGGCGGCCAACGCCAAGAGGATTGCGGGCAGCCATTTGCGGTTCATCATTCGGCATCCAGATGCATTTGCGTCACCACCCGGCCATCGCTTTCCGCTTCGCCGAGGTTGGCGTCGATGAAGTACACCCGGTCGTCGGCCAGTTGGCCCTTGTCCACCAGGTAATCCTTGATGCTGCTGGCGCGGTCCTGACCGAGCTGGCGCAGCAGGACGTCGCTGGAGCTCCAGAACTTGATCACGTCCTCACGCATCTTCGCGGTGCGCTCTTCCTTGCCCAGGTCCTTCCATTCGGCTGGTGGCTGGGTCTTCAGGCGGGTGCGGTAGATGCCTTCGAGCAACGGGCCTTTCTCGCCGTCCGGCACCTGCAGCAGGGAAGCCTGGGCCGGCACCTTGTCGCCCCGGCGCTGGAGCATCTTGTAGTAGTTGTACTGGTATTCACGCTCCAGGCGCTGCTCGGCGATGAGCGGGCCGTCGCTGCTCTTGGCGGCGGTGCCTTCGATTTCCAGGCGCAGGGCCGGACGCTCCTTGAGCGCCTGGGACAGCTTGACCAGCGCCGCTTCGGCGTCCTTGCTCAGCTCGCTGGAGCCGGGCGCGAACGACACGCTGCCCAGATCCTCCGAATCTCCGCCGCTGACCAGGCCGCCGATCAGCTTGAACGGCGCGGCGGCGGCCTTGACGATCAGGTTGCGCAAAGTCTGCCAGACGATCGGCATCACGCTGAACTGCGGGTTGTTCAGGTCGCCGCTGACCGGCAGCTCGATGGATATCTTGCCGTCCACGTCCTTGAGCAGGGCGATCGCCAGTTTCAGCGGCAGGCTCACGGCGTCCGGGCTGTCGACCTTTTCGCCCAGCTGCAGTTGTTCCACCACCACCTTGTTCTCGGCCTTGAGCTGGCCCTTGGTGATCAGGTAGTGCAGGTCGAGGTTGAGCCGGCCCTTGCGGATCCGGTAGCCGGCGAACTTGCCGGAGTAGGGGGTCAGGGTGGTCAGCTCGACGCGCTTGAAGCTGGTGGCGATGTCGAGGCTGGCCATCGGGTCGAACGGGTTCACCGAACCTTTGATGGTCACCGGCGCATAGCGGTCGACCTTGCCTTTGACGTCGACGCTGGCCGGCTTAGCCTGGCGGCTGTCGATGGTGCCGATCTGGCCGTTGAGCTGCTGGATCGCGGTGGCGAAGTTGGGGGTCAGGCTGAAGTCGGCGAAGTTGGCCGAACCGTCGTTGATCGCGATGGCGCCGATGTGGATGCCCAGCGGCTTGTCGCCTCCGGACGGCTGCTTGGCGGCGGCCGGCTTCGCCGCCGAATCGGCGGGCTGCGGCACCAGCAGGTCGTCGATGTTGGTGGTGCGGTCATCGTTGATCATGAACCGCGCATAGGGCTGGAACAGGTTGATCCGATCGATGGACAGGCTGTCGCCGTGCTGGTAGTTCAGGCCCTCCACCACCACCTGCTGCCACTTGAGGAAGTCGCGGGTCTTGAGGGTGTCGAGGGTGTGCAGTTGATCGACCTGGGCACGCCCGGTGACGCTGAGCGCCAGGGGTTCGGTGCTCTTGAGGTTGACCTTCAGGTCGCTGCCGAGCATGCCGCTGCGCAGTTCCAGGCGGATGAACGGGGTGATGTAGGACTGGGCGACCCGCAGGTCGATGTCCTGGGTCTTCACGTTGAGCTGGGCGGTGACCGGCGCGAGGTTGACCACGCCGTCGGCGCTGATCTTGCCCTGCTTGCCCAGGCCGGTGTCGAGCTTGAGGTTGAAGGGCGAACCGTTGAGGCTGTCGAAGTTCTGCAGGTCGAGGTTCAGCGGGCCGACCTCCAGGGCCACCGGCGGCTGCGGCTGGCGGTCGGCCAGGTGCACCTGGTAATTGCGCAGCTGCACGTCCTTGAGCAGCACTTGCCAGGGCTTGGCCGGCGCTGCCGGTTCCTTCGGCGAATCGGCGGCGGCCGGCGCGGTCTTGGGTTCGGCGGCGGCCTTGGCCGCCGGTTTGGACGGCTGGCTGGCGAACAGCTTCTGCCAGTCCAGTTGCCCGTCGGCTTCGCGGGCGGCCCAGGTCTCCAGTTTCTGGCTGCGGATCTTGCCCACCACCACCTGCTGCTTGGCCAGGTCCACCGTGGTCTCGCTGACGTCAAGGCGTTCGAGCTTCGCCAGCGGACGGCCGTCCGGGGCCTTGATGGCGAACGGCGCGACGCTGACGGCGACGTTGTTCAGCAGCAGTTCGGTTTGCTTGGACAGATTGAGCTTGTAGTCGGTGCTGAGGCTGACCACGCCGTCTTCCAGCACCAGCGGCACGGCGTCGCGCACGTAGGGCCAGAAGGCCTTCATCTTGCCGTCGGTGATTTTCAGCGTGCCTTCGGAGGTGATCGGGATCAGGCTGAAGTTGCCGCTCCAGTCGATGCGCCCGCCGGCGGGGCCGACGGCGACCAGGGTCATGTCGGCGCTGTCTTCGGGCAGGGTGCTGAGATTCTTCAGTTCGAAGTCGAGGGTGTCGTAGAGGAATTCGATCGGCTCGCTCGGGCGCGCGTCCTCGAAATGCACGGCGCCGCCGGCCAGCTTGATGCGGTCGATGCGCAGCGGAAACGGTTTGGCGTCGGGGTCGGCCGGCGCGGGTTCGCTGGCCGGAAGCTTGAACAGGCCGAGCAGGTTGAGCTGGCCGTCCTTGGCGAACAGGATTTCGGTCTTGGGCTTGTCCAGTTCGATGTCGGCCAGGTGCAGGGCCTTTGTCCACAGGCTGTCGAGCTGCAGGTTGGCGTAGAGGCGTTCGAACCCGACCTGTTCCTTGCCCGGTTCGCCGATGACCAGCCCCCACAGGGTGAGCTCAAGGCTGAACGGATTGAGTTCGATGCGCTGGATATGCGCCGGCACGGTGGCGTAGTTGGCCAGTTGCTGGTTGGCGACCCGTAACGCAATGCCCGGCAGAATCAGAAACCCCAGCAGGCTATAGAGGGCCAGAGCGGTCAACAGGGCGCCAATCGCGCGAATCAATCCTTTGGGCATGTGCGGCTTCATCTGTCTGAATCGGAGTGCCTTGGAGTATGGCACGCGATTGCGGTTCCGAAGTAATTGCCCATGGCCAGGATTGTTCAGATTTTTCTGTGGGAAATTTCCCAAGCAGACTTCACAGCTGGAGGATCAGGGTCTTCAGCGGCGGTTGTCCGTCCATGGAAGGGAAGTCCCGGCCCGGTGTCATCACCGTCCATTCGCGCAACGGCCGCCCGGCCTTTTCCGCGCAGCGCAGCACCTGTTCGCGCCAGTCGTCCATGCTGATTTTCGCCAGGTTGTTGCAGCAGATCAGCACGCCGTCTTCGGCGGTGGCCAGCAGGGCCGGCTTGAGCAGGCTCTGATAGTCGCGCAGCAGGTCGACGGTGCCGAACGCGCTCTTGGCCCAGGCCGGCGGATCGAGCAGCACCAGATCGTACTGGCGCTGTTCCAGGCGCGGATAGCTCGGCAGCTTTTGCCCGCGCCGCTGGGTGATCGGCAGCCCGGCCAGTTGGCGGATCGCCGGGAAGTAGTCGGACTGGATGAATTGCATGGCCGGCAGTTGCGGATTGAGCTGGCCGTTCTCGCGGCCGACCGCCAGGTTGCCCTCGGCGAAGTCCAGGTTGCACACCTCGCGCGCACCGCCGGCGGCGGCACTGAGGCCGACCCCGCAGGTGTAGGCGAACAGGTTGAGCACGCTTTTGCCCTTGGCGTGATCCTTGACCCAGCCCCGGGTGTTGCGCAGGTCGAGGAACAGCAGCGGATCCTGCCCGGCGTGGCGCCCGCGCACGCGGTAGTTCAGGCCCCACTCGTGGCCGACCAGATCCGCCAGCGCCGCCTCGTCGGCCCGGTAGACGGGGTCGGTGCGGTCGATCCGCGAGTTGCCCCGGGAGCGGTCGTTGTAGACCAGCAGGGTTTCCAGGCCCAGGGTCTGGTTGACGGTCTCGTGCAGGTGCAGCAAGGCATCGCGTTCCAGGGTCTGGTGGAAGCTTTGCACCATCAGTTGCGGGCCGTAGCGGTCGACGGTCAGGCCGCCCGCGCCTTCCTGGCTGCCGTGGAACAGGCGGTAGCAGTCGGTGCCCTGGCCGTGCAGTTCGGCGAGCAGATCCTGGCGTTTGTCGAGGGCGGCGCGCAGCGCCTGGTTCAAGGAAGACATGCGGGCGCCTTGCTGGAGGGAATGGGGGCGCGGGAGTTTAGCATTGTCGGCGTCTGTGGCGAGGGATCAGGGCAGCAGCCCCATCCGCCGCTGGGCGCGCTGCACCGAGCCGTTGCGCATGGCCCAGCGCAGCATCGGCGCGCTGCGGTTGACGCTGGCGCGGATCAGCTGGCGGCGCAGCGGGTTCTGGCGCACGCCGAACATGTCGCTGGCCCAGTCCGGCAGCAGGTCGATGCCGGCCTTCATCATCAGGTCGCCGAAGGGTCGGGCCAGCAGGCTGGGGGCCGGTGCGTCGAGCAACAGTCGCAGGACTTCCCGGCTGCGCCCGTCGCACAGCAGCTGCGGGCGCATGCGCTGCAGGTAATCGGCCACCGCCGCGCGCGAACGGGGCACGTCCCGGGCGCCGAGCCGTTCGGCGATCACGGCGATCTCAGCGTAGTAGCGATCCTGGTCCGCCAGGGACAAATGCGGATTGCGGTAGCGCAGGTGGGCGGCGAGGAAATTGCTGACCTCCGCCACATGCACCCAGGTCAGCAGATCCGGGTCGCTGGCCGCATAGGGGCGGCCGTCCGGAGCGGTGCCGACCACTTGCAGGTGAATGGTGCGCACCTTTTCGATCAGCCAGTCGGCGTCCTTGCGCGAGCCGAACGTGGTGCCCGAGACGAACTGGCTGGTGCGGCGCAGCCGTCCGAGCATGTCCTGGCGAAAGTTCGAGTGGTCCCACACCCCGGCCAGCGCCAGCGGGTGCAAGGCCTGCAGCAGCAGCGCGGCGATGCCGCCGATCAGCATGCTGCTGAAGTCGCCGTGCACTTGCCAGCTGATCGAGTCGGGGCCGAACAGGCCGGGATCGCCCTTGGGGTTTTCCAGGTCGAGCTGGCCGAGGGACAGCCCGGTCAGGCTCATGAGCTGGCTTTCGATGCGGTGGCGGATGAATTCCATGGGGGCTCGACGGATGGCTTCAGGGCAGGGACGGCGCGGCCGGACGACCGCGCCGGCGCCGCTACCGGTTGAGGCGCTTGTCGATCAGGCCCTGCACCACGCTCGGGTCGGCCAGGGTGGAGGTGTCCCCGAGGCTGTCGAGCTCGTTGCAGGCGATCTTGCGCAGGATCCTGCGCATGATCTTGCCTGAGCGGGTTTTCGGCAAGGCCGGCGCCCACTGGATCAGGTCCGGCTTGGCGAAGCTGCCGATTTCCTTGCTGACGTGGGCCAGCAGTTCTTTCTTCAGTTCGTCGCCGGCCTCGGTGCCGTTCATGGGCGTGACGAAGGCGTAGATGCCTTGGCCTTTGACGTCGTGGGGATAACCGACCACCGCCGCCTCGGCGATGCTGTCGTGCAGCACCAGGGCGCTCTCCACTTCGGCGGTGCCGATGCGGTGGCCGGATACGTTGATCACGTCGTCGATGCGGCCGGTGATCCAGTAGTCGCCGTCCTCGTCGCGGCGGGCGCCGTCGCCGGTGAAGTAGTAGCCGGGGTAGGGTTTGAAATAGGTGTCGACCATCCGCTGCGGGTCGCCGTAGACGCTGCGGATCTGCGCCGGCCAGCTCGACTTGATCGCCAGCACGCCGCTGCCGGCGCCCTTGATTTCCTTGCCGTGCTCATCGAGCAGCACGGGCTGCACGCCGAACATCGGCCGGGTGGCGCAGCCTGGCTTGATCAGCTGGGCGCTGACCAAGGGGCTGAGCATGATGCCGCCGGTCTCGGTCTGCCACCAGGTGTCGACGATGGGGCAGCGCTGCTCGCCGACCACGTTGAAATACCATTCCCACGCTTCCGGGTTGATCGGCTCACCGACGCTGCCGAGCAGTCTGAGGCTTTGCCGCGAAGTTTCCTGCAGCGGGCCGGCCCCTTCGCGCATCAGGGCGCGCAGGGCGGTCGGCGCGGTGTAGAAGATGTTGACGTGGTGCTTGTCGATCACCTGCCAGAACCGCGAGGTGGTCGGGTAGCTCGGCACGCCTTCGAAGATCAGGGTGGTGGCGCCGTTGGCCAGCGGGCCGTAGACGATGTAGCTGTGGCCGGTCACCCAGCCGACGTCGGCGGTGCACCAGAACACTTCGCCGTCGCGGTAGTCGAGCACGTACTTGAAGGTCATCGCCGCCTGCAGCAGATAGCCGCCGGTGGTGTGCAGCACACCTTTGGGTTTGCCGGTGCTGCCGGAGGTATAGAGGATGAACAGCGGGTCTTCGGCGTCCATCGGTTCCGGCGGGCAGTCGTCGCTGACCTCGCGCACCGCCTGGTGATACCACAGGTCGCGGCCTAAGGTCCAGTCCACCTTGCCCTGGGTGCGCTCGACCACCACCACGGTGCTGACGTCCGGGCAGCTTTGCAGGGCCTTGTCGACGTTGTGCTTGAGCGGCACGAACTTGCCGCCGCGCACGCCTTCGTCGGCGGTGATCACCGTGCGGCAGTCGGCGTCGAGGATGCGGTCACGCAGGGAGTCCGGGGAGAAGCCGCCGAACACCACCGAATGGATCGCGCCGATCCGCGCGCAGGCCAACATGGCGTAGGTCGCTTCGGGGATCATCGGCATGTAGATGCACACCCGGTCGCCTTTCTTCACGCCGCGGCTTTTCAGCACGTTGGCCAGCCGGCAGACGTGGTGATGGAGCTTGCGGTAGGTGATCTGCGCCGATTCGGCGGGGTCGTCGCCTTCCCAGAGCAGGGCGGTCTGCTCGCCGCGCCGTTCCAGGTGGCGGTCGATGCAGTTGTGGCTGACGTTCAGCTTCGCCCCGGCGAACCAGGTGGCTTCGCCGGTCTTCAGGTCATAGCGCTGGACGGTCTGCCACGGGGTGCTCCAGTCCAGGAAGCGCTTGGCCTGTTCGGCCCAGAAGGTGCTGGGGTGTTCAATGGATTCGTGGTACAGGCGCTGGTAGTCGTCCTGACTCAACTGTGCGGCCCGGCGGACGGCATCGGCTTTGGGGAACGTGCTGATATCGAACATGACGGTTCCTTATTCTTGTTGTGCGACAAGAATAAAGATGCGCCGAGTGCCCGAGAGGTTCAAGCCATGACCAAAACGACTGTGGGAGCGAGCCTGCTCGCGATGGGATCGGATCAGCCAACATCAAAGTTGAATGTTCCGTTGTCATCGCGAGCAGGCTCGCTCCCACAGGGGATTGTCGTTGCCCGCAGAGTCCGTGATGGACAGGCTCTGCGGGCGATGCGCCGGATCAGCCGCGGTGACGGCCGCGGAAGTAGCTGATCAGGCCTTGGGTGGACGGATCCTCGGCGGCGCTCTCTTCGCTGCCGACCAGGCGGTTGTAGACGCCCTTGCCCAGTTCCTTGCCCAGTTCCACGCCCCACTGGTCGAAGGCGTTGATGCCCCAAACCACGCTCTGCACGAACACCTTGTGTTCGTACATCGCCACCAGGGCGCCGAGGCGGCGCGGGCTGATGCGTTCGACCACCAGGGTGTTGCTCGGGCGGTTGCCCGGGATCACCTTGTGGGCGGCGAGCTTGTGCACCTGCTCTTCGCTCATGCCTTTGTCGCGCAGTTCGGCCTCGGCTTCGGCCAGGGTCTTGCCGAGCATCAGGGCCTGGCTCTGGGACAGGCAGTTGGCGTACAGCCACTGGTGATGGTCGGACACCGGGTTGAAGCTGACGACCGGCACGATGAAGTCGGCCGGGATCAGTTGGGTGCCCTGGTGCAGCAGCTGGTGATAGGCATGCTGGCCGTTGCAGCCGACGCCGCCCCAGATCACGGGGCCGGTGTCGGTGGACACCGCTGTGCCGTCCTGGCGCACGCGCTTGCCGTTGGACTCCATGTCCAGTTGCTGCAGGTGCTTGGTGATGTTGCGCAGGTAGTGGTCGTACGGCAGGATCGCGTGGCTCTGCGCACCCCAGAAGTTGCCGTACCACACGCCGAGCAGGGCCAGCAGCACCGGCATGTTCTGTTCGAACGGCGCGCTCTGGAAATGCTGGTCCATGGTGTAGGCGCCGGACAGCAGTTCCTTGAAGTTGGACATGCCGATGGCCAGGGCGATCGGCAGGCCGATGGCCGACCACAGCGAGTAGCGGCCGCCGACCCAGTCCCACATCGGGAAGATGTTCTCTTCGCGGATGCCGAACGCCACGGCCGCCGCGTTGTTGCTCGAAACGGCGATGAAGTGGCGGTGCAGTTCGGCTTCCGAACCGCCCTGGGCCAGGTACCAGGCGCGGGCGGCCTGGGCGTTCTTCAGGGTTTCGAGGGTGTTGAAGGATTTCGACGACACGATGAACAGCGTGGTTTCGGCCCGCAGCTTCTGGGTCAGGCCGTGGAACTCGCTGCCGTCGATGTTCGCCAGGTAGTGGCAACGCACGCCTTTCTGGGCGTAGGACAGCAGGGCCTCGGACACCAGCTCAGGGCCGAGGAACGAGCCGCCGATGCCGATGTTCACGACGTCGGTGATCGGCTTCTCGGTGTAGCCGCGCCACAGGCCGTCGTGGATGCGGCCCACCAGATCGGTCATCTGGTTCAGCACCTTGTGCACGTCCGGCATCACATTGACGCCGTTGACCGACAGCTTGTCGCCCACCGGGCGGCGCAGGGCGGTGTGCAGGGCAGGGCGGCCTTCGGAAGCATTGACGATTTCGCCGTCGAACAGCGATTTGATCGCGCCCTTGAGGTCGACCTCGTTGGCCAGTCCCACCAGCAGGTCGCGGGTCTGGGCGTTGATCAGGTTCTTCGAATAGTCGAGAAACAGTCCGCAGCTGCTCAGGGTGAATTGGTTGAAGCGCTGCGGGTCGGCGTTGAAGGCTTCGCGCATGCTGAAATCCTGCATGGCTTGGCGGTGGTCTTTCAACGCTTGCCAGGCAGGCAGAGCGGTAACGTCATGAGGAGTGCGGTAGTACGCCATCGCTGCGGTTTTCCTTTTTACTTGAACGGCCTTTGGTACACGGATCGAACCGCCAGGCCCGGTCAGGGCATGGGGTCAGCTGCGTTGACACGGTTTCAGGGCGCAGGGCCAATACAGTAAACCCCGCGCTGCGATCTGTCTTGACTTTGTCTGACCCGTTTCCTGTACTTTTTTAACATCTGTCCAGGAAACGGCCGACGAACGGAAGGGCGGGCGCGGCCTGCTCAGGCGACCTGCACCGGGATGGCGTTGCTGGTGTGGCTCAATTCGTTGCCCGGCGCCATGTAGAGCATGCGCGGCTTGAAATTCGCAAGTTCGGCTTCGCTGTAGTGGGCGTAGGCGCAAATGATCACGCGGTCGCCGACCTTGGCCTTGTGCGCCGCTGCGCCGTTGACCGAGATCATCCGCGAACCTTCTTCGCCGCGGATCGCGTAGGTGGTGAAGCGTTCGCCGTTGTCGACGTTGTAGATCTGGATCTGCTCGTACTCACGGATGCCGGACAGGTCCAGCCATTCGCCGTCGATGGCGCAGGAACCTTCGTAATCGAGTACCGCGTGGGTGACTTCGGCGCGGTGCAGCTTGGCCTTGAGCATGATGGCGTGCATGAGGGGTTCCCCTGGTCGGAATCGAACGGCAGGCAGTGTGCCCGAAGGGGGGGAGGGCGGCAATATGGCTGCGCACAGGGCATGGGCGATGCGCAAGCGGCTGGCTCTCGGTGCGTCTTCGCCGATGCCATCGCCAGCAGGCTGGTTCCCACAGGGGGCGTGGGCGGATGCAGGATTTTCGGTCGCCGCAAAACAATGTGGGAGCGGGCCTGCTCGCGATGGCGGACGGATGGCCATCGCGGGCAAGCCCGCTCCCACAAAGGATGACGGCGCTCAGGCCGGGGTGTCGAGGTTCAGGTGCAGGTTGTCGATCAAGCGGGTGGTGCCGAGGAACGCGGCCACCAGGATCACCAGGTCGCGGTCGTCTGCCGTGGCCGGGCGCAGGGTCAGGGCGTGGCGGATCTCCAGGTAGTCCGGACGCAGGCCCGCCGCTTCCAGTTGCTTGAGCTGTACCTGGATCAGGGCCGGGAAATCGCGCTCGCCTTGCTTGATCGACTCGGCGATGGTGCTCAGGGTGCGGTAGACCACCGGCGCCACGGCGCGCTGCTCTTCGCTGAGGAAGCCGTTGCGCGAGGACAGCGCCAGGCCGTCGGCGGCCCGCACGGTCGGCTCGCCGATGATCTGGATCGGCATGTTCAGGTCATGCACCAGCGCGCGGATCACCGCCAGTTGCTGGAAGTCCTTCTGGCCGAAGATCGCCAGGTCCGGCTGCACCATGTTGAACAGCTTGCTGACCACCGTCGCCACGCCTTCGAAATGCCCCGGACGGCTGGCGCCGCACAGGCCTTCGGACAATTGCGGGACGCTGACCCGGGTCTGTCCGGCCATGCCGTCGGGGTACATTTCCTCGACGGTCGGGGCGAACAGCAGGTCGCAGCCGGCTTCCAGCAGTTTTTCCTGGTCTGCCGCCAGGGTGCGCGGGTACTTGTCGAGGTCTTCGCCGGCGCCGAACTGCAGCGGGTTGACGAAAATGCTCGCGACCACGAAGTCCACGCGCTGGGTGGCCTTGGTGATCAGCGCGATGTGGCCGCTGTGCAGGTTGCCCATGGTCGGCACGAAGCCGATGCGCTTGCCTTCGCTGCGGGCGCGGGCCACGGCGGCGCGCAGTTCACGTACGGTTTTGACGGTGTTCATGCGGAGAATCCGTGTTCGACGCCAGGGAACGTGGCGGCTTTGACTTCAGTGACGTAGGCCTTCAGGGCGTTCTGGATGCTGTCCTGGCCGTGCATGAAGTTCTTCACGAACTTCGGCACGCGGCCGCTGATCGACAGGCCAAGCATGTCGTGCAGCACCAGCACCTGGCCGTCGGTGGCGCTGCCGGCGCCGATGCCGATCACCGGGATCTTCACCGCCTGGCTGATTTCGGCGGCCAGTTCGCTCGGCACGCATTCGAGCAGCAGCATGGCCGCGCCGGCCTGCTCCAGCGAGATGGCGTCGGCGCGCATCTGCCGCGCCTGGTTCTCGTTGCGGCCCTGCACCTTGTAGCCGCCGAGGATGTTCACGGCCTGCGGGGTCAGGCCCATGTGCGCGCACACCGGAACGCCGCGCTCGGCCAGCAGGCGGATCGACTCCGCGAGCCACAGGGCGCCCTCGACCTTGACCATGTGCGCGCCGGCCTGCATCAGCATCGCGCTGTTGGTCATGGTCTGTTCCAGGGTGGCGTTGGCCATGAACGGCAGGTCCGCGAGGATCAGGGCGTCGGTGTTGCCGCGCTTGACGCTGGCGACGTGGTAGGCCATTTCCGCAGTGGTCACCGGCAGGGTGCTGTCGTGGCCCTGCAAGACCATGCCGAGGGAATCGCCCACCAGCAGCACTTCGACACCGGCCTCGTTGCAGGCGTGGGCGAAGGTCGCGTCATAGCAGGTCAGCATGGTGATCTTTTCACCTTTCTGCTTGAGGCTCTGGAGCGTGGTCAGGGTGATGGCTGGCATGTAAGAAATCCTCGTTCAGGCGCATTGGAAACTGCTGCGGGTAACGCGCGTGATTCGTCATCTATTCAGGCGCACGCTCTTTTGTCGTGCTTATAAGGCCTGGATTGCGCCCTTGTGCGCCGGGTTGGCGGCAGCGGGACGCCTATAGTCGTGATGAGAACCCAGGAAGTCAATTACGTGTGTTACCGCATTGTTACGACGGGAGTGTTACCGGCGTTACTGATGCGATTCAGCGCTGCGGCGGGTCTGGGTTGCCGAATTTTTGTCCTACAAAAAAGGCAGTTGCGGGGAGCGGCGGGGGCGTCGGCAGTGATCCCTGTGGGAGCCAACCTGCTGGCGGTGACGTCAGCCCAGGCAGCCCCGGGCTGAGGCAGGGGAATCCGTCAGAGGCGTTCGAGGCCGATGAACGGGCAGGCCGCCAGCAGCGCGGCCAGGGTGCGGCCGTCGGCCAGGCGCAAGTCCTGCGGCGCCAGCTCCGCCAGGGGGTACAGGACGAACGCGCGTTCCTGCATGTGGTAGTGCGGCACCTTGAGGCGGGGCTCGTCGATCAGTCGGTCGCCGAACAGCAGGATGTCCAGGTCCAGCGTGCGCGGGCCCCAACGTTCCAGGCGTTCGCGGCCCTGATCGTTTTCGATGGCTTGCAGGGCGTCGAGCAGTTCCAGCGGGGAGAGCGAGCTGTCCAGCGCCGCGACCGCGTTGGTGTAGCGCGGTTGGCCCGGCAGCAGCGAATCGCTCTGGTAGAACGCCGAAACGCCGGCCAGGTCGGTGGCGGGCAGGTGCGCCAGCGCGTCGACCGCGCTGCGCAATTGCTCGGCCGGGTCAGCCAGGTTGCTGCCCATGCCGATGTAGATGCGTTCCATGCCTTATTCGCCCGCTGCGCTCTTGCGCTTGGCGTTGCTGCGCCGGCGCTTGCGCGGTGCGCCGCCGGTGCCGTCGTCCTTGCCGCTGAGTTCGCGGATCATGTCCCGGCGCCCGCTGTCGTTGGCGTCCTGGTAATCGGTCCACCACTCGCCCAGGCCGTCGGTCTGCTCGCCGGCGCTTTCGCGCAGCAGCAGGAAGTCGTAGCCGGCGCGAAAACGCGGGTTGTCCAGCAGCAGGTCGGCGCGTTTGCCGCTGCGCCGCGGCAGGCGTTCCTGCATGTCCCAGATCTCGCGTATCGGCATCGTGAAACGCTTCGGAATGGCTATGCGCTGGCACTGTTCGGCGATCAGTTCGTGGGCCGCTTCCTGCATCGCCGGAATCGGCGGCATGCCCCGTTCCTGAAGACGCAGCACGCGGGCCGGCAGGGCGGGCCACAACAGGGCGGCGAACAGGAATGCCGGGGTCACCGGTTTGTTCTGCTTGATCCGCAGGTCGGTGTTGGTCAGGGCTTCGCTGATCAGCGTGTGGGTGTATTCCGGGTTGTGCTCCAGCGCGTCGGCGCTGGCCGGGAACAGCGGTTCGAACAATTGCAGGTCGACCAGCATTTCATAGGTGATCGCACCGTGGCCGGAGAGGAACAGCTTGAGCACTTCCTCGAACAGGCGGGCCGACGGGATCTCGCGCAGCATCGGCGCCAGGTCGCGGATCGGCTGGACGGTGTGCTTCTCGATGCCGAAATTGAGCTTGGCGGCGAAGCGCACGGCCCGCAGCATCCGCACCGGGTCTTCCTGGTAGCGCTGCACCGGGTCGCCGATCAGGCGGATCAGGTGGTTGCGGATATCGTGCACGCCGTTGGCGTAGTCGAGGATGCGCTCGCTGACCGGATCGTAGTACAGGGCGTTGATGGTGAAGTCGCGGCGTTGCGCGTCCTCCTCCAGGGTGCCGTAGACGTTGTCGCGCAGGATGCGCCCGCTTTCGTTGCGCGAGGACTGGTTGCTGTCTTCGTCGTCTTCGTTTTGCGGGTGGTTGGCGCGGAAGGTCGCGACCTCGATGATCTCGCGGCCGAAATGGATATGCACCAGCTTGAAGCGGCGGCCGATGATCCGCGCATTGCGGAATTCGGCCCGGACCTGCTCAGGGGTGGCGCTGGTGGCCACGTCGAAGTCCTTGGGCGTGATGCCCAGCAGCATGTCGCGCACGCAGCCGCCGACCAGGTAGGCCTGGTAGCCGGCGCTCTGCAGACGTTCGACGATGTTGACCGCATAACGGCTGAATTGCGCCTTCTGCAGCGAGTGCTGGCCGCTGTTGAGGACTTCAGGCGTGCTGCGGATGTGTTGTTGCGTACGACGCAGGGGCGTTCGAAATGACTGGAACAGCTTCTTCAGCATGGGATGCACTGTTTGAAGGAATGTTCGGCCTTACCGGGGAATGGCCGCATGATGGGCGGGGATTCTAGCATTTAGTCGGCGAATGGTGTAGGACGCAGCGGATTTGAGCTGCAGGCCGCCGTCTAGGGCGTTCGGAGCCGCAATTTCTGGAGGGGGATCGCCAGGGCGGACGTCAAGGTGACAGAAACTACAAGGGGAGCCGAAGCTCCCCAAGAAGTAGTTGCGTGCTCTTTTTATTTTTGATTCGGGCTTCTTGTTTTTGTTGAGCGCCCTCGTCATGAGGTTTTCCCTTCATGACCCTCCCATTCGGGAGCCAAGAGCAAACGGATTGCTTTGGTCGCTGAGTTGCAGTGATCTTGCGATCCAACCAGTACAGGCTCTGTCTCAAGACAGTTTTTGTTGTTCTCGGCCTGGTCGTGGGACGAATCCCAAATACAACGCCTCTCCAAAAGAATCAGTTAGCTGCGCCTCTCGCCGTCTTGTTTTTATTGTGCGTGAGTCGATTCGTCTTATTTTTATTGTCTTATGCATTGCTTGTTATTGTTCTTGTACCAAACATATAGCAGGTGCCGTGCCAACTTTTGCAAACCCCAGTAAAACAAGGGGTTGGGACGGTCTGGCAGGTTTTTGAGGGCGAAAAAAAGCCGGGGTTTCGTTACCGATAACCCCGGCTTCTGTTACGTGAAATGGCTGAGGTAACAGTTTTCTCAGCCTTTCAACGGTTACCCGCACGCTCGACAGGTAACGTTCAGCTCTCGCTGGTGGCCCCGGTCTTGCGCCGCGGAATGCCCAGGCGCTGACGGCGTTCCCACAGGCACTTGCGGCTGACGCCCAGCTTGCGCGCCAGTTCGGTCTCGGTCATGTGGTCCTGATGCTCGAGGACGAAGTGCTGGAAGTAGTCCTCCAGCGACAGGTCTTCGGTCGGCTCGTGGCTGTTGGTGGGTGCGCTGGCGGCCGCTTGCGCCGGCAGGCCGATGAATTCGTCCTCCTCCAGGTCCCCCAGCTCGATGTCGATGCCCAAAAGGTCGGCGGAGATTTCCGGGCTCTCGCTCAGGATCACCGCGCGTTCCACCGCGTTCTCCAGCTCCCGCACGTTGCCCGGCCAGGAGTAGTGACGGATCGCCTGTTCGGCGTCCGCGGCGAATTTCAGGTCGGTGCGGTTGATCCGGGCGCTCTGGCGGGCGAGGAATGCGTTGGCGATTTCGTTGACGTCGGCGCCGCGCTCGCGCAGGGCCGGCAGCTTCAGGGCGATCACGTGCAGGCGGTAGTACAGGTCTTCACGGAACTGGCCGATCTTCGCCAGGTTCTTGAGGTCCCGGTGGGTCGCGGCGATCAGGCGCACATCGACCTTTTGCGACTGCACCGAACCGACCCGGCGGATTTCGCCTTCCTGCAGCACGCGCAGCAGGCGGGCCTGGGCCTCCAGCGGCAGTTCGCCGATCTCGTCGAGGAACAGCGTGCCGCCGTCCGCCGCTTCCACCAGGCCGGCGCGGCCGGCGCTGGCGCCGGTGAACGCGCCTTTCTCGTGGCCGAACAGTTCGGACTCGATCAGGCTTTCCGGGATGGCGGCGCAGTTCACCGAGATCATCGGTGCCTTGGCGCGCCTGGACAGGTTGTGCAGGGCCCGGGCCACCAGTTCCTTGCCGGTGCCGGACTCGCCCTGGATCAGCACATTGGAGTCGGTCGGCGCGACCTTGCGGATCTTGCCGTACAGATCCTGCATCGGCGGACAGGAGCCGATGATGCCGATCTCGCCGTTGCCCGCATCGACGGCGGCCTTGCCGCTGCCGTTGGCGGACTTGCCCGCGACGGCTTCGCCGGCGGCGGGGGCGGCCTGGCGGTCACGCAGGATCCTGGCCACGGCCTGGAGCATCTCGTCGTGGTCGAAGGGCTTGGCGATGTAGTCGACCGCGCCCATCTTCATCGAGTCCACGGCCGAGCGCAGGCTGGCGTAGCTGGTCATGATCAGCACCGGGGTGCCCTGGCCGAGCTTGATCAGCTCGGTGCCCGGTGCGCCCGGAAGTCGCAGGTCGCTGACGATCAGGTCGAAAGTGGGAATGCTGAAGCGTTCTTGTGCTTCCTGCACTGAACCGGCTTCGCTGACCTGGTACTGGTTGCGTTCCAGCAGGCGGCGCAAGGCGGAGCGGATGATGGTTTCGTCTTCGACGATCAAAATGTGCGGCATTGATTCGATACTCTCGACGGTCTCAGTTCACAGCGGACGTCGCTTCGACATGACGCGGCAAAGTCACCCGGATACGGGTGCCGCGCTGGCTCTGTACATCAGCCGGGCTGTCGATGGTGATTTGTCCATAATGCTCTTCAACGATGGAATAGACCAGTGCAAGGCCCAGGCCGGTGCCTTCGCCAGGGTCCTTGGTGGTGAAGAAAGGTTCGAACAATCGGTCCATGATGCTCGACGGGATGCCGCTGCCTTCGTCTTCCACGATCAGGTCGACCGTGTGTTCGTAGGCTTCGCTCCTGACCCGCACCGCACTGCCGGCGGG
Source organism: Pseudomonas sp. R25(2017) (assembly GCF_002112565.1). Classification (NCBI taxonomy): domain Bacteria; kingdom Pseudomonadati; phylum Pseudomonadota; class Gammaproteobacteria; order Pseudomonadales; family Pseudomonadaceae; genus Pseudomonas; species Pseudomonas sp. R25(2017). The sequence goes on from NZ_NEHZ01000015.1 coordinate 155,961, forward strand.
CGAGGCGTCACGGGCGTTGGACAGCAGGTTGATCAATACCTGGGCGAGCCGCTGCGGGTCGCCTTCGACCCAATGGTCCGGGTCGCACAGGTTGAAGAACTGAACCTCGAAGTTGCGCCGGTTCAAGGCTAGAAGACCGATGGCGTCCTGCGCCACTTCCGCCAGACAGACGGGTTCGTCGCTGTGCTGATGGCTGCCGGCGTGGGCGAAGCTCATCAGGGACTGGACGATGCGCGACACGCGTTTGGTCTGTTCGAGGATCTGGCCGCTGATTTCCGTCAGTTCGCCGTCCTCTTCGCGCTCCTCGCGCAGGTTCTGCGCCAGGCAAGCGATGCCGGTGATCGGGTTGCCGATTTCGTGGGCCACGCCGGCCGCCAGCCGACCGATGCTGGCCAGGCGTTCGGAGTGCACCAGCTTGTCTTCGAGCATCTGGGTTTCGGTCAGGTCCTCGACCAGCAGCACCAGGCCGCTGTTGCCCGGCGCCAGCGGTTCGTCGATCGCCGCCTTGTGCAGGTTCAGCCAGCGGGTCTGGCCGTCGAGGGTCAGGTGCTGCTTGTGCAGGTGCTCGTCCGGCACGTTGATGAAGCCTTGCAGCAGTTCTTTCCACGGGTTGGCGATGGTGCCCAGGCGCGAGCCGACCACCCGTTGCGCCGCGATACCGGTCAGTTCCTCCATCGCCTTGTTCCACATCAGGATCTCCTGATCCTTGGCCAGCGAGCAGACGCCCATCGGCAGCTCCTGCAGGGTCTGGCGGTGGTAGCGGCGCAGGGCGTCGAGTTCGGCGGCCAGCCCCGTGAGGCGGGAGTGGTAGTCCTCGAGGCGGCTTTCGATGAAGTGGATGTCTTCGGTGACGTAGTTTTCGCCGCCGGCCTTGTAGGGCAGGAAGGTTTCCACCATGTCCTGGGCCACGCTCGGCCCCATCAGGCCGGACAGGTTCGCTTCGATGCGGTCGCGCAGGCGGCGCAGGGCGTAGGGGCGGCGCTCGTCGAACGGCAGGTAGAGGTCGCGCAGGGCCTGTTCGACTTCCTTCTGCGCGGCTTTGGCGCCCAGCGGCTTGGCCAGCTGGGTGGCGAATTCCTGCGGCGAGGCGGCGTGCAGTTCCCGGCGCTGCGGACGGCGCACGTTGTCCACCGCGCAGGCTTCGGCGGCGCTGGCCTCTTCGGGGCTGGCGTTGGTGAACAGCGAAATCAGGGTGAACATCAGGACGTTGGCGGCCAGCGAGGCGATGGCCGCCATGTGCCAACTGGTGTCGTCCAGCACGTAGATCATGTTCAGCAGCGGGATGTAGAAGCCTTGCAGGTTGCCGACCAGCGGCAGCAGCATGGTCACCACCCACACCATGATCCCCGCCAGCAGGCCGGCGATGAAGCCGCGCCGGTTGGCGGTCGGCCAGTACAGCACCGACAGCACGCCGGGCAGGAACTGCAGGGTGGCGACGAAGGCCACGATGCCGAGGTTGGCCAGATCCTGGCCCGGGCCGAGCATCAGGTAGAAGCAGAAGCCGGCCATGATGATCGCGACGATCAGCGCCCGCCGCGTCCATTTCAGCCAGCGGTAGATGTTGCCCTCGGCCGGCGGCTGGTAGAGCGGCAGCACCAGGTGGTTGAGCGCCATCCCGGACAGGGCCAGGGTGGTGACGATGATCAGCCCGCTGGCCGCCGACAGGCCGCCGACGTAAGCCAGCAGCGCCAGCGCCTTGCTGTCGGCGGCGATGCCGATGCCGAGGGTGAAGTATTCGGGGTTGGTGGTGGCGCCCAGTTTGAGCCCGGCCCAGAGGATCAGCGGCACCGCCAGGCTCATCAGCAGCAGGAACAGCGGCAGGCCCCAGCTCGCGCTCACCAGCGAGCGCGGGTTGAGGTTCTCGGTGAAGGTCATGTGATACATGTGCGGCATCACGATGGCCGAGGCGAAGAACACCAGCAGCAGGGTGCGCCACGGGCCTTCCTGCAGCGGCGTGTGCAGGGCGGCGAGGGCGGTCTGGTTCTGCAGCAGCCACAGTTCCAGCTGCTGCGGGCCGTCGAACACGCCGTACAGCGCGTAGAGGCCGACGCCGCCCAGGGCCACCAGCTTGATCACCGACTCGAAGGCGATCGCGAACACCAGGCCTTCGTGCTTCTCGCGGGTGGCGATGTGCCGGGAACCGAAGAAGATCGTGAACAGGATGATCAGCGCACAGAACGCCAGGGCCACGCGGTTCTGCACCGGCTCGCCGGTGAGGGTGCCGATGGAGTCGGCCACGGCCTGGATCTGCAGCGCCAGCAGCGGCAGCACGCCGATCAGCATGAAGATCGTGGTCAGCGCGCCGGCCCAGGTGCTGCGGAAACGGAAGGCGAACAGGTCCGCCAGCGACGACAGCTGATAGGTGCGGGTGATCTTGAGGATCGGGTACAGCAGCACCGGCGCCAGCAGGAACGCGCCGGAGACCCCCAGGTAACTGGACAGGAACCCGTAGCCGTACTGATAGGCCAGGCCGACCGTGCCGTAGAACGCCCAGGCGCTGGCATAGACCCCCAGCGACAGGGTGTAGGTCAGCGGATGGCGAATGATCGCCCGCGGGATCATGCCCCGTTCGCTGATCCAGGCCACGCCGAACAGGGCGGCCAGGTAGGCGGCGCTGATCAGCAGCATCTGGGTCAGGCTAAAGCTCATCGGCATCTTTTTGGCTCTGCAGGATGAAGGTCACGACGATCAGGATCAGCCACAGCAGATAAGGGCGATACCAGGCGCCCGTGGCGTCGATCCACCAATCCATGATGGCCGGCGAAAACAGGTAGATCCCCACGACCAGAAGCAGGACCAAGCGATAGATGTACATCCCGGCCTCTCTTTTTTATGCGCGTGCCCGAAAACGTGCGGCGATGGTAACGGATGGGCGCGCCACTGCAAGTGCCGTCACAGCAGTTGTGCTTCGGGCAATGTCAGTGTGCGCGGGATTTTCGCGGCGTCCCAGTGGGCGCAGCCCCAGGCCAGCAGTTCCTGCGGGGTGGCGTCGGCCAGTTCCGGGCCGGGTTCCTGGCCCAGCGCCCGCAGGGCCCTGAGCAGCAGGGGCGTTGCCTGGTCGGCGGTCAGCGGCGGGGAGCGGTAGGACTTGCCGAGCTTGTTGCCGTCCGGCTGGGTGATCAGCGGCAGGTGCAGGTAGCGCGGCTGGCGCAGGCCCAGCAGTTCCTGCAGGTAGAGCTGGCGCGGTGTGGAGTCGAGCAGGTCGGCGCCGCGCACGATGTCGGTGATGCCCTGCCAGGCGTCGTCCAGCACCACGGCCAGTTGGTAGGCGTAGAGACCGTCGCGGCGGCGGATCACGAAGTCGCCGACGTCGCGGCCCAGGTGCTGGCGGAACTCGCCCTGCACGCGGTCGGTGAAGCGGTACTCCAGCTCCGGCACGCGCACGCGGATCGCCGCGTCCTCCTGGCCATGGCCGGCATTGCGGCACAGCCCCGGGTAGATGCCGCCGTAGGGCTCCAGTTGCTTGCGCGAGCAGGTGCAGGCGTAGGCCAGGCCTTGATTGAACAGGCGGTTGAGCACTTCGGCGTAGGCGTCGTGGCGGTCGCTCTGGCGCACCATCTCGCCGTCCCATTCGAAGCCGTAGCGCTCCAAAGCCTCGAGGATCGCGGCCTGGGCGCCGGGTTCTTCCCGGGGCGGATCGAGATCCTCCATGCGCACCAGCCAGCGGCCGCCGACCGAGCGCGCGTCCAGATAGGACGCGAGGGCGGCCACCAGCGAGCCGAAGTGCAGGTGTCCGCTGGGGGTGGGGGCGAAGCGGCCGATGTAGGCAGGGGAGGTCATGGCGGTCATGGGGATGGCGATACGGGTTCCAGGCTTGCGCCGACTCGCTGCGGGAGCGGGCTTGTCCGCGGATGCGATGTTTCGTTCAGCATAGGACGGGGCTGACGCTGCGTTGTCGCAGGTTCAGGAGCGGAAACGAAAACGGAGCGTTCGCACGCTCCGTTCTCTGCTCGGGCCGGGATTACTTGCCGACCTGCTTTTCCTTGATTTCCGCCAGGGTCTTGCAGTCGATGCACAGGTCGGCGGTAGGACGGGCCTCGAGGCGCTTGACGCCGATCTCGATGCCGCAGGACTCGCACCAGCCGTACTCTTCGTCCTGGATCAGTTCGAGGGTCTTGTCGATCTTCTTGATCAACTTGCGCTCGCGGTCGCGGGCGCGCAGCTCGAGGGCGAACTCTTCTTCCTGGCTGGCACGGTCGGCCGGGTCCGGGAAGTTGGCAGCCTCATCCTTCATGTGGTCTACCGTCTTGTCGACCCCTTCCATCAGCTCTTTTTTCCAGCTCATCAAAAGCTTGGTGAAGTGAGCGCGCATGGGGGCGCCCATGTACTGCTCGCCTTCGGCCGGAACGTAAGGTTCGAAACCGCTGATCGTCGGTTGTTGCTTTGCTTGGGTGGGCATGAATGGACCGCCTCTACTCTTGTAATCCATTGCGCAGGATTGCTCCATCACCGACACCTGCCGGCCCTGCGGCTGCAAGCGGGCGAACTTACCAGATCAATTCGGCCCGCGCCACTCCCGGATGTCGAGCCCGCGGCCGGTGGCGCCTGCAAATGTTTGCCAGGCCGTGTCCGGTGGTGCTGGAGACCTGATCAATCACTGATTTTAGTCAATCCTGGAGCATACGTATGGCTCGTTACAGTCCAGAGTCTCAGAGGTTCTGACCGCTGCGGGTTCTCGACCGTTCCGCGACGTGGGTAGAATCGCTTCTTTTCCCTGGGAAGCAAGGCCGATGGCTCAGTCCTACAGTGCGCGCAGTCGTGCGATCGAACCGTTTCATGTCATGGCGCTGCTGGCGCGGGCCAACGAGCTCCAGGCCGCCGGCCACGACGTGATCCACCTTGAGATCGGCGAGCCGGACTTCACCACCGCCGAGCCGATCATCCGCGCCGGGCAGGCGGCGCTGGAGGCAGGGAAAACCCGCTACACCGCCGCCAGGGGCATTCCCGAGCTGCGCGAGGCGATCGCCGGCTTCTACCGCCAGCGCCATGGCCTGGACATCGATCCGCAGCGCATTCTGATCACGCCCGGCGGTTCCGGCGCACTGCTGCTGGCCAGCGCCTTGCTGGTGGATCCGGGCAAGCATTGGCTGCTGGCCGACCCCGGCTACCCGTGCAACCGGCATTTCCTGCGGCTGGTCGAAGGCGCGGCGCAATTGGTGCCGGTCGGCCCCGAGGTGCGCTATCAGCTGACGCCGGACCTGGTCGACCGTCATTGGGACCACGACAGCGTCGGCGCGCTGGTCGCCTCGCCGGCCAACCCCACCGGCACGGTGCTGAGCCGCGACGAGCTGGCGGCGCTGTCCGCGGCGGTCAAGGCGCGCCACGGCCATCTGGTGGTGGACGAGATCTATCATGGCCTGACCTACGGCACCGACGCTGCCAGCGTCCTTGAAGTGGATGACAGTGCTTTTGTCCTGAACAGTTTTTCCAAGTATTTCGGCATGACCGGGTGGCGCCTCGGCTGGCTGGTGGCGCCGCAGGCGGCGGTCGGCGAGCTGGAGAAGCTTGCGCAGAACCTCTACATCAGTGCCCCGAGCATCGCCCAGCAAGCCGCGCTGGCGTGCTTCGAGCCCAATACCATCGCCATCCTCGAGGAACGCCGCGCCGAGTTCGGCCGCCGTCGGGATTTCCTCCTGCCGGCACTGCGCGAATTGGGCTTCAACATCGCCGTGGAGCCGGAAGGGGCGTTCTACCTGTACGCCGACATCAGCCGGTTCGGCGGCGATGCCTTCGCGTTCTGCCGGCATTTCCTTGAGACCGAGCATGTGGCATTCACGCCGGGGCTGGACTTCGGCCGTCATCAGGCCGGCCATCACGTGCGGTTCGCCTACACGCAAAACCTTGCGCGCCTGCAAGAAGCGGTGGATCGGATCGCCCGCGGCCTGAAGAGCTGGCAAGGCTGATGCGCTTTCATCCTCCCCTCGAAGAGGCGCGGCTGATCCGGCGCTACAAGCGGTTTCTCGCCGATGTCGAGACGGTCGGCGGTGAGTCGTTGACGCTCCACTGTCCGAACACCGGCTCGATGCTCAATTGCCTGGTGGAGGGCGGGCAGGTCTGGTTCAGTCGCTCCAACGATCCCAAGCGCAAGCTGCCCGGCACCTGGGAGATCGGCGAAACCCCGCAGGGCCGGCGGTTCTGCGTGAACACCGGGCGGGCCAATGCCTTGGTCGAGGAGGCGTTGCAGGCCGGAGTGATCCGCGAGCTGAACGGGTTTACCGCGCTGAAGCGCGAAGTCGCTTACGGTCAGGAAAAGAGCCGGATCGATTTTCGTCTCGACTACCCGCAAGGGCCGGCCTACGTGGAAGTGAAGAGCGTCACCCTGGGCTTCGACGGCACGGCGGTGGCGGCGTTTCCCGATGCGGTGACCGAGCGCGGCGCCAAGCACCTGCGCGAGCTCGCGCACCTGGCCCGGGACGGCATCCGGGCGGTGCAGCTGTATTGCGTCAATCTCAGCGGCATCGACGCGGTGCGCCCGGCCCGTGAAATCGATCCGGGCTACGCCGATGCCCTGCGCGAGGCGGTGGCCTGCGGGGTCGAGGTGCTGGCCTATGGCGTGCGGCTGGATCATCAGCAGATGGTGATCGACCGCCGGTTGGACGTCTTGCTCGACGGCTAGAGGTCGACCCACAGCCCTTGGGCGTCTTCGCGGCAGGGGATGGCGGTCAGCGCCTGTCCGGCGCAGGGGCCGGAGACGCATTCGCCGTCCTCGATCAGAAACAGCGCGCCGTGGGTGGCGCACTGGATCAGGCTGTTGCTCGGGTCGAGGAAACGGTCCGGGTGCCATTCCAGCCCCACGCCCCGGTGCGGGCAGCGGTTCAGGTAGACATAGGCCCGGCCGCTGCGGCGCACCGCGAACAGCCTTTTCCCTTCGATATCGAAACCGCGGCTGCCGGCCTCGGCCAGCTCGGCGCCCGCGCACAGAAACTTCATGGCTATCCTCAAGTGTCGGCTCGTGTCCGGATGTGTCCGAGCTTGACGTTCAAATGCAAACAATTATCAAATGGCCGCCTTCGTCCGCCGCCTGGCGACCCGATGCCGAGGATACTTGTCCTCGCGTCGCGATGCCCGGAAAAACCTGTTCAAGGAAGCTGTTCATGCGCCTGAGTACCCGCATCGCCGTGCTGTGCACCGGACTGTTCGTCAGCCACCTGGCAGGGGCGGCGGACTTGCCGCAACGCTGGGTCAGCGCCGGCGGGGCCTTGTCGGAATGGGTGAGCGCGTTGGGCGGCGAGGCCAAATTGGTGGGCGTCGACACCACCAGCCAGCATCCGGAATCGCTCAAGGCGCTGCCGAGCATCGGCTATCAGCGCAGCCTTTCGGCCGAGGGGATCCTGAGCCTGCGCCCGCAGATTTTGATCGGCACCGAGGAAATGGGCCCGCCGCCGGTGATTTCCCAGGTGCGCAGCTCTGGCGTACAGGTGGAGCTGTTCTCGGCCCAGCCTGACCTGCCGACCCTGGAAAAGAACGTCAACCGTCTGGGGGCGCTGCTGGGGGCCGATGAGCAGGCCGCGCAGCAGCTGCACAATTATCAACAGCAGCTGGATACGCAAAAGCAGCGCGTGGCTCAAGCGCAGGCGAAGCAGAAGGCGCCGGGCGTGCTGCTGATCCTGGGGCATGCCGGCGGCAAACCGCTGATCGCCGGCACCGACACCGCCGCGGACTGGATGATCCGCCAGGCCGGTGGGCGCAACCTGGCGACGCAATCCGGCTACAAGCCTTTTTCCGTGGAGTCGCTGGCGGGCCTGGATCCTGAAGTGCTGGTCTTCGCCGACCGGGCGCTGACCGGCGAGGCGGCGAAGGCGGCCCTGTTCAAGGAAAACCCGATCCTCAACGCCAGCCGTGCGGCCAAGGCCGGGCGGGTGCTGGAGCTGGATCCGACGCTGCTGGTCGGCGGCCTCGGGCCGCGTCTGCCGGCGGCGCTGAAGGCGCTGTCCGACGGTTTCTACCCGGCCAAGGGCGGGCAATGAATCCAGTGGTCAAACCCCGGGGCCTGTTCATCGGCCTGATCCTGTTGTGCCTGTCGGCGACCTGGCTGTCGTTGGCGCTGGGGCCGGTCAGCCTGCCGTTGCTGGATACGCTGCGCGCGGCCTTGCGCATGCTCGGCGTGCCGCTGGCGGCGGACGGGCTGGAGCAGGCCGAACTGATCCTTTGGCAGATCCGTCTGCCGCGCACGCTGCTCGGGCTGGCGGTCGGCGGGGTGCTGGCGCTGTCCGGCGTGGCGATGCAGGGGTTGTTCCGCAATCCGTTGGCCGACCCGGGGCTGGTCGGTGTGTCCAGCGGCGCGGCGTTGGGGGCGGCGGTGGCGATTGTCGGCGGTTCGCTGTTCGGTGGGCTGCCGGAGTGGTTCGGCCCCTATTTGTTGTCGGCGTGCGCGTTTCTCGGCGGCCTCGGGGTGACGGCGCTGGTGTACCGGTTGGGCCGGCGCAACGGGCAGACCAATGTCGCCACCATGCTGTTGGCGGGGATCGCCCTGACCGCGCTGGCCAGCTCGGCCGTCGGCCTGTTCACTTACCTGGCGGATGACGCGACCCTGCGCACCCTGACGTTCTGGAACCTGGGCAGCCTCAACGGCGCCAGTTACGCACGCTTGTGGCCGCTGCTGATCATCAGCGCCGGGGTGGCCTTGTGGCTGCCGCGCCGGGCACGGGCGCTGAATGCGCTGTTGCTGGGGGAGTCCGAGGCCGGGCATCTTGGCATCGATGTCGAACGGCTCAAGCGCGAACTGGTGTTCTGCACGGCCCTCGGCGTCGGCGCGGCCGTGGCGGCGGCGGGAATGATCGGTTTCGTCGGCCTGGTGGTGCCGCATCTGGTGCGGCTGCTGGCCGGGCCCGATCACCGGGTGCTGTTGCCGGCGTCGGTGCTGGCCGGGGCGAGCCTGCTGTTGCTGGCGGATCTGGTGGCGCGGCTGGCGCTGGCGCCGGCGGAACTGCCGATCGGCATCGTGACGGCGTTCATCGGGGCGCCGTTCTTCCTTTATCTGCTGCTGCGAGGGCGGGCCTGATGTTGCGCGCAGACAATCTGCACATCCGCCGCGGCCGCAAGACGGTGCTGGCCGGGGTCAGCCTGCAGCTTGCGCCGGGCGAGGTGCTGGGGGTGCTGGGCCCGAACGGCGCGGGCAAGAGCACGTTGCTCGGCGCCTTGTGCGGCGAGCTGGCGCCGGACGACGGTGACGTCCTGCTTGAGGGCGTGGCATTGGCGCAGTGGCGCGGCAGCCGACGCGCCCAGCGGCTGGCGGTGCTGCCGCAGGTGTCCACCCTGGAGTTCGCTTTCCGCGTCGAGGAAGTGGTCGGGATGGGGCGCTTGCCGCATCAGGCCGGACGGGTGCGCGACGATGAAATCATCATCGAGGCGTTACAGGCGGCGGATGCGGCGCACTTGAGCGGACGCAGCTATCTGGCGCTGTCCGGCGGCGAACGCCAGCGTGTGCACCTGGCGCGGGTGCTGGCGCAGTTGTGGCCGGGGCAGGCCGGGCAGATCCTGCTGCTGGACGAGCCGACGTCGATGCTCGATCCGCTGCATCAGCACACCACGCTGCAGGCCGTGCGGGCGTTTGCCGACCGCGGCGCGGCGGTGATGGTGATCCTGCATGATCTGAATCTGGCGGCGCGCTATTGTGATCGCATCCTGCTGCTCGAAAGCGGACGGCCCGTGGCGCTGGGCACGCCGCAGCAGGTGTTGCGGCCGGACTCGCTCAAGGCGGTGTTCGGCCTGGAGGTGCTGGTGCAACCGCATCCGGAGCGCGGACACCCGCTGATCATCGCCCGCTGAACGGATCTACGAGGTGCAGGCATGCGCGCAATCCTGTTGTTGGCGATCTTGTTGCTCGGCGGCTGTCAGGCTGTGGCACCGCCTCCGGTCACGGGCGAAATCCGGGACCTGCGTAGCGGTGAGGCGCTGACGCCCCGGCAACTGCTGGCACGCCTGGGCGAGCCGCAGCGGGTGATCGTCGGCGAGCAGCACGACAATGCCGACCACCATGGCCTGCAGCTGTGGCTGCTGCAGAACCTGGAAAAGGAACGCCCCCAAGGCAGCCTGCTGTTGGAAATGCTGGTGCCCGAGCAACAGGCGCGGGTCGATGATGTGCGCAGGTCCGCTGCGCCTCCCGCAGACCTTGCCCAAGCCTTGGCCTGGCAGGATGGATGGGACTGGAGCCTGTACGGGCCGATCGTCCGGTTTGCCCTCGCTCAGCCTTATCCGCTGCTGGCGGCCAATCTCGATGCCGCCGACGTTCGGGCGTTCTACCGCGAGTCTCCGGCGTTGAGCGGAACCCGCAGCAACGCTGCACCGGTCAAGAAGCAATTGCTGGAGCAGATTGCCGATTCTCACTGCGGCTTGCTGCCGGCCTCGCAAATGCCGGCGATGCTGGCGGTTCAGCAACAGCGGGATCGGCGCATGGCCTCGCGCTTGTTGGCGGCGCCTGCGCCCGCGATGCTGTTCGCCGGAGCCTTTCATGCGCGCAAGGATGTCGGCGTGCCGCTGCATGCGCTGGATCTTGGCGCAGAGGAAGCGCCGACGGTGCTGCTGCTGGCGGAACAGGGCAGTGAAGTGTCGGCGAGCATGGCCGACTATGTCTGGTTCACGCCTGCCCGACCGCCGCAGGATTACTGTGCCGAGATGCGAAAGCAGTTCGGCAAATGACTTTTCCCCAGGCAAAAAAAGACCCGGTAAAAACCGGGTCAAATAACCGTGATTAGCCTGATGAGGAGATAATCTGAGAGTCCGAACCAAGGGCCTTTCAGAATATCGACCGGTCTCGCGACCAGTCGTGATAATCATAGCGATTCTCATTACCAAGTCAACAACCCTTTCCGATTTCTTTTCCCTTGTCTGGAAAAAGGCCAAAAAGCCCCGGAAACAAGGGACGTCAATGCTGGGCGTGAAACGCGGCAAGCTGGCGGTTGAGCTGGTCGATGCGCCGCGCCATGCTTTCGATCAGGCTGTGGGCGATTTTAGGGTTGGTGCGCGTCATGCTGAGAAACTGATCGCCGGGAATCAGCATCACGGTGCTCGGCTCGCTGGCGATCACCGTAGCGTTGCGCGGTTCGCCGGTGAACGCCGCCATGGCTCCGAAGATCTCGTCCCTGGGCACATCGCCCACCTTGTGTCCGTCGACAAACGCTTCGGCATGCCCTTCGATGATCACGAACACATGGTCGGAGGTGTCGCCCTGCTGAATCAGCACTTCACCTGTAGGAACCCGTTTGAACCCGTTGGTGCTGCGGAACTCGCGGGGCTTAAGCTCGGCGACGGCATGGGCGAGCAGGGCGGTCTGGCCGAGCAGGTAGCGCAGGAACAGGTCGCCGTTCGCGGGCGTCGAGTACACATGCTGGAACACATCGTTTCGCCGATACGGCAACAGGCTCAGTGGGCCGTCTGCGCACAGCCGCAGATCCGTCCACTCCGGCCCTTGCTGCAGGCCGATCAGGTCGCCCTCGTGCCAATAGAACAAGGTCCGGGCGGCGAGGCTGCCGTTGACCACGCCTTGGCTGAGCACAAACAGCCGGTCGCCGGGCAACTGCGCCATCAGGTCGTCCGCCGACTCCAGCTCCAGCGGCGGCCCGCAAGGCGCAAGCCCCGCCAGGCATTGCATCGGCAGGTCCTGCAGGCGACTGGTCAACGCATCGGCATAGGCCGACTGATCCCCGAGCAAGTACATGGCGGCGAGTGCCCGTTCAATTCTTGTGGCGGGAGGAAATGGCTTCGAGCTGCTTGTTCAGAGCGTCCTTGCGCTCGGCGGGGATGTCGTTCCAGTGCACGTCCATCAACGCCCCTTCAATCGCGTACAGCAACACCTTCGACGCCCGGAACCCTCGGGTCCGCACGGCACGGTAAGCGTCCACCGCGCCCAGGCGGCGCAGATCCGAAGCGCTGTGGATGCCCACGGCATGCAGCCATTGCGCCGACGTCTTGCCGAGATTCTTCAGGTGTTGCAGTTCATCATTCATCAAGCCTCCTTGCGACGGCCGAATGGTGCGTGGGCGATCTTCTCAGGAGTGTAGCCATCAGCAGGAAAAGCGTGGTTCGTTGGTCGGATTGGACGCAAACGCTTCTAAGGGGCGGCCGATTGCTCAGCAGCAGTGGTGGGGCGTGGGAAGGAACAGGCGGCATGCCGTCCAGCGCAGGGGCGCTGGACGGCTCGGGCGGCTTCAGCGGGTGCGGTAGCGCAGCCGGGTGCCGAAATTCATCGACATCAGAATCTCGTCGGCGCTCAGCTCAGGCGGAAAGTACGCGCCGGAGATCTGCGCGTGGGCCAGGCTGGCGCCTTCCAGCGAGGCTTGGCGAAAGTCGATGCCGCGAAGGTCGGCGGAGCGGAAATAGGCGTCGGTGAAATCAACGCCGTCAGCGTTCAGTTCACGCAGGTCGAGGCCGCGGAAATCGCCGCCCACCATATCGATCGGCCCGTCCTTGGGTCGCTCCTTGTTGAAGCCTGCGATGTCATCCTTGTGCAGCAAGGCGTACAGCGGGGTGTCGAGTAGTTTCGGCTGGCTCATGTCAATTCACCTGTTGGTTTTATGACGCCAGTATAATGCCACTATTTGACGGCCGTGAAGCAAGCGGGGGCTTCACGGCCGAAATAGTCCCTTACAGGCCTGGCAGACGCTGACGGATCTGTGCCACGACGGTGTCCAGCGTGCCGGATTCATTGGTCTGCACGCGCTTGCTGCGCAGGATCTCTTCCGGGGTCAGGGCTTCGCGGTTGGCCTGTTGCGCCTCGATGACGGCCAGGGTCGCGTCGGACGGATCTTTTTTGTCCGCCTGACGAATCGCCAACCAGCTTTCGATCACGGCTTGCGGCGCGTTGCAGTCCAAGATCAGGAACGGCGTGCCGGTGGCCTCGGCGACGGCCGCCGCGCTGTCGCGCTGGCCGCGCTTGAGGTAGGTCGCATCGATCACCACCGGGAAGCCTGCACGCAGGATCACCGCCGCCACTTCATGCAGACGGTCGTAGGTGGCGACGCTGGCTTCAGGGCTGTAGATGCCGGCCTGGACGTCATTGGCGACGGTCTGCTCGCCGAACAGGCGCTTGCGCTCCACGTCGGAACGCAGGCGGACGGCGCCCAACGCTTCCACGAGGCGCATGGCCACGTGGCTCTTGCCCACCGCCGATACGCCGTGGGTGATCGCCATGAAGCGCGAAGGGATGGTGCTGTAGCTTTCCGCCAGGTTGGCGTAGTTGCGGTACTGGCGCAGGGTGGTGGCGCGCTGCACCGGCGTGGCGTCGGCCGGCATGCTGAACAGCGACACCTTGGCGCGCACCAGGGCGCGATAGGCCTTGTAGAAGTTCAGGACTTCCAGGCCCTGGTAGTCGCCGGTCAGTTCCAGGTACTGGCTGATGAAGCGGCGGGCCAGGGATTTCAGGCCTCGGTCTTCCAGGTCCATCGCCAGGAAACCGATGTCGGCGTAGACGTCGGTGAAACGGAACGGTTCGTTGAACTCGATGCAGTCGAAGATCACGACCTTGCCGTCGATCACGGTGGCGTTGCCCAGGTGGATGTCACCGTGGCATTCGCGGGTGAAGCCCTCGGCCTTGCGTTGGGCGAACAGCGGCTTGAGGCGATCGAAGCTGGCTTCGGCCCAGGCCTCGAGGGCTTCGAGTTGCAGCAGGTCGTTCTTGTCGCTGAGGAACGGACGGATCTGCTCGAAGTTCTGGCGAACCGGCGCCATCACGCTGTCCGGCGTGCCGGCGTCGTGTTCGGCCGGCACCTTCGGCGCATTGAGGTGGAAACGGGCGATCTGCTCGGCCATCTCGTCGATGTGGGCAGTGGTCAGCTCGCCGTTGGCCTGCAGGGTGCTGAGCAGCCCGGTCTGCGGGAACTGGCGCATCTTCAGCACGTATTCGATGGCCGGGCCGTCGCCGCCCAGTTGCGGGTTCTCGGCGGTGCCGGTGACCGGCAGGACCTCCAGGTAAAGGTCGTCGGTCAGGCGCTGGTTCAGCCGCAGCTCTTCGCCGCAGAAATGCGCGCGGGACTCGAGGCCGGTGAAGTCGAGGAAGCCGAAGTTCACCGGCTTCTTCACTTTATAGGCGAACTGACCGGTGAGCAGCACCCACGAGATGTGGGTTTCGATGACCTGGAACCCTTCGACGGGGTGCGGGTAGAGGGCCGGGTTTTGCAGGGCAGCGATCAGGGACTGGCTCACAGGTGATCCTTCAGTGTCTGGGGGATTCGAGGCGCTCATTATGGCCGCTCGCCCGCCCGACGCAAACCTCGGAGCGCTCCTGTTGAGTATGAATAAAGTGCGTATAATCCGCCGCCATGACACGTACCCGATCCCCCCGCACACCGAAAAAACCACCCTCCCGGGGCCTGCGCCCATGGCTGGGCTGGGCCCTTAAACTCAGCCTGGTCGGCCTTGTGGTGCTGGCCGGCTTCGCCGTGTACCTCGATGCCGTGGTGCAGGAGAAATTCTCCGGCAAGCGCTGGACGATCCCGGCCAAGGTGTACGCGCGGCCGCTTGAGCTGTTCGTCGGACAAAAGCTGAGCAAGGACGATTTCCTCACCGAACTCGATGCCCTCGGCTACCGCCGCGAAAGCGTCAGCAACGGCCCCGGCGCGGCATCGGTCAACGGCAACACCGTCGACCTGAACACCCGTGGCTTCCAGTTCTATGAAGGGCTGGAAAAACCGCAGCCGGTGCGCGTGCGGTTCTCCGGCGACTACGTGGCCGAGCTCTCGGCGACCAACGGCTCGAAACTGTCCGTGGTGCGCCTGGAGCCGCTGCTGATCGGCGGGATCTACCCGAAAAACCTCGAAGACCGGATCCTGATCAAACTCGACCAGGTGCCGCCGTACCTGCTGGAAACCCTGGTGGCCGTGGAAGACCGGGATTTCTACAGCCACTGGGGCGTGTCGCCGAAGTCGATCGCCCGGGCGGTGTGGGTGAACACCTCCGGCGGCAAGATGACCCAGGGCGGCAGTACGCTGACCCAGCAGTTGGTGAAGAACTTCTACCTGACCAACGAACGCAGCCTGACCCGCAAGCTCACCGAAGCCATGATGGCGATGCTGCTGGAGCTGCATTACGACAAGAAGGAAATCCTTGAGGCGTACCTCAACGAAGTGTTCGTGGGCCAGGACGGTCAGCGTGCGGTGCACGGTTTCGGTCTGGCCAGCCAGTTCTTCTTCGGCCAGCCGCTGTCCGAGCTGAAGCTGCATCAGGTCGCGCTGCTGGTGGGCATGGTCAAGGGGCCGTCCTACTACAACCCGCGCCGCAACCCGGAGCGGGCGCTGGAGCGACGCAACCTGGTGCTCGACGTGCTTGAGCAGCAGGGCGTCGCGACCGCCGAACAGGTGGAGGCGGCGAAGAAGATGCCGCTGGGCGTGACCACCCGCGGCAAGCTGGCCGACAGCTCGTTCCCGGGCTTCATCGATCTGGTCAAGCGCCAGTTGCGTGAAGACTACCGCGACGAAGACTTGACCGAAGAGGGCCTGCGGATTTTCACCAGCTTCGATCCGATCCTGCAGATGAAGGCCGAAGCGTCGGTCAACGACACCTTCAAGCGCCTGTCCGGCCGCAAAGGCGCCGACGACGTGGAAGCGGCAATGGTCGTGACCAACCCGGAAACGGGCGAGGTCCAGGCCATGATCGGCAGCCGTCAGGCCAGCTTCGCCGGCTTCAACCGGGCACTGGATGCGGTGCGGCCGATCGGCTCGCTGATCAAGCCGGCGGTGTACCTGACCGCGCTGGAGAAGCCGAGCCAGTACACGCTGACCAGTTGGCTGTCGGACGAATCCTTCTCGGTGAAGGGCGCGGACGGGCAGGTCTGGAAACCGCAGAACTATGACCGCCGCTCCCACGGCACCGTGTTCCTTTATCAGGGACTGGCGCATTCCTACAACTTGTCCACAGCCCGTCTGGGGCTCGCCATCGGTGTGCCCAACGTGCTCAAGACCTTGGGACGCCTGGGCGTTACCCGCGACTTCCCGGCCTTCCCATCGATGCTGCTGGGGGCAGGCGGCATGACCCCGATGGAAGTGGCGACCATGTACCAGACCCTGGCCAACGGCGGCTTCAACACGCCGATGCGCGGGATCCGCAGCGTGCTGACCGCCGAGGGCGAACCGCTCAAGCGCTATCCGTTCCAGATCGAACAGCGCTTCGATCCGGCCTCGATCTACCTGATCCAGAACGCCATGCAGCGAGTCATGCGTGAAGGCACCGGCAGTTCGGTTTATAACGTGTTGCCCAAGACCCTGACGCTGGCCGGCAAGACCGGCACCAGCAACGACTCGCGCGACAGCTGGTTCGCCGGGTTCAGCCAGGACCTGCTGGCGGTGGTGTGGCTGGGCCGCGACGACAACGGCAAGACGCCGTTCACCGGCGCCACCGGCGCGCTGCAGGTCTGGACCAGTTTCATGCGCAAGGCCGATCCGCTGCCGCTGGACATGCCGCAACCGGACAACGTGGTGCAGGCCTGGGTCGATGCGCGCACCGGCCAGGGTTCCGACGCCAATTGCCCGGGTGCGGTGCAGATGCCGTATATTCGCGGCAGCGAGCCTCCGCCCGGCGCTGCGTGTGCGGGCGAAAACCCCACACCTGCCGAGTCGGTGATGGATTGGGTCAAGGGCTGGATGAATTAAGCAAAGAGGGATTCAAGTGAACAAGTGGTTGATTCCGGCGGTGACCGCCGTGGCGCTGCTCAGCGGCTGCTCTACCGTGCAGCGTGGTTCGATTCCGGTTGTGGATTCCGGCACCGCCGTGTCCAACAGCGAGCGCATTTCGGCCAATGGCGGGTTCCGGCAGACGACCGTGAAGCGGCCGGCGCAGAGCCAGGCCCAGGCCATTCCCCAAGGCGACACCGGCGTGGTGGTGATGGTGCCGGGCGGCGCGGCGACCTCGACGCCGATCAGCACCTCGCCGATCGTTCCGGGCCCGGCGTCCGGCGGCATCACCCCGGGGCCGTACAACGCTGCGCCGGTGGAATCCGCACCGATCGGCTCCGGCAGCTACAGCATGCCTTCGGCACCGAGCGGCATCCCGTCGGCCAGCGGCAGCGGCGGCGGTCTGTCCGCCGACGAGCAACTGGACGGCCCGGTGCTCGCGCTGTTGACCACCGCCCAACAGCAACAGGCCGGCGGCGACCTCAACGGCGCCTCGTCCAGCCTGGAGCGTGCCCAGCGTGTGGCCCCGCGTGAGCCGCAAGTGCTGTACCGCCTGGCCCAGGTGCGCATGGCCCAAGGCGATGCGCCGCAGGCCGAGCAGTTCGCCCGCCGTGCCCTGACGATGGCCAACGGTCGTCCGGACCTGCAGGCCAGCCTGTGGGAGCTGATCGCCCAGGCCCGCGAGAAGCAGGGCGATGCCTCCGGCGCCGCGCTGGCCCGTCAGAAAGCCCGGGTCTCGCTGTGATGGACGTGCGTTTTCCGAAAGTCGCCGATCAGTTGCTGCTGATCGAGCGTGAACTGCGCGCCCAGGGCTGGTGGGACGACGTGCCGCCGTCCGCCGAGGCCCTGAACAGCGTCGAGCCCTTCGCCGTCGATACCCTCGAGTTCGAGCAGTGGCTGCAATGGATCTTCCTGCCGAAGATGAAGATCATCCTTGAGCAGGATCTGCCGCTGCCCAACGCGTCGGGCATCCAGGAAATGGCCGAGATGGTCTTCGCCCAGCGCAACGTGCAGGGCAAGGACCGTCAACTGCAGGTGCTGCTCAAAGAGTTCGACCTGCTGATCACCGCATCGCGTTGAGCCGGAAACTGCCGGTGGCTACTGGCAGTTTTCGTTTATCTGCTTGTGCGTTTCGGCGATTCGCTCCTGACGCTGCTCTTCGTTGAGCCGTCGCACCTTTCCCTCCACTTCTTCCCTCAGGCGCGGATTGTTCTGCAACTGCGCAAGATTGGTGCGCGCCTGGTCGCAAAACGCCGTCAGCTGCGCTTGCTGTTCGGCGACTTGCCGCTTGACCTTTTCGTCGATGGCTTTCTGGTCGCCGAGTGCGCCGCTGCCCGGCATTGCCGATGGCTTGGACGCAGAGGGGAGGGGCGGGGCAGAGGGCTGCACGGTGATGGCGGGCTGTCCCGGCGGCGGTTGCGCGTCGAAATGCGTGACCCCTTGGGCGTCCACCCAAGTGTAGATCTGACCGGCCATGCACCACGGGCTAAGGCCGATCAGCAGACTGGCGATAAGCGTTCGCATGCTGATTCCTTGGTAAAACTGCGCAATCGGAGCTAACAGAGTAGCTCTTTACAGGTTTTTTCTTGCGTTCTCATGTATTTACCCACAATTAAGCCCATAGACGGCTTGACTTGCAGAGGGCGAAACAGAAGAATCCAAAGTCCGCTGTAGAGGGACTGCCAGAAGCAGACCCGCTCGGCAGATCATGAGGCGCCTATCCGCGTCGACCTGTTACACCCGCAACGCGTTACCTCGCGCTGGGTGGGAAAGGCCCGCAACACTTGGGACGATCCCAATACTTGCTCAGTCAGTGCTGACGTAGTCGGCGACCACCGTCGCTCATGCTCTGCCGAGAAGTAAACCTATTAAGACCCGTTCCGCTATTTCGTGGACGGTATTCTGGCGTTTTAGAGGTGAACAACGTGGAGCTTTTATCTGGCGGTGAGATGCTCGTCCGCTTCTTGCGTGACGAAGGCGTCAAATATATCTACGGGTACCCGGGTGGTGCTCTCCTTCATGTCTACGATGCCCTGTTCAAAGAACCGGAAGTGACTCACATCCTGGTTCGTCACGAACAAGCGGCTACCCATATGGCTGACGGCTATGCCCGTGCCACCGGCAAGGCCGGCGTGGTGCTGGTGACGTCCGGTCCTGGCGCCACAAACGCCATCACCGGTATCGCGACCGCCTATATGGACTCCATTCCGATGGTGATCATTTCCGGTCAGGTGCCGAGCACCATGGTCGGCACCGATGCGTTCCAGGAAACCGACATGATCGGCATCTCCCGGCCGATCGTGAAGCACAGCTTCATGATCAAGCACGCTTCGGAAATCCCGGAAGTCATGAAGAAGGCCTTCTACCTGGCGCAATCCGGTCGTCCGGGCCCGGTCGTTGTCGATGTCCCGAAAGACATGACCAACCCGGCCGAGAAGTTCGAATACGTCTTCCCGAAAAAAGCCAAGCTGCGTTCCTACAGCCCGGCCGTCCGCGGCCACTCCGGGCAAATCCGCAAGGCAGCGGAAATGCTCCTGGCGGCCAAGCGTCCCGTCCTCTATTCGGGCGGCGGCGTGATCCTCGGCAACGGCTCCGCGCCGCTGACCGAACTGGCCAAGATGCTCAACCTGCCGGTGACCAACACCCTGATGGGCCTGGGCGGTTTCCCCGGCACCGACCGTCAGTTCATCGGCATGCTCGGCATGCACGGCAGCTACACCGCCAACCTGGCGATGCACCATGCCGATGTGATCCTGGCCGTCGGCGCTCGCTTCGACGACCGGGTGATCAACGGCGCGCCGAAGTTCTGCCCGAACGCCAAGATCATTCACGTCGACATCGACCCGGCGTCGATCTCCAAGACCATCAAGGCCGACGTACCGATCGTGGGTCCCGTCGAGAGCGTCATGACCGAAATGGTCGCGATCCTCAAGGAAATCGGCGAGACCCCGAACAAGGACGCCGTGACCAGCTGGTGGAAGCAAATCGACGAATGGCGCGGTGACCGCGGCCTGTTCCCTTACGACAAGGGCGACGGCAGCAAGATCAAGCCGCAGACCGTGATCGAGACCCTGTGCGAAGTGACCAAGGGCGATGCCTTTGTGACCTCCGACGTGGGCCAGCACCAGATGTTCGCTGCACAGTACTACAAGTTCAACAAGCCCAACCGTTGGATCAACTCCGGTGGCCTGGGCACCATGGGCTTCGGTTTCCCGGCGGCCATGGGCGTGAAGCTGAGCTTCCCGGATTCGGACGTCGCGTGCGTGACGGGCGAGGGCAGCATCCAGATGAACATCCAGGAACTGTCGACCTGCATGCAGTACGGTCTGCCGGTGAAGATCGTCAACCTGAACAACGGCGTGCTGGGCATGGTTCGCCAGTGGCAGGACATGAGCTACGGCAGCCGCCACTCGCACTCCTACATGGAATCGCTGCCTGACTTCGTCAAGCTGGCCGAGGCCTATGGTCACGTGGGCATCCGCATCACCGACCTGAAGGACCTGAAGCCGAAGATGGAAGAGGCGTTCGCCATGAAGGATCGCCTGGTGTTCCTCGACATCCAGGTCGACACCAGCGAGCACGTCTACCCGATGCAGATCAAAGACGGCTCCATGCGCGATATGTGGCTGAGCAAGACGGAGCGTACCTAATCATGCGGCACATCATTTCCTTGCTTCTGGAAAACGAACCCGGCGCCTTGTCGCGTGTGGTCGGCCTGTTCTCGCAGCGCAACTACAACATCGAAAGCCTGACCGTGGCGCCGACCGAGGACCCGACCCTGTCGCGTCTGACGCTGACCACCGTCGGTCACGATGAAATCATCGAGCAGATCACCAAGAACCTGAACAAGCTGGTCGAGGTGGTCAAGCTGGTGGATCTGTCGGAGAGCGCTCACATCGAGCGCGAACTGATGCTGGTCAAGGTCAAGGCCACCGGCGCCCAGCGCGCCGAGATCAAACGCACCACCGATATCTATCGTGGGCAGATCGTCGATGTCAGCGCCAGCGTCTATACCGTTCAACTGACCGGTACCAGCGACAAGCTCGACAGCTTCATCCAGTCGATCGGCACTGCCTCGATTCTGGAAACCGTACGCAGCGGCGTCACCGGGATTGCCCGCGGCGACAAAGTGCTCAGCATCTAAAACAATTTGGCGAACGGCCTGAACGGCCTGGATATATAGGGGAATTTCATGAAAGTTTTCTACGATAAAGACTGTGACCTGTCGATCATCCAGGGCAAGAAAGTTGCCATCATCGGTTACGGTTCCCAAGGTCACGCCCAGGCGTGCAACCTGAAGGACTCGGGCGTCGACGTCACCGTCGGCCTGCGCAAAGGTTCCTCCACCGTCGCCAAGGCCGAGGCCCATGGCCTGAAAGTCACCGACGTGGCCACCGCTGTCGCCGGCGCCGACCTGGTCATGATCCTGACCCCGGACGAGTTCCAGTCCCAGCTGTACAAGAACGAAATCGAGCCGAACATCAAGAAGGGCGCCACCCTGGCCTTCTCCCACGGCTTCGCGATCCACTACAACCAGGTCGTTCCGCGTGCCGACCTCGACGTGATCATGATCGCGCCGAAAGCGCCGGGCCACACCGTGCGTTCCGAGTTCGTCAAAGGCGGCGGCATCCCTGACCTGATCGCCGTCTACCAGGACGCTTCGGGCAACGCCAAGAACGTTGCGCTGTCCTACGCGGCAGGCGTCGGCGGCGGCCGTACCGGCATCATCGAAACCACCTTCAAGGACGAGACCGAAACCGACCTGTTCGGCGAACAAGCCGTTCTGTGCGGCGGTACCGTCGAGCTGGTGAAAGCCGGTTTCGAAACCCTGGTCGAAGCAGGCTACGCGCCTGAAATGGCCTACTTCGAGTGCCTGCACGAACTGAAGCTGATCGTTGACCTCATGTACGAAGGCGGCATCGCCAACATGAACTACTCGATCTCCAACAACGCCGAGTACGGCGAGTACGTGACCGGCCCGGAAGTGATCAACGCCGAATCCCGTCAGGCCATGCGCAATGCCCTGAAACGCATTCAGGACGGCGAGTACGCCAAAATGTTCATCAACGAAGGCGCGACCGGCTACCCTTCGATGACCGCCAAGCGTCGCAACAACGCCGCTCACGGCATCGAAATCATCGGCGAGCAACTGCGCTCGATGATGCCGTGGATCGGTGCCAACAAGATCGTCGACAAAGCCAAGAACTAAGTCCTCGACCCGTGTGCGAAAAACGCGGCCTCGGCCGCGTTTTTTCGTTTGAGCCCGACGCTTCTGGTATAAAGCTGCATCGTTTGCGGCCGAACCGTCGTCCCAGACACCTGTCGAAACTGTCCAATCCGTTGCAAGGTAATGTCCATGAGCGAACGTCCTGAAGAGCCGAACCAGGCTTCCGACGCCGAAAGCCTGCTGCCCGTCGACGAGCACGTCGAAGAGGGCCATGACGCCGAAGGCCGTAAAGTCCGGCATCGTGGTATCTATCTTCTGCCGAACCTGTTCACCACCGCGAACCTGTTCGCAGGGTTCTATTCCATCATCAACTCCATGAGCGCCCAGGCCGCATTGAGCGCGGGGGATGCGGCCAATGCGAGCAAGTACTTCGCCTTCGCCGCCATCGCGATCTTCGTCGCCATGGTGCTCGACGGCCTCGACGGCCGCGTCGCGCGGATGACCAACACCCAGAGCGCGTTCGGCGCCGAGTACGACTCGCTGTCCGATATGGTTGCCTTCGGCGTGGCCCCGGCGTTGCTGGCGTTCGGTTGGGCGCTGGGCGACATGGGCAAGGTCGGCTGGATGGTCGCCTTCATTTATGTGGCCGGTGCGGCGCTGCGTCTGGCGCGCTTCAACACTCAGGTCGGCACGGCGGACAAGCGTTACTTCATCGGCTTGGCCAGCCCTGCTGCCGCCGGCGTGGTGGCGGGCATCGTCTGGGCGTTCAGCGATTACGGGATCCAGGGTTCGAAGATGTCGTTCCTGGTTGCCCTGATGGTCGCCGCTGCGGGCATGCTGATGGTCAGCAACATCAAGTACAACAGCTTCAAGGAACTAGACCTCAAAGGCCGCGTGCCTTTCGTGGCGATCCTCGCGGTGGTGCTGGTCTTTGCCGTGGTGTTCAGCGATCCGCCGCGCATCCTGCTGCTGGTTTTCCTTGCCTATGCGGCGTCCGGCCCGGTGCAGTACCTGTTGCATCTTCGTCGCCACAAAAACGCCGAGTGATGTAATTTCCCTCATACTCCGCAGTCTACGGGTGCATCTGTCCTCCAAAACTGCGGAGTTGTCATGCTGATCAAAGTCCCCAAGGCGTCCGGTTGCACTGAGTCGGACGTCACGCCCGAATCCATCTACCTGTCCCGTCGGCAACTGCTTGGCGCAACGGCCGCCGGCCTGGCCATGACCGGCCTGCCGCGCTGGGCCGGTGCCGAAGAGACTGCGCGTTACGCCGATGTCGATCCCGGAAAGGCACCTACTTGGTTTGCCGAAAAACTGCCCTCCACCCAATGGGGAGCGGTCAGCGCCAAGGACGAGGCCATCACGCCGTTCAAGGACGCGACCCATTACAACAACTTCTATGAGTTCGGCACCGACAAGGGTGACCCGGCAGCCAACGCCGGCTCCCTGAAGACCGAACCCTGGAGCGTGGTGGTGGACGGCGAGGTGGGTAAGCCGGGGCGTTATGCGCTGGAAGACTTCATGAAGCCCTACCGATTGGAGGAGCGGATCTATCGTTTGCGCTGCGTCGAGGCGTGGTCGATGGTCATTCCCTGGATCGGCTTTCCTCTGTCGGCGCTGCTCAAGCAGGTCGAGCCGACCTCCAACGCCAAATTCATCCGTTTCGAAACCCTGCAGGATCCCAAGATCATGCCGGGGCAGCGATCCGGGTTCGCCCTGATCGATTGGCCCTATGTAGAGGGTTTGCGTCTGGATGAGGCAATGCATCCGTTGGCGATTCTGGCGGTCGGCATGTATGGCCGAGAACTGCCGAATCAGAATGGTGCGCCCCTGCGTCTGGTGGTGCCTTGGAAGTACGGCTTCAAGAGCGTGAAGTCGATCGTGCGGATCAGTCTGGTGAGTGAGCAGCCGAAGACCACCTGGCAAAGCATCGCAGCGAATGAATACGGCTTTTACGCGAACGTGAACCCGACGGTCGACCACCCGAGGTGGACGCAGGCGCGGGAGCGGCGTCTGCCGAACAGCCTGTTCAAGCCCAACGTGCGTGATACGCAGATGTTCAACGGCTACGCGGAAGAGGTTGCTTCTCTTTATGCCGGGCTCGATCTGCGGAAGAACTACTGATGCGGCATACCTTTTGGCGTATGGGTGTTTTTGTCGCCGCGGCGATCTGGCCGCTGCTGTGGTTCTACCAGGCCTTTTCGGATCTGCTCGGGCCGGATCCAGGCAAAGTGCTGGTCGATCGGTTAGGGCTAGGCGCGCTGGTGCTGCTGCTGGTCACCTTGAGCATGACGCCGGCACAGAAGCTGACCGGGTGGGCGGGATGGATTGCCGTCCGCAGGCAGCTGGGCCTTTGGTGCTTCGCCTATGTGGTTGTGCATTTGTTCAGCTATATGGCGTTCATCCTGGGGTTCGACTGGTCGCAGCTGGGGGTTGAGTTGCGCAAGCGTCCGTACGTCATCGTCGGAGCGCTGGCATTCCTGGGATTGCTGGCGCTAGCCGTCACCTCCAACCGTTACAGTCAGCGTCGGCTGGGTGTCCGTTGGAAGAAGCTGCATCGGTTGGTTTATCCGATCCTCGGGCTTGGGTTGCTGCATATGCTTTGGATCGTACGGGCGGACCTCAAGGAGTGGGCAGTCTATGCCTTTATAGGTGCCTCTCTATTGGTGCTGCGGATCCCTCCTGTGACGCGTCGGATCCCGCGGTTGATGGGGAAAAAGCGGATTCTGCAAGAAAAGTGAAATTAACGGTTGACGGTAGATTTCAGTTCTCTATAATTCGCCCCACTTCCGGCGCAGTCGAAACGGAAAACTCCTTGAGATTCAACGAGTTACGAAGTTTTCGGCAGCGGATCGCTTCAGTTCAGCGAAGCCTGGAGGGAGTCGAAGAGGGTGGTGATGTTTGGCCCTTTCGGCGTTTCGATCCTCCCGGTCGAAAGCGGAGAAAAAGAGGTGTTGACAGCAGCGTGCAACGCTGTAGAATTCGCCTCCCGCTGACGAGAGATCGAAAGCGCAAGTGGTTGAAGTTGAAAAAGAAATTTTGA